>NZ_CP011454.1:3972184-4344368 GCF_000695095.2 Gemmatimonas phototrophica | reverse complement strand
CGCAGCTCGAGCAGCTCATGCAGAGCGAGACGCTCGATTTCATCCAGATCGACTACGCCGCCGACAACCGCAACGCCGCCGAACGCATTCTGCCGCTGGCCCGGGAGAAGGGGATTGGCGTGCTGGTGAACCTCCCGTTCGGGCGGACGCGGGTCTTTCAGAACGTGCTGCAGACCCCGGTGCCGGAGTGGGCCAAGGAGTTCGACGCGGCCACCTGGGCGCAGCTGTTCCTCAAGTACATCGTCGCCAACCCGGCGGTGACCTGCGTCATTCCCGGCACGGCGCAGGTGAAGTACGTGAACGACAACACGCAGGGGATGCGCGGCGCGCTCCCTTCGCCGGAGCATCTCAAGCGCATTGAGGCCCTGGTAAACCGCGCGATGTAATCAGCCGTCCACCAAGCAAAAATTGCTAAGTGATTTTGTAATGACTCATTTCTGCTTTTGTGGTGGCGCTAAAAAAGAAAAATTCAGAAAACGCCGACCAGCGCCGGCTCCTGGCCGGTGCTAGGCGGTGGGCGCCCCTCAAGCGCGACGCGTTTCCCCGGCGCGCGCTTAATCGTCCCTTTGGGTGAATGAGGGGGTGCGCATGCGGGCCCACCCCACCGGCCTCCACCAAGGGTATGTCAGGCAGACAGATGGGCAGTACACCGCGTCGGCAAAAGCGGCCTTCCAGGCCACGTGCGCAGCAGATAATCACGGACCACCCCGCGACTGACGCCAATGAGGCATTGGCCACGGAGGTGACTCCGCTTGTCCGCGACGACTTTGCGTCGGCGTTCGGTGAGGCCTTTCTGTACATGCCCGACGAGGAACCGCTGGAGAGCGCGGCGGCGCCAATAGCGCCGACTGAGCCGACGCCTCTGGTGGAGAATGCAGAGGCCGCGACTGAGCCGACGCCCCCGGTGGAGGGAACTGCCACAACCCCGGCCCCGAAGAAACCTCGGCGTTCGCGTGCCAAGCGCACCCCCGCGGTTCCTGATGCCGACGCGCCCATCTCGGAAGCGCCGGTGGCGGAGTCCGCCGCGGAGCCCGTTGAGAGCACGGCGGCGACGCTCCCGCTGGAGGCCCCCGCGAAAACGGCCAAGCGTGGTGACCGTCGCAAGAAGACCAGCGACGCCTCGGACACGGTGGCCAAGCCACGCCGCCGCAAGACCGATGTGGCTGCTGCCCTGCCGCCGGTTGTGCCGGAAGTGCTGGAGACGGTGCTGCCCCCGTCTGCCGAGCTGCTGCCGGCTGCGCCCGAATCGTTCGCCGCCGCTCCCGTGGACCCGGTCGTTGAGGAACTGCCCACGCCGGCGCCGGAGGCATGGGTGGATCTGGTTCTGGAGCCCACGCCGTCCACCAAGACGACGGACGAATGGGTGGATCAGGTACTCGAGCCCGCCAAAATCCCCCTCCCGCGTCCGCGGCCAGTGGCGGCGCGGGCGGCCAAGCCCAACGCGAAACCGGTGGCCAAAGCGGCGGCCAAAGCCCCTGCGGCGGCTCGGCGGGCCAGTGCGCCCGCCGCCAAGGGGGGCAGTGCGTCCGCCAACACCGTCGCGGAGACGCGTTGGTGGATTGTCGCGGTGGCCATGATCCTGGTGGTCATAGTCGCGATTGCCAACCGTCCCTCCCGCGGACACGCCCCGCTCCCGCCGGGGGTCATGGGCGTCTGGACCACCAACTTCTGGAAGTACGACCACCAGACGCTGGAACTGCTGCCGGATACCGTGGTGCTGACGCTTGATGCCATGGAGGAGGGGCGCTTCCCCATCACCAAGGTGGAAACGATGGATGCGGGGCAGGAAACCGCCGTCACGGTGTCCTACCGTGTGGGGAGCGGGGAAGAACGGGTGCTCGACTTCCTCGCCGACCAGGACCCCACCACGGCGCTGCGATTCCGGGCGCACAGTGGCCTGGTCTGGGTGCGCCCCACGCCATAGCCGGTCGCCGTGGGAGGGGATCCCGTGGGGCGCGGGACAGCACATGCGCGCGCCGCGGCTAAGTTAGAAGGATGGTTCCTCCAACAGCTGCACCAAAGAAGCCCAAGTACGACAGCAAGCGCGCCTGGGGCGAAGCCCGCGCGCTCATCCTGCAGCACAAAAAGTCTGTGGGCATTGGGCTGGTCCTCATGCTCATCAGCCGTGCGTCCAGCTTCGTGCTGCCGTACTCCTCGAAGTTCGTGCTCGACGAGGTACTTCCCAACAAGGACATGCGCATGCTGGGGCTGGTGGCGCTGGCCGGACTGGGCGCCACGATCATCCAGACCCTCACCGGTTACGCGCTGTCGCAGGTGGTGAGCGTCGCCGCCCAGCAGGCCATTGCCCGCCTGCGCGAAGAGGTGCAGGGGCATCTCATTCGTCTGCCGGTGCGCTACTTCGACAGCACCAAGAGCGGGGTGCTGGTGTCGCGGGTCATGAGTGACCCCGAAGGCATTCGCAATCTCATTGGCACCGGACTCATTCAGCTCACGGGCGGCATTCTCAGTGCGCTGGCCGCCATGGGCGTGCTGCTGCACCTCAACTGGAAGTTGACACTCGCGACGGTATTGCCCATTGCCGTGTTCGGCGCGGGCATGAGTGTGGCCTTCAAGCGGCTACGTCCCATTTTCCGCGAGCGCAGCGTCATCAACGCCGAAGTCACCGGTCGCCTGACCGAAACACTTGGCGGCATTCGACTCATCAAGGTTTACACCGCCGAAGAGCGTGAGAAGGAGGTGTTTGGCAAAGGCGTGCAGCGTCTCTTCCAGAACATCGCCAAAACCATCACCGGCACGTCCCTCACCGGCACGTTGGGGCTCGCCGTCGTGGGTGTGATCGGGGTGATCGTGATGTACGTGGGTGGCGGGGATGTCATGCGCGGCACGACCACCATTGGTGAGCTGCTCACGTTCCTGATTTTCATTGGCATGGTGACGGCGCCGCTCATTTCGGTGGCCAGCATCGGCACGCAAATCACCGAAGCGTTTGCGGGACTCGATCGCATTCGCGAGCTGCGCGACATGGCCACCGAAGACCAGGAAGACGCCAGCAAGCAGTCGGTGCCGCAGGTGGTGGGGCGTGTGCAATTCGACGACGTGAGCTTCGAGTACGAAGAGAACGTGCCGGTGCTCAAGCACATCAGCTTCGAGGCGCCAGCCGGAACCACCACCGCCCTCGTCGGATCCAGCGGCAGCGGCAAGAGCACCATGATCTCGCTCATCATGGCCTTTGCGCAGCCGCAGCATGGGCACATCAAGGTGGATGGCATTCCGGTGAGCGACCTCAAGCTGCGCGACTATCGCCGGCATCTGGGCGTGGTCATGCAGGACAACTTTCTCTTTGACGGCACGGTGAAGGAGAACATTGCCTTCACCAAGCCCGGCGCCACCGACGAAGAAATCATCGAGGTGGCCAAGATTGCCAACGCGCACGAGTTCATTCAGGGCTTCCCCGAGCAGTACAACACCATTGTGGGCGAACGTGGGGTCAAGCTCTCTGGTGGTCAGCGGCAACGCGTGGCCATTGCGCGCGCCATTCTGGCCAATCCGCGCGTGCTCATTCTCGACGAAGCCACCTCCAGCCTCGACAGCGAGAGCGAACATCTCATTCAGGAAGGGTTGCGCCGCCTGCGCGCAGGGCGCACGACCTTCGTGATTGCGCACCGGCTCTCCACCATCACCAGTGCCAATCAGATTCTGGTGTTGGAGCACGGGGAAATCGTGGAGCGGGGAACGCATGCCGAACTGCTCGCACTGGGCGGCCGGTACCGTGACCTCTACAGCCGGCAATACCAGCTGGAGAGCGACCAGTTCATCAATCCGGGCGAGGAAATCGCGGCGACGGGGTGAGAAACAGCTCGTCGGAGGTCACGGAGGCCGGAGCGTACGGAGGAAACAGCATGCTGTTCTCCGCGTGCTCCGGCCTTCGTGCGCTCCGACGGGCTGTTTGTTGCCTGCCTACACAGGTACCGCTTTAGCGAGCAAGTGGCGAGGTTTCAAGGATACACATAATCCAGAAACCATACGTGACTGCTACACCGACGTTTTCCACGCTTCAGCTTCACCCGAGTCTTCTGCAGGGTCTCAAGGAACTCGGCTTTGCCCGGCCCACGCCCATTCAGGGCGAAAGCATTCCGCCGGCGCTCGAAGGGCGCGACCTCCTGGCCTGCGCCATGACCGGCAGCGGCAAGACCTACGCGTTCCTGCTCCCCATCCTGCATCATCTCATGAGCAAGCCGCGCGGCAAGACGCGTGCGCTGGTGCTCACGCCCACGCGCGAACTGGCCGCGCAAATTCATGACAGTCTGAAAGACGTCACCATTCACACGCCCCTCACGGGTGCCGCGGTGTTTGGTGGCGTAGGTATGGGGCCACAGGAACACGCGTTCCGCAGCGGCGCCGATGTAATCATTGCCACGCCGGGGCGTCTGCTCGATCATTTCCGGCAGCCGTACGCCAAACTCGAGGCCCTCGAGTATCTCGTGCTCGACGAAGCCGATCGTATGCTCGACATGGGCTTCCTCCCCGAGATCAAGAAGATTCTGCGTCACCTGCCCAACAACAAACGGCAGACGCTGTTCTTCAGCGCCACCATGCCGCCGCCAATTGCGGCGCTGGCGCAGGAGATGCTCAGCAAGCCGGTCACGCTCAACCTGCAGCGCACCGCCGCACCTGCCAAAGGCATTACGCAGGCGGTGTATCCGGTGGCGCAGGACCTCAAGAGTGCGCTCCTCGTTACGCTGCTCAAGCGTGGCGACATGCCGCAGGCGCTGGTGTTCACCCGCACCAAGCACCGCGCCAATCGTTTGGCGTCGCAGCTGGTCGCGGCCGGTATCAAGGCCGAGCGTATTCACGGCAACCGGTCGCAGAGCCAGCGTACGCAGGCACTCGCCGGCTTCAAGGACGGCGCCTATCAGGTGCTGGTTGCCACCGACATCGCCGCCCGCGGCATTGACGTGGAAGCGCTGGGTCATGTGGTGAACTTCGACGTGCCGGTGGCAGCCGAAGACTACATTCACCGCGTGGGGCGTACTGCTCGCGCCGAAGCCACCGGTGAAGCGTTCACCTTTGTGAGCCCGGAAGAAGAAGGGGAGCTCAAGCTCATCGAACGCGCGATCAAGAAGCAGTTGCCGCGCGTGACGGTCCCCGACTTCGACTACACCGCGAAGCCGCAGGCCAAACTGGAAGTCCCGATCGCCGAGCGCATTGCCGAGATCCGCAAGAAAAAGGCGGAAGATCGCGCGCGGGCTGCGGCCAAGGTGGCGCGCCGCACGGCGGCGCAACAGGCCGAGGCGGAGCGCAAGACCAGCAAGCCGGCGCGTCCAGCGGCGCGTTCGTCCAGTGGGCCGGCTGCCCGCGGCCCTGAGCGTCCGCCCGAAGGAGCCAAGGTGAGCGGCGGTGCGCGTCGCGGCCCGCGCCGTCCGGGGGGCGGTGGCGGCAACAGTGGCGGGAGTGGTGGCGCCGGCAACAGCGGCGGCGGGCGCAGTGGCGGCAGTGGTGGCAGCGCACGCCGGTCCGATAGCCCGTACAAGTGAGTGAGCGGGCGTGAGTGACGCGCGCTACCCGGTACCGAAGGGTGTGCACCGTGTCGAGCAGGTCATCGACCGGAGCCGGTTTCTGTGCACGGTAGCGCGCGCGTCATCGCCCGAAGACGCGCAGACGTTCATCAGGTCGATAAACGTCGAATTCCCCGACGCCACGCACAATTGCTGGGCGTACGTGGTGGGCCCGCCGGGAAGCACCGATCGCATTGGGATGAGCGACGATGGCGAACCGCACGGCACGGCCGGCCGTCCCATGCTCACCGTACTGCAGCACTGCGGTATTGGGGAGATTGTGGCAGTGGTGACGCGCTACTACGGCGGCACCAAGTTGGGAACGGGTGGCCTTGTGAAAGCTTACGGCGGAGCGGTGCAGGAAGCGCTGCTCCTCCTTCCCACCGAGCTGCGGGTCGATAGCGTCATCGCCACCTTTCGCGTGAGTTACGCGCACATTGGCGCCGTGCAGCAGCTCCTTCTCACGCTGCAGGCCGAGGTGGAGCATCAGACCTTTGACGTGGAAGCCACCTTCGCGGTGAAATTGCCGCGCAGTGAACTTCCCGCCCTCAGGGCGCAGCTGCAGAATATGACGCGTGGTGCGCTCGCCCCCATCGAATTGGCGTAGACTCCATTCCCCTAGTGTCCCATGAATCTCAGCGCTGAACGCATCATCCGCGAATCGTGGGCAACGCTCGTGCCCATGCGCGCGCTCGCCGCTCAGTTGTTCTACACACGTCTCTTTGAGATTGACCCGTCAGCCAAGCTGCTCTTTGACGGGAAGCCTATGTATGTGCAGCACGAGAAGTTTCTCCAGACGATCGATACACTCGTGCAGATGCTGGACTACCCGCCGCAGATCATTGAAGAGCTGCAGGCATTATCCCGGCGCCATGTGGGGTACGGTGTGGTGGTGGCGCACTACGAAACGGTAGGAGCGGCCCTGCTCTGGGCGCTCGAGCAGGGCCTTGGCGATCAGTGGAACGCCGACGTGAAACGCGCCTGGACTGAGTTGTATCTGTTCATCTCCGGCGTCATGACGCGCACCGCCAGCACCAGCTGACATCAGGACAGCCCTTCAATGGTGCCGTCGGCCCGCAGGCGCATGCCTTCCGCTGCCGGCTTCTTTGACAGCCCGGGCATGGTCATGATGTCGCCACACTTGGCCACCACGAACCCGGCGCCTGCCGAGCCGTACACTTCGTTGACCGTCATGCGAAACCCGGTGGGCACGTTCAGTCGCGACGCGTCATCGGTAAGCGAGTACTGGGTCTTGGCCATGCACACCGGCGTGTGTGCCATGCCGTTGGCTTCCAGCCAGTCAATGCTCTTCTCGGCGGCACTCGAGAAGTCCACACCATCGGCGCCATAGACGCGGCGCGCCACGGTGCGAATCTTGTCGCGGATGGGCTGTTCCGTGGCGTACAGCGGAGCGAAGGCCGACGTCTTGGCGTTGAGCAAGCCCAGCACCTCGTGCGCCAGCGCTTCCCCGCCCGCCCCGCCTTCGGCCCACACGTTGCACATGGCCACCGGCACCCCCAGCGTAGCCACGTAGTCGGCCACCAGACGCAGCTCCGCGTCGGTATCGCTGGTGCGGCGGTTGATGGCCACCACCACCGGCACACCAAACTGCTGCACGTTGCGCACGTGATGCGCCACGTGGGGGAGTCCGCGCTCGAGGGCGCCAAGGTCTTCGCGATCCAGCTCCGCCTTGGCAACGCCGCCCTGCATCTTGAGGGAGCGCACGGTGGCCACCAGTACGGCCGCTTCCGGATTGAGCCCACCGGCGCGGCACTTGATATCGAAAAACTTTTCGGCGCCCAGATCGCTGCCAAAGCCGGCTTCGGTGACCACGAGGTCGGCGAGCGCGAGTCCCACGCGGGTGGCAACGAGTGAGTTGCAGCCGTGCGCGATGTTGCCAAACGGACCGGCGTGCAGAATGGCCGGACCGCCTTCGAGCGTTTGCACCAGGTTGGGGCGAATGGCGTCCTTGAGCAACAGCGTCATGGCTCCCGTGGCCCCCAGATCACGCGCTCGCACCGGCTTCTTCTCTTTGCCGAGCGTCGTGCCCACCACGATGTTGCCCAGACGCAGTTCCAGATCCTCCGCATCGGAGGCCAGCGCCACAATGGCCATGATTTCGCTGGCTGGAATGATGACCCACCGCTCTTCCCGCATGGTGCCGTTGCCGGTGCCCATTCCAATGATGGCGCTGCGCAGCGCCCGATCGTTCATATCAATGGTGCGTGGCCACGTGATGCCCTTGGGGTTGAGCCCCAGCGCGTTGCCGTGATACAGGTGATTGTCGATCATGGCACTCAGCAGCGCATGGGCGCTGGCAATGGCATGAAAGTCACCGGTGAAGTGCAGGTTGATGTCGTCCATGGGCAGCACCTGCGAGTAGCCGCCACCAGCGGCGCCGCCCTTGACCCCAAACACCGGACCCAGGCTGGGTTCTCGCATGCAGAGCACGGCATTGTGTCCCAGTCGGCGGAACGCCTGCGACAAGCCAACGCTGACGGTGCTTTTCCCTTCACCGGCTGGCGTGGGGTTGATGGCCGTGACCAGCACCAGGCGCCCCTTGGGGGGCGCTGAAGCGAGGGACAGCGGCAGTTTGGCTTTGTACTTCCCGTACAGGTCGATGTCGTCTTCCCCCAACCCCAGATCGGCGGCAACGTCACGAATGGGACGCATGATCGCCTGCTGGGCAATCTCGATATCGGAGGGGACGGGAGGTGGCGTAACCGTCATGGCGGACCGTTGGGTGCGAGTGCAAGTTGTAGCATGGCGCTTTTTTCCATTCTAGCACACAACAACGGGACCCGCCGCTGCGAGGGCGCTGTCTCATGATTATTGCCGTCTATGGCGCGTCCAGCCGGCTGGGCCAGCAGTTCATTGACGCGGCGACCGCGGCAGGGCACACCCTGCGGCTGCATTATCGGGCCAAGCCGTCGGAACAGGTCCCCGAACACGCCACCGTCATTGTGGGATCGCTGGCCGATCCAACCGCGGTGCGCGAAGTGCTGCGGGGGGCCGATGCGGCGGTGGTCATGCTGGGGCACAAAGACGATGCGCGGGTGCCGTATATCGCCGCCGCGACCAAGCTGATTGTGAGTACCATGAAGACGCTTGAGCAGTCGCGCCTTGTGGTGGTCACCAGTGCCATGGCGGGAGAGTCCTCCGGCAACGTGGGATTCACCATGAAGATCCGCACCATGTTTGCCCGGCGCTCGGCGCACGATGGCATGATGGAAGACCGCGACGAACAGGAGCGCTACGTACGCGCCAGTCATCTGAGTGGTTGGACCGTGGTCAAGCCGGCCAAGCTTACCGAGGGGGCGGACTCCGAGCGCGCGCAAATGGATACCACGGTTTCCGTGGGCGCCGGCAGTCAGGTGTCGCGTGCGGCGCTGGCTCGGCTGCTGGTGCAGGAAATCACGACCCCCCGGTTTGTGCAGCAGGCAGTCTTCGTGGCCGAGCGCTGACAACGGGGACGCGGCGCCGATGCTGCCGTACGACACGCTGCTGACCTTCGGCGCCGGAGTGGCTTTCTGCGGCTGGATGCTCTGGGACCTGCGGAAAGAGAACAAGCTGGCCGCGGCGCGTCAGGCGGCACTGGCCGCGCGGCAGGCGCAGACGGCCGCGGCGCGCGCGGCAGCGGCCACGGCGTACACTGCCCCAGTCGCGTCGGGTATTGCCGTTGCCACCGTACCATCCGCATGGCCCACCGTTTCACCGCTCCGTCTGACTCCTGCTGTTCCCACCCTCCCTGCCTCGCTGCACATGACCGAGAATCCGACTGACGTTCGCAAGATTGCCTGGGATGACATGGCCGTTGAGGAGCTCACGCCGCTCATCGGTCGCCGGCTGGTGTACACGGAAAAGCAGATGTTGGCCCATGTGTATCTCAAGCAGGGCGCGCTGGTGCCGGCGCACGATCACATCAACGAGCAGATCACGTACATCCTGTCGGGGGCGCTGCGCTTCTGGATTGGTGAGCACGCCGACAATCCGGGTGACACCTATGTCGATGTGCGGGCCGGAGAGGTGCTGGTGATTCCCAGCATGGTGCGTCACCGGGCCGAAGCGCTGGAAGACACGCTCGACGTGGACATCTTCAACCCGCCGCGTCAGGACTGGATTGACAAGTCTGACGACTACCTGCGCTCCGGCACGCCGATGCGCAACGGAGGGCAGGGCTGATGGATCTTGGTCTGAAGGGCAAGGTGGCGTTGGTGTGTGGTGCGAGCCGTGGCATCGCGTTCGCCGCCGCCGAGGAGCTGGCGATGGAGGGAGTCGAGCTGGTGATCTGCGCGCGCAGCGACGAGGCCATTCGCAGCGCCAAGACCAAGCTGGAAGCGCATGGCGTGACCGTCACGGCGCTGGAGGCCGATCTGGCCACCTCCGAGGGGATCGCTCACGTGGTGCAGCATGTGCAGGCGGCGTATCCGAAGGGGTTGGACATCCTCGTGTGCAACACCGGGGGGCCGCCAACCGGCACCCCCATGGGCCACGAATGGAGTTCCTGGCAGGCGGCCACCGATCTGCTGCTACGTAGTGTGGTGGAGCTCACGCGCGCGTTTGTGCCGGCCATGCAGGCGAAAAAGTGGGGGCGGGTAATTGCCATCACCTCGTTGGCCGTGAAGCGCCCGCAAGGCGGGCTGGTGCTCAGCAATGCCCTGCGGGCGGCGGTCACTGGGTATCTGCGCACGCTGGCCGATGAAGTGGGGCGTGATGGGGTGACCGTCAACTCGGTCCTGCCGGGATTCACGGCCACGGAACGGCTGGATAACCTGGCGGCCGCCAATTCCGTGCGTACCGGGGCCTCCCCCGAGTCGATCTTTGCCGGCTGGGCGGCGGAGTCGCCGCTGGGGCGGGTGGGACGCCCCGAGGAGCTGGCCGCCGTGATAGCTTTCCTGTGTTCTACGCGGGCAGGATTCATGACGGGGCAGGCCGTGCTGGTGGACGGCGGCGCCGTGAAGTCCCTGCTCTGATCGCTTGCCGATCGTTCTCCGCTCCTTCAGCACTTCCGCACATGAGCCGCATTACCGAGACGCAGTGGATCTGGCGCGATGGCCATTTCATTCCGTGGGCCGACGCCACGATCCACGTGCTCAGCCATTCCGTGCAGTTCGGATCGTCGGCCTTTGAAGGCATCCGTGCCTACAGCACCCCCAAGGGACCGGCCATCTTCCGACTGCGCGAGCATCTCGAGCGGCTGCTGCATTCGTGCAAGATTTATCGCATGGATGTGCCCTACACGCTGGACGAGCTCTTCGAGGCGTCGCGCGAAGTGGTGGCCCGCAACGGGGTCGAGTCGTGCTATTTACGCCCCATGGTCGTGCGCGGCTACGGCACGGCGGGCATGGTGCCCATTGGCGCGCCGGTGGAGACGTATCTCCCCTGCTGGCCCTGGGGGGCGTATCTGGGCGACGAAGCGCTCGACGCCGGTGTGGACGCGTGCATTTCCAGCTGGCAGCGCGTGCAGCCCAATACCATTCCGGCCATGGCCAAGATCGCCGGCAACTACCTCAGCGGTCAGCTCATCAAGATGGAAGCGATCGCCAACGGCTACGCCGAAGGCATTGCGCTGAGCCCCAGCGGCGTGGTGAGCGAGGGCTCCGGGCAGAACGTGTTCATGGTGTCCAAGGGCACCATCATCACGACGCCGCTCGATGGCAGCATTCTCGGCGGCATTACGCGCCACACCATTATGCAGCTGGCGGCCGACGCCGGCATTCCGGTGCGCGAACTGCACATTCCGCGCGAGATGCTCTACATGGCCGACGAAGTGTTCTTTACGGGCACGGCGGCCGAGTTGACACCGGTGCGTAGCATCGACCGCATCACGATTGGCGCCGGGCGCGTGGGCCCCATCACCAAGCAGTTGCAGACGGAATACCTTGGCATTGCCAAGGGACAGCTCGAAGATCGGCACGGCTGGCTGACGCACTGCCGCTAAGTGCGGGGTGCGTCGCCAGCGAACCGTGGCTTGAGCGTGCTCAGGCCACGGTTTTTCGTCTGCCGCTGACGAAATGCAGCAACAGGAGCGTCACCATGGCGCCGATAAAGGCCGTGAAGATCACCCCGCCCAATCCCGGGAGGGGCGCACTGACGCCCAGCTGGCGGAAGATCCATCCGCCCACGAAGGCGCCCACGATGCCGACGACGATGTTTCCCACCAATCCCACGCCTCCCACGACGAGTGAGGCGAGCACACCGGCGACGAGTCCAACGATGAGCCATGTCACAATGTCCACAGGTGACTCCACAAAAGGGTGTACCCTCACACGGAGCAACCTTTGGACCACGCGCGCGAACGTGGTGACGGAGCGCACATGGCGCTGACCTCCACGATGTACACCATGAACGTGTCGCTCGCGCACGTGGATCGTGGTGTGTACGAGCAGTTGGAGTTCCGCATGGCCATGCACCCGTCGGAATCGCCGGAGTACTTCGTGACCCGGCTCCTGGCCTATTGCCTGGAATACCGCGAAGGCATCGGGTTCTCGAAAGGCGTTTCGGACCCGGATGATCCCACGGTCAGTGTGCGTGATCTGACCGGTACCATTACGACGTGGATAGAAATCGGCTTGCCCGACGCGGCCCGGTTGCACAAGGCCAGCAAGGCGGCCCCCAGGGTGGTGGTGTACACGCACAAGGATCCCACGGTGTGGCTGCGGCAGATTGCCGGCGAACGCATCCACAAGGTGGATCAGATTGAATGCTACGTGTTTGAGCGGGAGCTGACGGACGCGATCGTGGAGCAGCTGGACCGTCGTCTGAGCTTCGAGCTGTCTGTCACGGACGGGGAGCTGTTTCTCAACCTGGCCGGAACGACGCTGACCGGCACCCTGCAGCGCACGGCCCTGGGCGGATGAGCTCCCCACGTGTCTGGTGGATCGCTGCGGGCCCACCAGGCAGCTGGCCGGGAATTCCTGTATTGACGCGGCCGGGGCTGGTACCGACAATGCATCCATGACGGTTACGGCCACCTACCGCGCGTTCGTGCTGGAGCACCTCACCCGGGCGCTCCCGGACATTCGTGCGCGCGACATGTTTGGCGGGGTGGGCATCTATTGCGGCACCACGTTCTTTGCGCTCATTGGCAATGACGTGCTGTACTTCAAGGTGGATGAGCGGACGCGCCACCATTACGAAGCCAAGGGGATGGGACCCTTCCGGCCGTTCGGCGAAGGCGGCGAAGTCATGCAGTATTACGAGGTCCCCGCCGAAGTGATTGAAGAACAGGACGCGTTGCGCCTGTGGGCGGACGATGCCGTGGCGGTGGGACGACGCGCCAAGCAGCGCAAGGTGAAGCGCGCCAGTTGAGTCACCTCGGTCGAGGCGAGTTCGGGGATTGCCGCCTCGTTGATATATTCCGCCCATGCGGATGACAAAACGTCTCGGGATGGCATGGCTGGTTGGGACGCTGGGGCTGTTTGCGGCCGGGTGTGCCGCTGTTTCGCGTCCACCGGCATCGCTGGCAACATTGCAGGAAGATGCCGCCGCCATTGCACGGCACGACCGTATCACGCGGGACACGATCATTGCGCGACTCGTGCGGCGCGCCGAACAGCGGGGAGATCGCACGCTGGATGTGCTGATGCTCTCGGGCGGCGGACAGAACGGGGCCTTCGGCGCCGGCTTTCTGCGTGGGTGGCGTACGCGGACCGATTCGCCCATGCCACGCTTCGATCTGGTCACCGGGATCAGTACGGGGGCATTGCAGGCGCCGTATGCGTTGCTGGGCACGCCGGCGGCCCTCGACAGCATCTCGGCACTGTACGCACGCGCTACCACCTTTGCGCCCACGTTTGACTGGTGGTTCTGGCTGCGCCGTACCGGTGGACTGGTCAACACCGCGCGTTACGATCGCACGCTGGCCATGGTAATCGACGGGCAGTTTCGCTCGGAACTGCGGTCGGCGTTCAAGGAGGATCGACAAATTTTGTTTGCCACCACCGACTTCGATCTCGGCATTGGCCGGCTCTGGTCGCTGGGCGATGAATTGGATACCACCGCGGTGGGGCTGGTGCGGGCCCGTTCCCTGCTCCGCGCGGCCACGGCCATTCCAGGGATCTTCCCACCGGTGGTGGTGGACGGGCACCTGCACGCCGATGGCGGGGTGGTGGAGAACGTGCTCCAGGGGCTCACGTTTTCGGACTATCAGCAACTGGGACACGCTCTGGCGGCCCGCGGGCTCCGCGATGTCACCGTACGCCTCTGGGTGGTGATGAACTTGTGGACGCACAGTGAACTGCGGGTGATCTCGCCGTCCAGTCGCAAGGCGATCAGCGGTCGCTCAACCGGGCTGCTGTTCTATCTGCACCAGCCGTCCACGCTCATGGCACTGGAGAATCTCACGCGGGCGGTCAGCGCTCAGGTCCCCGGTGTGCGTATGCACGTACAGATCGCGGCACTCCCGAGCAGTGAATCGGTCAGTCCGGGGGCCGACCAGCTGTTTGAGCGCGCGTTTATGCAGCGCCTCGATTCCCTGGGCTTTGCCAAAGCGCGTGGATCGGCTCCCTTCGACGTGATCTCCAGTGCCTTTGTGCGGCCCGAGTCGCGCTGACTGGCTTTTTTCCCCTCCGTTGTGACCCACATGCCCGCTCCAGTCTCCGCGTTCGTGCCGCTCACTGCTCCGCTCGATGTGGTGCGCGCGCATCCGCTCTGCGCGGAAACCCCGGTGCCGCAGCTGCAGCACGCGGTGACGCCGGCGGCGAGCGTGTATGTGCGCAGCAATTTTGAGACGCCGCTGTCGCACGCAGGGTGGCAGCTGTCGGTGCTGGGCGCCGTGCAGTCACCGGTGGTGTTTTCGCTGAGCGATCTGGCGGCCATGCCCCAGCATACGGTGCTGGTGACCATGGAGTGCGCCGGCAACTGGCGGCTGGGCATGGACCCGGTTCCCACCGGTGAGCCGTGGAAATTCGGCGCCGTCAGCACCACGCGCTGGACGGGCGTAGCGCTGGCCACTTTGCTGGCGGGTGTCGGCGTGCACGCCGACGCGCTGGAGGTGGTGGCCATTGGCGCCGACGCGGGGCCTCGTGATGATGCCGAAGGAGACGTGCGCTTTGCGCGCGCGCTGCCGCTGGCGGTGGCACTGCACCCCGATACGCTGGTGGCCACGCACATGGACGGTGCGCTGCTCACCCCCGACCATGGCGCCCCGTTGCGGCTCATTGTGCCCAACTGGTACGGCATGGCCAACGTGAAGTGGCTCACGGCCCTGGAGCTGCGGACCACCCCGTTCACCGGCTACTTCCAGACGCAGCGCTACGTGTACGATGTGGATGGTGTGCACACACCCGTATCGCGCGCGCTGGTGAAGTCCATGATTGTTTCACCGGCGCCGGACGCGGTGACGGCGTGTAACACTACGCTGCGCGGTTGGGCGTGGTCGGGCGCTGGCGCGATTACGCGGGTGGAGATCGCCGTAGGCGATGCCTGGCACGAGGCCACACTGGGGGCGCCGGCGTCACCGTACGCATGGACGCCCTTCGAGCTGCCGTTAATGCTCCCGGCGGGCACTGTTGTGCTGCGCACTCGTGCGTCTGATGCGAGTGGTGCCGTGCAGCCGGAGCGCATTGTGTGGAACAGCCTGGGCTACGGCAACAATGCCGTGCGCGGCATCACGGTGACGGCGGAGTAGCTCCGCCGTCACCGTGGCCCTGGTCATCAGTTGCTGAACAGGTCGAACTTCATGCTTTCCCGCACGATGGGGTTGGCGAACAGATTGAAGCCGGTGCTGCTGATGGTCTTGGCCTCGCACCTGGAGCGGCAGTTCCGGTCGCCCGGCTGACACGGTCCCACGTTGAACCGGATCTCGTTGCTGATCGCGGGGCCGGTGAACTTGAAGATGACCGGCGTATTCGACCGGGGGGTGAACGGCGTGAGGAAGGTGAAGCGGCCGGCCAGATCTTCGGAGGCACTGCCCCGCAACGCCAGCACTTCCTGCGTGGTCACCGTGGCCACAACACCCGCTGCTGTGGTATAGGTGGCCGCCACCGTTACCGGGTAGTTGGTGGGCGCCTTGGCGTTGCCGTTCACCGAGAAGTAGAACTGCACGGCCTTGATGGGGCGCACCGTGTTTCCCTGCGCCGGCGCTTTGGTGAGGCGCACGGCGAAGTTGTTGATGGGCTCACGGTTGCCCTTCTCGGAGCAGGAGAGGCTCACCGACGTGGAGGTGGCCACATTGGTGGTGAACTCCACAAAGCGTCCTTCCTGTGCGCTGGGATCGAGCGCGGCGAACAGCGTGTTGGTGCCGAAGAGCACCGTCCACTGCGTGGACGCCTGCCCCGACGGCGACAGCGTGGTGGCCGCCGACGGGGTGACGTTGTTCTCGTCGGGGGTGGGAGTGAAGTACACCGGGGTGCCCGGACGCAGGTTGCCGTACTGGTCGCGCACTTCCACCACGGGCGTGAGCACGGTGTTTACGGCACTGGTGGCCGGGACCGTATTCACGGCAGTAATGGTCGTGGCCGCGGCCGGCGTGATGGTAACCGCATAGGCGCCGCTGGCTGCCAGCGACGTTGCGTCGAACGAGCCGGCGGGCGCCATGGTGAAGGTGCCGGTCTTCGTGATGGACAGATCGTCGAAGGTGGCCACGCCACTGGTGGCCGTCTTCGCGGTCGTACCGCCCACGGCCTGCGCCGCCGCGCCACTGGCCGCCGTCATGGTAATCGTGCCGGTGAAGCCTTCGACCAACCGGCCGCTGGCGTCACGCGCTTCCACGATCGTAGCCGGGGTGTGCAGAACGCCCGCGACAAACGACGCGCCGGTGGCCGGTCCCTGTGTTACCACCAGCTGTGCGGGCGGGGTGGACGTGGCTTCGAAGGTGCGCAGCGCCGGGATGAATTCCACGCCCGGCACCGCCACCGTGCCTCCAATCTGCGGCGTGGCGCTCAGGCCGTACGTGCCCAACGCCGTACCCAGCCGCCAGGTCGCGCTGGCCGTACCCGCCGAATCGTTGCTGATGGTGGCGTCCATGGTCAGGCGATTGCTCGGCGAGACCGTGGCGCCCAGGGCATAGCTGTCAGCGAGCGTGGTGAAGTCCACGCGAATGCCATCGAGCGGCACGCCGTTGGGCGTGGTAAGGGTCACCATGGGCGACGGCGACACCAGCGAGCCAATGGGCGCCGTGGTGCTGCTGGCGTTGGCGCTCACGTTGACGCGTGGATCCACCGGGCCAATGGGGCTGAGCTCCAGCACCGAACCGGCTACGCCACCGCCGCCAAACATGACCGCCGCGTGCAGCTTGCGCGGCAACACGAGATTGAGCAGCCGATCGGTGATGCTGGCCGGGACACTGGCCTGCGTAGTGGCGCAGCGGGTGAGCAGCGACGGCACTTCCGGGAGCAGTTCGAAGCTGCCGTCGGCCTTGTTGTGCCCCAGCACCAGCTCTTCGAAAATCTCCGGAGAGGGGGTCTCGGCACACACTTCGGTGATGACGAACTTCGCGAACGGCTCATTGGCCGGATACTTCGAGAATTCGAAGTTCTGCGGGTACTTGTCCAGCTTGGTGTTGAGCACCGTGCTGGTGGGGGTGATGGTCACCAGCGTGGGGGTGAACACGGCGTTGGCCGGCAGCCGCATGGCCGCCTGCCCATCTTCCCGTTCAACCGTTTGCGCGTCGTCGGTGGGGTAGATGAACCAGGCATCGCCGCCCGGGAAGTAGTACTGCCCGAGGTTGGCGTAGCAGAAGAGCGCGTTGATCAGGTCGGCAAACGCGGCCAGCGTGGTCGGATTGGCCTCGGCCAGCAGCTTGCCCTGCTGCTTCTTGGTCAGCATGAAGTCCACCAGGTCGATGGTCTTCTCCTGAATGACCTCCTCGCGATCACCGGCGGCGCGCTGCTTCTTGATGTTGTCCCACTTGCCGAGCGCGGACTGCTCGTCGGGGGAGCCATCCACGAAGGCGGCATCAATGAGGGCGTCGATTTCGGTGGCGGTGAGGCACACCGGGACCGGCGTCAGGGAGCGACGAGCGGTGGCGTCGGCGGTTGGCGACGTACTCCGGTCGGAGCAGGCGCTGGCGAGCGCCAGCGCGGACACACACAACAACAATGCAAAACGGCGCATGGGATTGCCTCCAGAAATTCGTCGTCGATCACGTGCCAACCGGGCAGTCGGCCAATGCGTGATACGGCACGCTGAATCTCCAAGCTGTCACTCACATTGTGACAGTCCTAGTGAACGCTTTCTCATTTGAGTAACAGCGCTGTGACGGCGTCAGCCTTCCGCGGCCGCCGGGTGGGCGGGGCGCCGAGTGGGCGGGTTATGACCCGCCAATAATGGCTCGGAATTTCGGGCTGTTCTGCACCGGCCTGAACCACCAGCCGGCGTCGGCGCGGAAGGAGTCGCGGCGGTCTTCGTTGGCCGCGAGATACTCCTTGAGGGCGGCGGCGGCGGCAGTGGTATCGCCCAGCAACGCGTACACGTAACCGCCGCGCAGCATCGTTTCGCGCTTGGGGTCGGTCTGCCCATCACCGCGCGACCGGTCGGCGACGGCCTTGGCGCTGTCCTTGAGGCCGGCTTTCACCAGCACAGCGGCCACGTACATGTTCATCACCAGCCGCTGCACCGGCTGCTGCACCTGCGGGGCGGCGGTCACCGCACTGTCGGCCAGCGCCCAGGCCCGCGCGACGTCGGGATTTTTGGGCTTGGGGATGGTCATCATCATGAGCTGACAGCGATACGCGTTCAGGGTGCCCTTGAAGCGCTTAGCCATCTTTTCGCAGTACGGCGCAGCCTTGAGGTCAAACGCTTCCTGATCGTACGCGGTGGTGAAGACGCGGTCGTACACCACCGCGGCGTTGGCCAGAAATGCATCGGCCGACAGTGCCTTGTCGGCGGCGTTGATGACTTCGGTGGAGGCGCCGGGGATGCGCGTATACAGGTGCGACAGCGTGCTCCACGCGCCCGCCTGTGACGGGTTCACCTGCGTGGCCTTTTCGAGATCCTGGCGCGCCGCGTCAATGCCGGCCGTGATCTTGCTGCCGTCGGTTTCGAGCCCACTGATGGCGCGGAAGTACGTGAGATTGCCACGCATCTCGAGGCCGTCGGGGTTGTCCACCGAGCGAGTGAGCGATTCATTGGCCCACACCAGCCCGGAATCCACGGCCTGCCGTTTGACATCAAAGTCGGTGTTCCGTCGCGCCACGTAGTACGCCACAGTGGCGCGCAGATTGAGCGGCGTGGCCCAGCGCGGGTCCAAGCGCGCCGCGTCAATGAGCAGTGAATCAATGGCGCGCTGTTCCTCGGCGGCCTTGGCCACATCACCCGACCCGAACGCCGCCTCAAACCGTTTGCGTCCGGCTTCGGCGCGCTGCACCGCCAGCCAGGCGGCTTCGTTGCGCGTAGCATCGCGCTGTTCCCGCAACTTGATCTCGGTGCCCAGGCGGTCGCGAATGAGTTCCGCCACCTGCGCCGCCACACTGTCGCGCAGCGAGAGTGAGGTGGCGACAAACGGCCCCACCTTGCCGCGTCCCAGCTCCGCGTTGCTGCGATCAATCAGGCGTACGTTCACGCGAATCTTGTCGCCGTCCTTTTCGAGATTGCCCTTGACCAGTACGCCAACATCAAGTGTGGTGGCAATGCTGTCGGTCGGTGCGGTGCTGCCGCGGAACTGTTCGGAGCCACTGCGCGACACGACGTCGAGCTTCTCAATGCCGCTCAACGACGAAATCACGGCTTCGGTGATACCGTCGGCGAGGAAGCCGAGCGATGCGTCCTTGGTATCGTTGTCGAAGTAGAGCACGGCAATGCTGCGCGCCTCGGCGCCCAGCTGTGTGGGTGCCGATCCGGCGCTGAACTTCCACGCCGCAGCGCCGCCCAGGGCAAGCACTGCGACAGCCCCCACCATCACGCCGGTCTTCTTGTACCAGGGTGTTGGCGGCAGCGGAATGGGAGTGGGAATGCGCCGCGTGGTGGTCATGCGCGAGGCGCGGCGCATGGTGGTTTCACCCATGGGCGTGCCGAGAATTTCGATGAACTCGTCGCACGTCTTGGGGCGATCCACCGGTGACTTCTCCAGCGCGGCGAAGATCGCTTCTTCAATTTCTTCCGACACCGACGAGCGCACGATGCGAATGGCCGGCACCGTTTCCATGGCGTGTCGCGCCATGATGGCCATGGCGTTCTTGCCGGTGAACGGCGGTTCGCCACTCAGCATTTCGTACAGCACGCAGCCCAGGCTGTAGATATCGGCGGCGGGCCCCACCTTTTCGCCGGTGGACTGCTCGGGGCTCATGTACACAGGCGTGCCAATGGCCATGCCCGTCTGCGTGAGCTTTTGTGCGTCGCCTTCGGTGGCGGCCCGCGCAATACCGAAGTCGGCCACCAGCGCGTGCCCGTTTTCGAGGAGCAGGATGTTTTCCGGCTTCACGTCGCGGTGCACCACGTTCTGCTCGTGCGCGTGGCCGAGGGCGCTGGCGACTTCCTTGATGATGCGCACGGCATCGGCAACACCGAGCTGTCCTTCGCGATCAATTTTGTCGCGCAGCGCTTCGCCGCGCACAAAGGGCATCACGTAGTACAGCAGGTTGTCGGCCTGACCGGACTCGTAAAAGCCGAGGATATGCGGGTGGTTGAGCCGCGAAGCGAGGGTAATTTCCCGGTTGAACCGTTCCGCCCCAATGGTGGCCGACAGCTCGGGATTCAGCACCTTGATGGCCACTTCGCGGTCGTGCACGAGGTCGTGCGCGTAGTACACGGTGGCCATGCCGCCGCGTCCCAATTCTCGCTCTACCCGATATTTCCCTTCCAGACGCAGTTGCAGCGTCTCAAGGATCTCAGCCATGCGTTACCTGCGGTGACGTCCGTTACAGCACGGGAACACTAAAAGATAGAGTCTGTGCCACGCTGTGGGGCAGCAGAAGTGATCGATTGACATGATGAGTTGTTCATTTTGTTCCTGCGACGTCTCTCGGGCATGCTGTCGGGCGAGGGTCGAATGCCCGGTCAAGAGCGGCGGCTTCGCTCAACGCGCAACGCCGGCGAAAAAGCTGGCGCAATAGGTCAACGCCTTGGCGCGACCGGTCAGGGTACGCCACCCCGCCGAACCATAGCCTTGTGAGTAACCCGCAGCTGCATCGGGCGCTGCGGTTCACCCACACAGGACTCCCCATGTTGCGCTCCCTGATTCCCGCTGCCCTCGTACTCGTGTTGTTGGCTCCGCATTCCGCCGAAGCCCAGCAAGGCAATGGCCCACAGGTGTACCTCACGGTGTTCCGGAACCCGTCCTCGGGTATCGAGCTGCGCTTTGGCAAGATTGGTGTGCACGCTGGCTTCTACCCCACCATTCTCAAGGCCGATAACGAAACGAAGGGGAAGAACACCAACTTTTTGCGGTTTGGTACCACGTTCTACACCTCGGCCGAACGCACGGCGTTGTACGTGTCGCCCAGCGTGGCGGTGAGCCTCGATAAGCGCTTCAAGAGTGGAATTTTCACGGATGCCGGGGTCCGTGGCCGTTTGGGCGGGCCGGTGGCCGGTCGTCTGGGAGTGGGCATGCTGAACACGTTCGATGGCGAACTACGCGTCAATCCTACCGTAGGCCTGGATGTGCGGCTCGGGGGGAAACGGTGAGCCCGCAATCCGAATGCACCGCACTCGAGAACCGCGTGACCGGCGAGCGCATGGTGGTGTTGCGGCGGGAGCGTGACGCGGACGGATCGCTGCTGGAGGTGCAGTTTGACTTGCCGCCGCACACGGAGGGCCCGCCGCTGCATCGGCACACGCATCTGGTCGAACGGTTTGAGGTGCTGGAAGGCGCGCTGCAAATGACGGTGGAGGGGCGATCACTCACCTTGCTGGCCGGTGATGCAGTGGAAGTGACCCCGGGGCAGGCGCACGCCTTTACCAATTCCTCCAATACGTGGGTCCGCTTTGTCACCCTGATCCGGTCTCCCGGACAGTTTGAACGGTTCCTGCGAACCTGGTACGGATTGGCGAATACCGGTCTCGCCCGTTCCAGTGGGCAGCCACGGAACCTTCTGTTTCTGGCTCGCTGTCTCCAGGACGCGGACTTCCGGTTTGTGGGGATGCCCAGTGGTGTGCAGGGCGTGTTGCTCACCCTGCTGGTTGGACTCGGCGAGCTGCTTGGCGTGTTTTCCGCGTTGCGCGTCTATGAAAGCGTCACCACGCCGGTGTCCGTGGGAGGGGCGGTCGCATGAGCCATGGAACCTCGGATACGGGAAACGGTCGGTTATCGCCCGAACAGTCGGGCGGCCGAATGGCCGGCCTGTCGCTGTTCAGTGCAGCGGTGGGATTCATCGTGGTCTTTGCCCTGTTGGCCGGCCGGTTTGACTACCCGGACATTCTCGACCGATCGGCCGCCGAAGTGCTGCCGCGCCTGTTGGCGCTGGGCAGCGAAGGGCGCGCCATCTGGGCGCTATATGCGGCCATTCCACTGCTGCTGGTGCCGGCAGCAGCTGGGCTCTCGGCGGTACACGCCATGCCGAGGCACCGCAGCGTGGTGCGACTGGCTTCGGCGGCGGCGCTGTTGTCGGCGCTGTTCATGACGGCGGGACTGGTGCGGTGGCCCAGTATTCAGTGGGAGTTGGCGCGTACGTGGGCTACGGCGTCATCCGATCAGCAAGTGGTACTGACGGCGCTATTCGATGGGCTCAACACCATGCTCGGGCGGTATGTGGGCGAGTTTTTCGGGGAGCTGATGTTAAACCTGGCGTTCGTGTTGTTCAGTGGGGTCGCGTGGCTGGACCGGCAGCTTCCACGGTGGGTAAGTGGGTTTGGAGTGCTGGCTGGTGTGGTGGGGCTGGTGGCGATGTGGCGCAATGTGACGCCGGCGGTATCGCTGATGGCTGATGCGAACAATGCCCTGTTGCCGCTGTGGTTGATTGTGTGGGGCATCGCGCTCATGCGCCTACGCGTATCGCACACTCCCACGACTTCGCACGCCGAGAGACTGGCATGATTGGCCACTGGCGGGATGCGATGGCTCGGCATGCCGCGGCCCAGCTGGCTGAACCCCGGGGCCTCTGGGGGCGGGTCATGGGCACCGTGATGAATTCGGTCAACGCGGATATGAATGAGCAGAGTATTGCGTTGCTGGCCCTCGAGTCGCACGAGCATGTGCTCGAGATCGGATTTGGTGGCGGCAAAACGCTGCCGATGCTGCTGCAGCGCGTGAGTGCCGGCCGCGTGACCGGTATGGAGCGCTCCGAGACAATGTTGGCTGCCGCCCGGGCTTCGCATGTCCCGGAGCTGCGTGCGGGCCGGCTGGCCCTTGTGGCCGGTGACGCGTCGACCCTCCCGTGGAGTGATGCGACCTTCGATAAGGTGCTGACCGTCAATACGCTGTATTTCTGGGAGTCGCCGGTAGGCGTGTTGACGGAAATCCGGCGCGTTTTAAGGTCAACCGGTTCGCTGGTCCTCGCGTACCGTCCCCAGTCCCACATGGAGCGTCTACCGGTGTCTTCCCACGGATTTCGGATCTACAGCGATGAGGCCATCGTCGAGATGCTGCACGACGCCGGCTTTGAAGTCGTGGCCATGAAGTTTGACGGACGGCACGGGCACGCCCACACCTGTGTCGTGGCACGGCCGTGGTGATATCGCAAGTGCACAGGCCAACAAGCTCGCGGCGTGCACTACTGTGATGTCGCTCCTGATTCACGCAGGGCACTGGGCGGTCGTCCCGTCCACCGTCGAACAGCGCGCGTAAATGACGAGGACTCCTGAAAGCCAAGGAGAAAGGCCACCTCCGTGACACGGGTTCCGCGCTGCCGAAGCAGGCCGACGGCAAGTTCCCGGCGTACGTCGTCCACCAGTGACGAGAACGTGACCTGCTCGGCGGCAAGCGCACGCTGGAGCGATCGGGCACTCATACCCAATTCAGCGGCCACGATTTGTACGCGAGGGATTGCGCCGCGAAAGTGTACTGCCACGACTCGACGCGCCCGTTCGGCAACCCCGCCTGATTGCTGCAGCAATGCATGCAGTGCGTCGGCCTGCTGGCGAAATGTCGCATTCAGTTGAGCGTGGGCCCCGCGGACCGGAATCGAACCGCTCGATGCCGAGTAATGCACCGCGTTGGCGGGCGCATTGAAGACGATCGGCGCTCCGAAGCACCGACGGTGCTCCGCTGATCCGGTCGCCGGCTCCGGATGACGGAACGTGACCAATCGCGGAGGCACCACACGTGCCGTCATGAAATCGACCTGCCGGACGGCACTGAGTAGGGCGCTTTCCACGATATATCGGGGCTCGTCGAATTGCGGGCACAAAATCCCCGGTTCCTGTTCAAACGACAGCACGAACGCGTTGGCCTCCCGATGCACGGCGTACCGGCCGCCGGCCATGAGCAGCCCGAAATACCGAGCGCCAAGCGTGAGCAACTCCGCGACGTCTTCGCTGGTCATCAGGACGAAGGACAGGAGGCCGAGCGAACCGGCGCGCACACTCTCCGCCATATGCAAGCCGAGGTCGGGATCACCCGTGGCTCGGATGGCCGCCGCATTGAGTCGGGCCTTTCGTTCGCTGGGTATCCGTCCCTCCGGATCGGCAAGATCGGCGCGGACGATGCCGGCCTCGCGTAACAAGGCGTCGATATCACACCCACGCTGAGCCAAGTAGTGCAGCAAGTCGGCTACCAGCGAGACGGCCACCCAGGCCTTGGTCACCGGAGGCGGCCCGATTTGGACAGTGTGTCGCGCTGCAACAACTCAAGGACATGAAATGACAGGCGGGAAATGCCGAACATGCCGCAATATGTGATTGCGCACCGCGCCTGTCGACCGCGCTCTTCCACTCGTGAGGTAGATTCAGCGGATGTCCACGACACTCCCAGCGATTCGTATCGCGTCTGCTGTTGATGCCGCCACGCTGAGCGTGTTCGCACGGCGTGTCTTTCACGACACGTTCGCGGCGGACAATGATCCGGCCGATATGGCGCTGTATCTCGACTACGCGTTTTCGGAGAGCAAGCAGCGGGGCGAGTTGGCTGACCCGGCCCGGGTATGTCTGCTGGTGGAGCACGAGGGCGTGCTGGTGGCGTACGCCAGCGTGTTCCGTGGCAGCGGCAACGAGCAGGTGACCGCTGGGCACCCGGTGGAGTTGGAGCGGTTTTACGTGGACGGCGCGTGGCACGGCCGCGGCGTGGCGGCGCCGCTCATGGCGGCGGTGCGGGAGGTCGCGCTGGAGTGGGGCGGGGATGCGTTGTGGCTGGGCGTGTGGGAGCGCAATCCGAAGGCCATCCGTTTTTACGAAAAACAGGGATTTGAACGCGTCGGCGCCCAGACGTTCACGCTGGGCGCCGATGTGCAACGGGATGCCGTCATGCGGGCGCCGTTGGGGGCCGCTTAGCCGCGTTTGCGCTGCGGCACCGGTGCCGTGGGCACGTCCATGGTGTTGGGCATGTGCGGCGTGCCGCGGTGGCACATCACGCAGGTGGTCTTGGGGCGCGGGTCGTCGAGTTCCTTGACCTTGGCGATGTACTTGCTGTCGATATCGCGCTGCATGCGCTCCATCTGCCGGGCGATGACCTTGTTCTTGCGTTCGTCGCTCGCGTAGTCGCCGTTGTCCATGTGGCAGTTGACGCAGGTAAAGCCGAGGCCGCGCCCGTACTGCTCGTCCATCATGGTGAGGAACTCCTTCACCGGCATATCCTTGTGGAGCTTCACGTTCTTGAAGACCACGCCCGCCGGCTCGTTTTCGCGGCCTTTGAGCGTGGCCATGAGCGTGGCAATGGCCTGCTGGCGCACGGTGTCCATCTTCATGGGGCTCACCGGCTGCCGGCGCTGGGCCGGGGCGGCGGGGGCGCCGGGGGCCGCGGGGGAGGCGGCAATGGGGGTGGCGGTGGCCACGGCCGCTTCCTGATTGGCGCGGGCGCAGGCCATAACCGTGCCGGCCGCCAGCACGGCGGCGGCGAGTTTCATACGCATGGGCGATCCATCTCCGTAGGGGTCCGTAACACGACGGATGCAACGTACCACACGCTACACGGCGTCGCCGCCCCGCCCGGTCAGCGCTTTTTGGCCAGAATGGTGCCGCGGCAGGTAATGGCGCCGCAAAAGCAGGGAAAGCGCTTCTTGGCCGCCGGGGTGTGCCGTTCCTCCAGTATGTAGGCGTAATCGTAGACCAGCTCTTCGCCTACCTCGATGTCTTGTATGGACTCGATCCAGATGCGGCCGTCTTCAATGACGGCGTCGCAGTTGGGGGCGCAGGAGTGGTTGAGAAACCGCGCCTCGTTGCCGTTTACGGCAGCATCAATGACCACTTCGTCGTCGATCGCGAACAGATAGGTATGGTGCCGCTCCCCGGGAATATCGGGATAGCGGGCCTCGGCCTGGGAGGGGGTGAGGCGCTCCCCGGCGTATTCAATGAGGCGCACCCCGGCCGGGATGGGACGGGTGGCGAAGCCGCCGGCCCCCTGAATGGGGCTGTGGCGCACCTCGAAGGGGAGGTTTGAGGAGGTCATGTGGATAAGTTCGCCATCTGGGACCGACTGTGATATATTAAAGGGCTACAGGAGAAAACCATGACCAAAACGGACGCGCGCTCGTCTGCCGCGCTGATCCGCGCGGGCACCGAGCACGATTTGCAGGATAGTACAGAAGCTGGCAACAATGGCTTCGCCGCACTGGGTGTTGACTCGCGCATTGCCGAGGCGCTTTCGGCGCTTGGCTACGAAGAACCTACGCCCGTGCAGCGGGCAGCAATTCCGCCCCTGCTGGTCGGCCGCGATGTGCTCGCGCAGGCGGCCACAGGCACCGGCAAGACGGCCGCCTTTGCGCTCCCGTTACTTACCCGCATTGGCGCCGGCCACAAGGCTGCCAACGGGGCCCCGTCGGTCCTCATTCTGGTCCCCACCCGCGAACTGGCCATGCAGGTGGCCGAAGCGGTGCACCGTTATGGCAAGCCGCTGGGCTTGCATGCGCTGGCCGTTTACGGCGGCGCGAGCATGGAACTGCAGATCCGCGCCCTCAAGCGGGGTGTGGATGTCGTGATCGCGACCCCTGGTCGCGCGCTCGACCACATCAAGCGCAACACGCTCAAGCTGGGCACGTTGCAGGCGGTGGTGCTCGACGAAGCCGACGAAATGCTCGACATGGGCTTCGCCGACGAACTCGAGGCCATTCTCGACGCCACGCCGGCCAGCAAGCAGACCTGTCTGTTTTCGGCCACGTTGCCGCCGCGTATTGCCGGGATTGCGCGCAAGTATCTGCGCGACGCCGAGCATGTCACGGTGGAGCGGGAAGTGTTGGCCGAGGGCGCCGTGGCCCGGGTACGCCAGGTGGCGTACGTGGTGAGCCGCGCGCACAAGATGCCGGCGTTGGCGCGGGTGCTCGACATCGAGCAGCCCACCAGCGCGATTGTCTTCTGCCGCACGCGCACGGAAGTGGACGAGCTCACCGAGACGCTCTCGGCGCGCGGGTTGCGAGCGGAGTCGTTGCACGGCGGGCTGTCGCAGGACCAGCGTGACCGCGTGATGCAGAAGTTCCGCGCCAAGAAGGTGGATCTGCTCATTGCCACCGACGTGGCAGCGCGCGGGCTCGATGTGAAGCACGTGAGCCACGTGGTGAACTTCGATGTGCCCGCGGATGCCGAAACGTATGTGCACCGCATTGGCCGTACCGGCCGTGCCGGTCGCGAGGGTGTGGCCATTACGTTGGCCGAGCCGCGTGAGCACCGGTTGCTGCGCAACATTGAGCGGCAGACCAGCCAGAAGATCGACATCGCGCAGGTGCCCACCGTGGCCGACCTGCGGGCGCACCGTCAGGAGCTGGTGAAGATGACGTTGCGCGAAGCCATTGTTGAGGGAGGCTTGGAGAGCTTCCGCGGCATGGTGGAAGCGTTGGCGGATGAGTTTGACGTGATGGACGTGGCGGCGGCGGCGGTGAAGCTCGTCGCGGCGCGTGACGGTGGTGAGGACGAGATTCCGGCGGTGACGCCGCGTGAGCCGCGCGAGCGGTTTGATCGTGGGGAGAGCCGTGGTGGCGAGTCGCGCGGCGGGGAGTCGCGTGGTGGCGATAGCCGCGGCGGCGAGCGGTTTGCGCGTGACGAGCGTGGCGGGGGCGATCGTCGTCCGCCGCGTGCCGAGGCTGGCGGTGCGAAGGGCAAGAAGCCGCGCCGCGAGACCGCCTGGACGCCGGCCACGTTGTGGATTGGCGCCGGTCGCAAACTCAAGATGCGTCCGGGCGACTTGGTGGGGGCCATTGCCAACGAGGCCGGCTTGGACTCGGAGCACATTGGCGCCATTCAGATTGCCGACAACTTCAGCACGGTGGATGTGCCGGAGGCGATGGCGGACGAAGTGATCACCGCGCTCAAGAACACCAAGATCAAGGGGCTGCGCGTGCAGGTCCGTCGGGACCGCATGAAGTAGTGGTGGTTTGTGGTCAGCGTGCGTTGTCGTGAGACAATGGGCGTTGGCATGATGACAACGAGGCGTGGAGACGTGTGCATCGTGATGCATGACGTCTTCACGCCTCTTGTTGTTGGTGCGCGACCGCGCGGCCGTGCGGCGGTACAGTCCGCGCACGGTGCAGGTGTATGTGCGGTGGATTGTCGCGTACGTGAACTTTCACGGGCGTCGGCATCCGGCCGAGCTCCCGCCATCTGCGGTGCGGAATTTTCTGTCGTATCTGGCTACCGCGCGAGGGGTGGCGGTGTCAACACAGAACCAGGCGCTGGCGGCGCTCCAGTTCCTGTATCGGGACGTGTTGGAGCAGCCGTTGCCCACGGTGACGGGCATCGCCCCCGCCAAACGGCCTCATGTGCTGCCCAACGTGTTGTCTCGAGCGGCGGTGGCCGCGGTGCTCGGGGTCATGGACGGCGTTCCGTGGCTCATGGCCTCGTTGCTCTACGGCTCGGGGATGCGCCTCATGGAGTGCTGCACGTTGCGGGTGAAAGACGTGGATCTTGATCGCGGCGAGATTCGGGTGCGACGGGGTAAAGGGGCGCGTGATCGGGTGACCATGTTGCCGGCCAGCCTCGTTGCACCCCTGCGCGCACATCTCGGTGCCGTTCGGCTGGACATGCAGCAACGGGCCGCCCGCGGGGGCGGGTATGTCGCGTTGCCGCTGGCCACGGGGACGAAAGCCATGGGCGCTGTCCGAAATGCTGGCTGGTGGTGGGTCTTCCCCGCATCGCGCGAATACTGGGATGCCGAGGCCAAGCAGCGGCGCACGCACCATGTGCACCCTACCGTGTTGCAACGGGCGGTCGCTGAGGCGGCGCGGCGCACGGGTACGGCGCAGCGCGTCGGGTGCCATACGTTCCGGCATTCTTTTGCGACCCATCTGCTCGAAGCCGGCTACGATATCCGCACGGTGCAGGAACTGTTGGGGCATCGGGACGTGTCCACCACGATGCTCTATACCCACGTCCTCAACCGCGGGGGGCTCGGCGTGAAGAGTCCCTTGGATCTTCCCGGACTGTCAGGGTCACGCGCCGGCGGTCCAACAGAGCGGCCGGAACCACCGTCGCGCACCGTTATGGGGAGCGATGCCTCCCGCTTGCGGAACCCTCGGCGCAACTGAATGTTAGACTGCAATATCTGCAGTCTAATTCGGAGTGCCCAATTACGTCTCTGCGGCGTAACCGATGCCGCGGCAATGAGATCCACCATGGCATCGACGCGAAGCGCTGTGGATTAGACTGCAGAAATCCGCTGTATAACGCGCTGGCTGCAGTGATCGCCTGCAGTCTAATACTCGTTAGACCACTTTACGAAAGTCTTTGAATGTTAAGGCGATTCCTCGCGCTTCTCGTCTTTCCCGCTGCTGCTGCGCTACTCATCACTGGTATCGGCGTTTGGAGTCAACGCGCGCCAGTGCCAGGAGGTGGGGAGCGCTACCCGGTCGAGGCCGATGCGTTCGTGCTGCTAGCCCCTTCAGTCCTTCTGTACCTGCTGGCACTCCCCGTCATTTGGCGCCGCATTGCACATATGCCGCCGCGTGGGCTCGCCGCTTTCTCATCGCTCGCGTTCGCGCTAACCCTCGTTGGACTGGTGCTCTTGATGGGCCCGCTCTACAGCGTACTCGGTGCGGTCCATCCAACGCTGGCGGATCGCGCCTTTTTCTGGGTGTTTCCTTTCGTCCCGGTGCTCGTAGCCGTCGCCGTCAGCGCTGGCGCCTTGCGAATGCGGTGGAGGCCAATGGCCACGTGACTACTTCAATCAGTGCAGGCCTATTACACGCAAGCCGCACCGTCCGCGCAGCGTGGTCTAACGAAACGTTGCTGCCGACAGCGCGATGCGGTATGCGGCAGGCGGTCGCCGTGCTGGCGCACGACGTCCGTCCGGCCGCATTTTGTTTGATGCGCTGCAGCAGAACGCAAAGCGTTAGCCTGCTAACACGCATTGTTGCGCCGAACTCGCCTTGCACACACACTGGCCGCGCCTTCCTCCCTTCTTCCGTTCCCAACATCTTCGGCTTCACATGTACGTTTCGTTCCCGCGCATTCTGACTCTAGCCGTCGTCGCCGTCCTCCTCGCTCCCGGAGGCAGCGCCGAAGCCCAGGCGCCACACGTCGCGCCCCATCGGCCGACAGATACGTCGCCACACCGCGTGGGCACCGTGACGGTCGACGGCGTCCGAATCGAGTACCTCGACTGGGGCGGTTCCGGCCCGACGCTCGTCTTCTATCCGGGGATGGGCAACTCAGCCCACGTCTTTGACGGCTTTGCGCCGCGGTTCACCGATCAGTACCGCGTCATCGGCGTTTCGCGCGTCGGATTCGGCGGCTCTGACCAACCGGAGCGAGAGGGCTACGCGATTGCAGCGCGCGTCGAGCAACTCCGGGCGGTCCTCGACACGCTGCGGCTGCATCACGTCGTGCTCGCCGGGCACTCGCTCGGCGGTGATGAGATCACGGGCTTCGCCACGACATATCCAACGCGTACGGCCGGCGTGATCTATCTCGACGCAGCGCTGGATCACTCGGCTGCCTTCAACGCCGAAGAGCGCCTCTTTTCGGCGCTCGGCAGTATCATGCCGAGCCCCTTGGCCGTAGAGCTGGCCAGCCCGACGGGACTGCAGGACTATCTGCGCCGCCTACGGGGTGTCGAGTATCCGATTGGCGAGGTGATCGCCACATTTCTCTTCGACTCCGCGGGATCGCTCGTGGGGCCGCGAACGCCCAACCGGGTCGCGCAGGCAATCTTCACAAACACACCAGCCCTTGACTATCGAGGCGTGCGCGCCCCGGCGCTCGCGCTCTATTCGGATTGGGATCCGATCACTGTGATGTTCCCGTTCCTCGCGGGCGACTCCTTGGGGATTGCACGAACGACGGCGGTCGTCGACTCGGTGCTACGGCCGTGGGTCCTGCGCGAGCGTGAACGCTTCGCTCGAGAGGTGCCACAGGCGCGGGTCGTCGCATCTCCTTCGCACCACTACCAGTTCCTCAGAGAGCCGGTCGATACGGAACGGCTAATGCGCGCGTTTCTCTCGACTCTACGGCCCGCATCGCGCTGACACCCTAGCGCGTCGGGCCGTTGTTATCGGTGCATATGCTGTACGAATAGCTGACACAGTTGAACGTGCGTGACGCGCAGGACGCAGGCGCATTTCATCCCTCTTTTTCATAGAGGACGCCGACCTCGGACACCGGAGCACCGCAGGCTAACGACGCTTGCTGCCGATGGCCGCGGGTAAGGATGGGTTTGGCGGGGCCTCCGTGATGACCTGGGCTTGGTTGCGGAGGCCCCGCCAAACCCTTTTTATATGAGCGTCCACAGCAGAAGCAAACGTTATGCCAACTCACAAAGCGATGGGCGGATGCGATTGGTTCTGCCATTGATCCAATCTTTTTCGGGCGCAGGCCGCGCAATCGGAGTGGCATGCGGCGCAGCGCGCGCCCCACGCCCGTCCGACGGCGCTGCGCCAGTTACCTGAGGACGGCCCCGACACCCCGCCACCACGAGGAGACCTTTGGCGTGGGCGGCCGTTCCACCGGCGCCTCCGATGGGTTTGGCCACCCACCGCGACCGACGCGCCCGCGCCGCGAAGGTTGTCAGCGCGCGATCGATGACAGGCCGCCGCCCGGCACGAGGCGCTGGCGAGGCCGGTGATCGCGCCGTATGCTCCAAAGGAAAGCGACGCAGCCCGTTTGAAATTCCTCTCCTGAGGGCGATCTCGACGACGTGCTCGGCGCGGAGAACGACAATGCAAGACCGTGGTGCCGCTGCGGTTCCAGCGCGTCACCTCGGAATGCGGGGCGCTCGTGTTCTGGACAGGTCGCAAGTGGCTCGAACGCATCGGTATAAATGGAGAATCGCAAGTGATGACGCATCATACGACGTTCCTCGTCGCCGCCATGGTCACGTGCGTGAGCATGCTCGGCGCCGCGCGTGCGCACGCGCAAGCGTCCGCGTCACCGGGGCGTCCCGGGCGCGTGGACATCACGGGCGTAGATGGCATCACACGCCTGCCGCTCGCGGGTGCGAGCGTGCGCCTCGTGTCGGTGTTCGATACGACGCGCGTGCACGACGCTACCCTCGATGCGCGCGGACGCGCACGGGTGGACAGCCTGCCGGCCGGGCCGTGGGTGCTCACGGCACGCCACGCACGCCTCGATACGCTCGGTGTGGGCAGCGTCGCGGTGCCGTTCACCGTGCGCGCCGGGAGGGGCGTGACCGTGCGCGCGGCGATGCCGTCGGTCGGCACACTTGTGGCGCGCGTGTGCGGGAGCGCGGCCACCCCGGGCACCGGCTATCTGTTCGGCACCGTGCGGCAGGCCGTGCGGACAAGCGCGTTGCCGCGCGCAGCAGCGACGGGCAGCGCCCTGCCGCTCAGCGCCGGGCAGGTGACGGCGCAGTGGCCGGACCTGCGGGTCGAGACGGGGCGCATTGAACGTACCATCGTGACCACCGACGTGCCGGTGGGCGACAACGGCCGCTACGTGTTGTGCGGCGTGCCCACCGAGACCACCGTACGGCTGCGCGCGGTAAGCGCCGAAGGGGCGAGCGGCGTCGTCACGTTCACGTCGTCGGCCACCGGCATTGTGCCGCGCGACCTGGTGCTGGGGCGTGCGGACACGGTGGTGACAACGCCGAGTGGCCCGCAGCCTCCGGAAGACAGCGGCCTGGTGGACATCGTGCTGCGTGGCGCGGGTGGGGTGCGCGGCACCGTGCAGACCGTCGACGGACGTCCGCTCGCCAACGCCATCGTCGGGTTGAGTGCGACCGGGCTCGAGACACGCACCGACAGTGCGGGGCGCTTCCTGCTCGCGGCCACACCCACCGGCACGTGGACGCTCGCCGTGCAGGCGCTCGGGTACGCGCCGCGGCAGCAGCCGGTCGACCTCGTGCCCGGCGACACCGTGGCGCAGGTGGTGGCGCTGGTGCGCGCGCAGGTCATGGATACGGTGCGGGTGCGTGCGAACGCGATGGTGCGCACGATGCTCGGGCGCAACCTCGCGGACTTCGACGAGAGGCGGAAGATGGGATTCGGCAGGTTCTTGGCCCCGGAAGACTTTGCAAGGGCCGAAGGTGGAAGCATGCTGAATTTCCTCACCAGTCGAATCCCCGGGATGCGCACCGCCGGCACCGGCCGTCGGACGCTGGTCTCGAGTCGTGGCAGCATCAGCGTTTCTCAGCGGCAGTGCCCGATACGCGTGATCTTCGACGGGATGCCCGACGCGGGACCGCTGGATTTGGACTCCATCGACCCCTCACTGATTGCCGCCGCCGAGTACTATACGCCCGCGACTTTACCGGCACAGTTCAGTTTTGGGATCTCGCCGTGCGGCACACTCCTGCTCTGGTCGCGCTGGTAGTGTGGTCGCCGTGGTGTTCGACACGCGTCTCGTCCTTCTCTTTGTCTTCAGTTCGTTCACCCTTCATGAAGCCCTGACAGCAGTTGCCATCGTTGGTGCCACACTGCAGGTCACGGGCTCCCCACGCGGCGCGCGCATCATTGACGAGATACGACCTTTAATTCAGGTATGTCGCGTACACGGCACCTACCGAAACGGCGGCAACCGTTCGCGTGGCGCGAGCCTCACGACGCGTGCTGAACTCGGGCGCTTTCTGAAGCGCGCTGCGCGCGCATTTGATCTCGGCGCCCGCTGCAGAACCGGGCGTTAGGCAATCGCACCCACCTTCGGGCGAAGCCAAATGGTGACATGACATTCAACTCGCACTCGATCGATGGGACGCTACGGCGTACATGGATGTTCGCGCTCACGTCTTTGTTGTTGGGGTGTTACTCCTCTGCCACACCAATTGCCGACCGAGAATTTCGCCGAGCCCTCGCCGACGCGATTCAGGTTGTCGCAAATGTGCCAGCTCGTGACTCGGCAGTTGCCATAGCATTGCTTAGCCCACCTGCCGACTCAGCGACTTCCCGTGCTTCAGCAGGGGTTCGTGTTACGGGCATCAGCCGCGCCCAAGGAAAGGCAGTAGTTCGTGTGCTTCGGTGGGGCAAACTAGACCCTCCAGACCCGCCGATTTGTGCGTGGGCCGAGGATCAAGAGTACCAGTTCAGTCTCAGAAATCGTAGATGGTACTTCGATTCCAAACGGGTGCTCGTGTATGACGATGCGGCGTGCTAGCATGCCAGCTACGCGTCGCGACCGGTCGTCGCCTCACGTTGCATTGCTGTTGTAGCGCACTGCGGAGCGCGGCTGGCCGGCGCCGTGCTGGCGCACGTCGCCCGTCCGACCGCATTCTGCTTGATGCGCTGCAGCAGAACGTAAGGCGTTGTGCTGACGCAGACTCACTCGTCGCGAGGAGCAGGATTGCATGACCCCTGAGTGTCGCATTCTCTCCTGGGGGCTCACGGCGGTGCTCCTCATCTCAACGGGTGGGGCCGCCGCCGCCCGGAGCCTCGGCTTCGAGTTCTGATTGCTCTCGGCAATCTCGCTCGCCGACTACTTTGCCATCGGACTTGCCGCCGCACAGAGCGGGCCGCCTGCAAGATTCTCCCTTCAGTGGGCCCCTCGCCGTTGTCGTTGGGGCACTCGTTGCCTTCGTCACGTTCGTCCTTGCCACGTGGCTCGGCGCGCTGGCCTCCCGAGGGCGTCACCGGTGGTTGCGCTCGCCGTGACGGCGGGTTCTGTTCTCCGTACACCCCGTCCAACTGGAGCAGCCCCGTGGCCAACGATCTGACCTCGCTATCCACCCACGCGCTACGCGCGAAGCTCAAGTCCACGCAGGCGATCCAGCGCACTGTCGCTGGCATCATTGCCGCCATCGTCCTCGCGTGGATTGTCCTCGGCTACTGGCGGACGAACACGCCGGTCTTCATCAGCACGATGGCAATGGGCATCGCCGCCATCGCCGCGACATCGACGGCGCCGCGCGCTGTGCAGGCCGAGATCGCGCGTCGCGACGCCGCAGCATAACGATGCTTGCTGCCGACGAGCGCAGGTGCGGTAGCGGCTATGGGGCGGCCGCACAATGGAGCGTGGGACGGCCTAGCGGCCGCCCCCCAACTGCTTCTTGCTTGGAGCGTTCACAGCAGAAGCACACGTGAGGCCTCCTCCGACAAGACTGTCGAGGCGTGCTGAATGCTCACGCACCGCAGTCCACTGCAACGAGACGTTGAAGGGTCATTGCAGCGAGAAGCGGATCGCAGCAGTACGGAAGGAATTGGTGATGGACAGAACGCCTTCCGCACGCAGCGCCATATGCCCCCCAATGGATAGCTCCATATCGGAAGCCCTGTGGTGATTTCGAAGGCCGTGGTTTCTCCTCCGCGTGCGATGAGCCGTCCTGGCGGCAACCAACCGCATGACGATCAGAGCGTTCGCTGCTCCCAGCTCACCCCGAAGTGCGCAAGAATCGACGCGCGCTCCTCGGCCTCCTGCGGCGCGATGCTCTGGTAGGGATTCGCGAACACGACGCGTCGCACCCCGCGGCGGATGAGCGAGCGGGTGCAGGCAAGACAGGGCTCATGCGTCACGTACGCCACCGTCACCTGGCCGTCGCAGAACCCCAGCGCATTCTCTTCGGCGTGACTCGTGTGCAGACACCGCTGACCGGGGCGGCAGCTTTCCGGCGTGCAGTGCGGCATCCCCGGGAGGGCGCCGTTGAAGCCCGCGGCACCGATCCCCCCGTCGGGACGGAGGAGCACTGCCCCCACCTTGAGGCGGCAGCAGGTGCCAAGCCGGCTGAGCTCGGTCGCCATGCGGAGGAACACTTCGTCCTTGAGGGCGCGTCGGTCCATGGTGCGAAGATGAGGGGGCTCGGAAAGGGCTAGTGGAATCTATCGGCCTGTGCGGCGGCAGCCGGTGGCTGTCGGCTTCCGTCTCTGTTTTCCGATCACCTGAGCGTCGGCGGGTCTGCCACTCACCCTCGCCCTCGTTCGCGTACCCCACATCCCACTCCGGATCCTTCCAATGCCACGTCGATCACTGGTCCGCCTCCTGGCCGCCGGTTCGCTCCTGCTCGCCGCCGCCTGCGGTGACAATCCCGTCGCGCCTACCGAGCTGCGCCTCGCGCCGCCTGCCGAGCGCCCGTCAGCGGACGTCGTCGCGGGCCCCGCAACACCCTCGCTCTTCTCGCTGCCGTTCGACGCGAGCGTGCTCACCGGGGCACTGACCTTCTCGGCGCCCGTCATCACGCCCCCCCGGCGCCCCATGTCGGTGGACGTATCGCTCCTCGCCCAGCTCACCGTGAAAGTGTGCACCCCGGCAACGGGTGGCGGCTGCGGCTCGGTGCTCGCCAGCTTCACCGCCGCGAGCCCGACCAACACGCGCCTGCGCCTCGATCAGCGCACCGCCGAGTACCTCGCGGTCTGGCAGCCGTTGGCCCAGCAGGTCGGGGCAACGACACGCCTGTCGGTGGAGGTCTCCGGGCTCGAGATCGGGTCGATGCCCTACGTGGTCGGCAGTGGCTCGATTCCGCTCAAATTCTGGGTGAGCAACAACGCGGCCATCCGCGTGCGCGCGCTGCGCGCCCGTGGGTTCACGGCCACGCAGATCGCCGACGTGCTGGCGCGCGAGTTCGGGCTGAACGCGCAGATGGTGGCGACGCGCCTGTTCTCTGACCTCGCGCCGTTCACTCCTACCCAGGTTGCTACTGCGCTGCGTCTGAGCGCCCTGCGCGCGTCGGACGTGCAGGCGATGACCGTGTTCAACACGCTCGGTGTGCCGGTGGTGCAGGCCGGTACCGCACTGCGTGATGCCTACGGGCTGGCGGCCGACGCGGGCGCCACGGCGCTCAAGGGGGCCGGCTACGCAGTCGGCGAGGTGACCAGCGCGCTGCACACCGTCTACGGGCTCGGTGCCGACGCGGCGGCCACGGTGCTCAAGGGGGCCGGCTACGCCGCTGCGGAGGTGGCCGGCGCGCTGCAGACCGTCTACTCGATCGGGCAGACCGCGGTCGTCGCGGCACTCAAGGGGGCCGGCTACGTCGCCGGAGAAGTGGCGGGCGCGCTGCAGACCGTGTACGGGCTCGGCGCCGACGCGGCCGCCGCGGTGCTCAAGGGGGCCGGTTATGCCATCGGTGAAGTGACGGACGCGCTCCGGACGGTCTACAATCTGACCGCAGGAGCGGCGGCCACGGTGCTCAAGGGCGCGGGCTACCTCGTGAACGAAGTGGCCGGCGTAATGCAGACGGTCTATGGGCTCGGCGCCACCGCGGCCGCCACGGTGCTCAGGGGGGCCGGTTATGCCGCGGCGGAAGTGGCCGGCGCGCTGCGGACCGTCTACTCGATCGGGCAGACCGCGGTCATCGCGGCACTCAGGGGCGCGGGCTTCCTCGTCAACGAGGTGGCCGGTGTGCTGCAGACCGTCTACGGGCTCGGCGCCGACGCGGCGGCCGTGGTGCTCAAGGGCGCGGGCTTCGTCGTCAACGAGATCGCCGGTGCACTGCAGTCCGTCTACGGGCTCGGCGCCGACGCGGCGGCCACGGTGCTTAAGGGCGCGGGCTTCGTCGTCAACGAGGTCGCCGGTGCGCTGCAGACCGTGTACGGGCTTGGCGCCGACGCGGCTGCCACGGTGCTGAAGGGCGCGGGCTTCGTCGTCAGCGAGGTCGCCGGTGCGCTGCGGACCGTCTACGGACTCGGCGCCGACGCGGCCGCCGTGGTGCTCAAAGGGGCCGGCTACGCCGCTGCGGAGGTGGCTGGCGCGCTGAGGACCGTCTACTCGATCGGGCAGACCGCGGTCATCGCGGCACTCAAGCTGGCGGGCTTCGCGATCAACGAGGTAGCCGGTGTGCTGCAGGACGTCTACGGGCTCGGTGCTGACGCGGCGGCCACGGTGCTGAAGGGTGCCGGCTATACCATCGCTGAGGTGGCCGGCGCGCTCAAGACCGTCTACTCGATCGGGCAGGCCGCCGTAGCCGCGGCGCTCAAGGGTGCCGGCTGGGCCGTCGGTGAGGTGCAGGCGGTTCTCCAGGACATTTATGGGGCCATCGAGGATGGCATCTGCGCCATCTTAGGCTGCATTTGATGCGCACGCAGCCGGGTGAGTCGTCGTCGGCTCACCCGGCTGCGGCCCTCTCTCGCGCCGTTCACCCGAATCCCACCGATTCACATTGGCGAACCTGAGAAGTCGATCCGGAAGATGATCTGTGCCGGATCGATGGTGAGCGTACCCGGGATGGCCAGGCCCTGCTCGTAGCGCAGGGTGAGTCCCCCCGCCGTAATGGTGCCGACCCAGCGCTGCAGGCGCCCGGTACTGGTCCCCGGTCCTCTGGTGGTATGGTCGAAGGCGCCGGACGGGGAGATCGGGATGAAGCTGCCTTCCTGCACCGTCGTCAGGGAGCATTCGGCCGAGGTGCCCCCGGGCGCCACGACACTCACGTCGAAGCTCGTGCCGCGGAACAGGGCGCGGAGCGTTCGCAGTGAACAGGTGCGATTCACCGTCGTGCTATTGCTGCGGGTGGTGAGTGTCGAGCCCTGGTACGTGCGCACGCCCTGGCCCAGTTGCACCACCAGCTCCAGCTCCTGCGGATCACTGGCCGTGGTGCCGGCAACGCGGACGCTGAAGCGGCTCGTGCTGGCGGTGGTCGGCGTCCCGCTGAGTCGCCCGGTGGAGGCATTGAGGGTGATGCCGGCGGGGAGTGAGCCCGTGACCACCGTCCACGTGGGGGGGCCGGTCACGCCCGTCGAAGCCAACGCCACGTCGTAGAACGTGCCAATCGTGGCGGACGGCAGCGACGTGGTGAGCACGCGCGGCGTCGCGCTCGTGATCGGGCGCGTCACGCGCACCGATGTGCTGCCGTTTTCTGTCTCCACCTCGATGATCACGGTGATGCTCGGCGGGCCGACGGCCGGCCGAATCGTGGTGGTGAACTCGCCGGCGGCGTTGGTGGTGCCGAACCCGCTTGCCGCGTCGCCACCGACGACGGTGATCGTCACGTCGGCGTTCGACACCACGTTGCGCGTTTCGAGGCGAGGCCGAAAACGCGTCACCTTGATGTTGAGCGGCTGTGTTGCGCCGGCGGTGACCTGGGCGGGGAAGATCACGTCCACATCCAGCCGAAAGCATTCGCCTTCGATGAGCACGTCTTCTCCGAGGCCAATCCGCAATTTGCGTTCGAAGTACGCCAGCTCTTCACCGCGCGCATCGCGGGCCGAGAGTCGCGCGCGGTAGTCCGTACCATCGGCCGCCGCGGTCACCATCTTGCGCGGTGAGGCCAGCGTGAGGTCGAAGACGCGAAAGGCCGTCTCCTCTTCCTCACGACGCAGTGTGGCGCGCACGTTGGCGGTCCCGGGCACCGCCAGGCAGGCCACGGGATCGAAGAGCAGGTCGCCCGAGTCGACCAGTTTCGGCAGATCGTCCTCGAGTAGTCGGGGTCGTCGAAGAGTCGCTGCAGCACCTGCAGGTCGGTGCGCCGCGCGCCGCCGAAGATGCCCGTCATCGGAGACTCGTCAAGGAACGCCAGCCGGCCGTCGCCATTGAAGTCGGTGCGCGGAAACACGTTCTCCGTCCTGTTCGGCCGGCCGTCGACATTGAGATCCCTCTTGGGATGATTCGACGAACCATCGAGCACCGCATCGTCGTTGCCTTCCGCCTGCAACTGATGGTCGCGCCAGCGGCGGAAATCCCGCATGTCGATGCGACCGTCGCGCGCGCCGGCCGCATCACCGAGCACCGGCTGCATGGTGCGCAGATCTACGCGCATGTTGCCATCGATCGTGCCATCGTCCACATCAACGAGCGCGCGCAGCACGCGATCGTTCCCGCGCACCCGATCCATCTCGATCGCGGCGGCGAAGGCATCGACGCCCGGCGATGCTCCAGCTACCGGTCGCGCGGTGGCGCGCAGCAGGTCGAGCATCGGGTTGCTCGTCATCGTGGGTGCCGGGAACGATGGGTCCAGCGCGAGCAGATAGCCCACCAGGCCCGCCACGTGCGGCGTCGCCATGGAGGTCCCGCTCAAACGCCCGTAGGGCTGCGCGCCTCCCGCCACCGGCAGTGTGCTCATGATCTGCACGCCGGGCGCGGAGAGATGGCCACCGTCGTTGGAGAATGCGGCCTCCGAGAGCGTGCCGCCCTCGGTAAGCTGCAGCGCCTCCACCACAACGATTGCCTTCACGCCGCGCTCGATCGCCGCGTTGGTGAACGGCGACGCAAAGCGGGCATCCTGTGCCGGAAAAAAGTTGCGATCGTTACCCGCTGAGACGATCACGAGCGGCAACGAACCGCTGGTGAGCTGCACCGACGCCATCATGGCTTCGACCATCAGCCCCTGCCGCTGCGCACGCGTCCGGGCCGAGTCCTGCAGCGCGGTGTTGACGCCTTTTTCACCCCAGTTGTAATTCAGACTTATATTCACGACGCGCGGCCGTCCAGCTGACGGCGTGCTCATCAGCAACTCGGCGAATCCGGTCAGGAAGGTGGAAACGTACGCGCCGCCCTTCACCACCAGGCGCGCGAAGGGATTCACGCCGTCCACGCCAAGGCCGTTGTCGTACGTTGCGGCGATAGTGCCGGCGACGTGGGTGCCATGCCGTCGTCCCTTCTCGGACGTAACGACGTCCGAGGGGGTGATGTCCGACGCGACGCGCAGATCCGGGTGCGCGGGGAATCCGCCATCAAAGACCGCAGTGACGGTGGTCGCCCCATCGCGACGGATGAAGTCGTCGAGGTTCCAGAGTTGCGGCACACGCATGGCTTTAAGCCCCCAGTTCCCATCCGCCATCGTCGTGGCGACCGTGCCCCAACGCCAAGCGGCGCTCTCTGCGTCGCTGCTCTCGGCGCTCACGACCGCGCCCTCCAGTTCCAGATCTTCCACCACCGCCCGTATCAGAGGTGACTGCCGCAGCGTGGTCATTGCCGCCGCCAGCTCGGCGTGTGTACGGGTGGGCAGTCGCAGCACCAGCACGCCGGCCGCCTGCGCCGCGCCCGGCACGCCGCCCACCACCTGTGCGTCCACATTGCGCAGCAGCGCATTGAGCTGACCGATCGTGGCCGCGGGCTCAAGCAGCACCATGACGGTATTGATGGAAATGGTCACCTTGCCCAGCTCCGGGTGGTCGGTGCGATAGTCCTCCGCGCGTGGCCGTGCAACGCGCAGGGGAATCGCCGCCGCCGCCGCCGCCGCCGCATCACCGCGCAGCGTATCGGCCACCCCGCGCACGCGGAGCAACGCCGAGGCCGTCTGCCCCTCTACGCTGACGGTGATCTGCACGCGCCCCGCGGCCACGGCCGTGACCAGTCCGGCGGTGGAGACGGTCGCGATGGTCGGCTCCGAGCTCGTCCAGGTGGCGGATCGGCCTGTGAGGGTCGCCCCTTGGGCATCGCGCGCGACCGCCGACAGCTGCAGGGTGCCGGCGAGCGCGAGGTCGGCGGAATCGGGTGTCATCGTGACACTGGCCACCGCTGCGGGCGGCGGGGGCACCATCATCGGCGCCGTGCTCTCCCCGCTATCGCCGCCGCCACACGCCGCCAGCGTACCGACCAGCAGGGCGAGCAAGACAGGGCGACGAGGGCGCCAGAGGGCAGCGGCGCGAGCAATACGAGGGGACATGGGACAATACGGATGAGGAGGCGGGCGGGAGCCGGCAGCGAACAGCTCCGGTCAACACTCCTACATACGTCGGCATGGGCATCATTTTCTCACTCGCCGTCGCCCCGTCCAGTCGGGCTCGCGCGCGACCAGCTCGAGCGCGACATCGAACGAGCGAACTCTACCGCTACGGTGCCGTACGCGGCGGCAGCACCGTGGCGAGGGTCGTGCAGATCACGTCAACGGACGCCGGTTTGCCGAGCACCGCCGCCGCACCAAGCGCGACGAGCGACAAGTCGGTCGCGTCGGCGTACCCGGTCAAGACCACCACCGGAATGCGAATTCCCGCCGCGCGCATCGCCTCGAGCAGGCATCGCCCATCGCACTGCGGCATCACCATGTCGGACAGTACGACATCGAAGTGCTCCGACGACAGTCGGGCCATGGCCTCGTCGCCATTGGCCGCCGTGCAGACGTCGAACCCGCGCATCGACAGCACGCGCTCGAGCATCCGGCGCAACGTGAGTTCGTCATCCACCACGAGAATACGCGGGGAGGTGGTCACGTGCCCATGCAGGCCGTCGCGCTCGGTGATCATACCGAGGCCGTCACGAGTGGGAAGCGCACGGTGAAATGGTTCCCGTGCGACCGGTCACTCACTTCGATGCCCCCGCCGAACCGGGCCACGATCGGTCCCAGCAACTCGCTGGGGCTGAGCGATGACGGTTCAATCTCGTCGTGGCCTCCCTCTGGTGCCCACCGCACCCCGGAGTCTGTGCACGTCACGATGACGTGCGCTCCCTCAAGCTGAGCCGCCAGATGCACAGAGCGCTTCGCGTCTTTCGTCGCCAGCAGGGCCCGCAGTGCGCCATCGAGCAGAAAGACGTGCGCTCGCAAGACGTCTCCGGCGGTGGCGCGCACGACGGCGCCGTTCGATTCATCCACGATCGACACCGAGATCCCCTCGCTATCGAACCGATCGTGAAAGAGTTCGATCGCCTGAGCAAAGCTGTGGCTGAAGGGAGATTCCGCGAGGCCGTCGCGCTGCGATAGCGCGCGAAGCGCCGACGTGATCCGACCGGCGCGATCGGACATTGCCACGATCGCGTCGACCGCCTCGCGGCTCACCACCTCGCGGCTCGCCGTGCCGTTTCCCTCGCCGTCGTCCGTCGCACCGAGGCGGGTGAGAGCATGCGCGGCGAGTGCGATTACCTGCAGAGGCGTGTTGAGCTCGTGCGCGAGGGTGGCGGAGAAGTTCATCAGCACGGTGAGTCGCGCCTGCTCCTCTCTGCGGGTGCGCTCTTCTGCCAGCGTGATGGCGGTGATATCGAGATGCGTCCCGGTGAAGCGAATGGGGCGCCCCTGCTCGTCGCGTCCGGCAATCCGTCCTCGATCGAGGATGTACAGCCACCGCCCATCGGCATGGCGCATGCGGTGCACGTTCTGGTAGCGCGGACTGTGCCCGTCGAGATGCGCGCGAATGTCGCGATAGCAGCCGTCGAGGTCGTCGGGATGTGCGCGCGCCGACCACGTATCAAGCACCATCGGGGTGGTCGCGTGGTCGAGTCCCAACATTTCGCACCATCGCCGATCGAACTGGACCGAGTTGTCACGCAGGTCCCAATCCCAGATACCGAGATTGGCACCTTCGAGGGCGAGGTCGAGCCGTTCGAGCAACTGCGCCGTCGAAAGTTCGTCGAGAAACCGACGCGTAAGTGTCATTTCGCGGTACCATGAAAGGGTCGCGATGTGCGTGCAGAGCGCGGAGTCCCACGTTCTGTCTGTAGGAACATACGCCGGCCCAATCCGCCGGGTAATGGTGGAAATGCCCACCGCACGACACGGCCGCAGGGTCTCGGCGGACGAGCGTGCGGCGCGGGTATGGCGACGGGTGAGGAGCTGGTCGATCACCGCCTGTTTTCGCATACCGCAGGGGTGATTGGCCTGCCAGCCAGAGAACCGCGTGTGATGTGGGCTTCGGGCGTTCCGACCGGCCGCGGTCATTGACGCCGCACGTCGCGCGCACTCCATTCTGGCATGACTGCTTCTCGCCGCGACTTCGTTCGCCAGATCGGGCTGGGGCTGGCCGCCTCTGCCACCGCTACCGAGGCGCTCGGTGCCCTTTCCCTCACCAGTGGCCGGGAGGGATCGGAGCGCCTGCTCGTTGAAAATCCGCGGCATCCCACGCCGGCGCCGGTGGGCACCGATCGGTTGCCGCTCGCGTGGTATCAGGGACAGTCGCGGCGGCTGCGCGAGCAGGCACGCGCGCGGGGGGTCGACGTGATCCTGCTGCAGAGCGACGTGAATCTGGTGTACTTCACCGGCTGCTTCCGCGGCAGTGGCGAGCGCACGACGTGGGCCATGATGCCCACGCGCGAGGCCGACACCGTCTACTGGTTCTCCCCCGCTATTGACCGTGACCTCATCACGTCGTGGTGGTGTACCGAGAACGAGTACTACTTCTGCTATCCGCACGCCGAGGGCGGCTTCCCCAACCGGGGGCAACTGGCGAAGGGAGGGCGCGTGGACCTCTGGGCGTGGGTCCTGGGACAGCTCGCCGCCAAGGGACTCGGCGACGCGACCATCGGTCTCGACCGCGAACTCACCCCGTCGGCGCAGCGCACCTTCGATCGTATTCTCCCCAACGCCAAGGTCGCCGATGTGAGCGACCTGTGTCTGCGCATGCAGGTGATCAAGACGCCGGAGGAGATCGCGCTCACCCAACGCGCCTACCGCTACTTCGATCTCGTGCACTGTTTTGCGCGCGATTTCATTTTGGAGCACGGTACCCGCGCTACCGACTATCAGGTGGGCCAAGCCCTGTCGCAGTATGGCATCAACCTCATGATGCGTGACGTGCGGCGAGACGGGCGGCCGCACAGCGCCGTGGGGATGGAAGTGACCGGCCACTACGTGCGCACCGGCGTCGCCACCGCGTACCCGCACCCCAATCAGTTCTTCCACGCGCCTCTGCAGAAGGGGCAGCCGGTCTACGTGAACTGCGACATCCTGCTGGGTGGCTACGGCGGTGAAGGGTATCGCAACTACATCCTGCGCCCGTCCAACAGTGCGCATGACCGCATGTGGCAGGTGGTGGCCGACACCGTGCAGATGATCGTGGAAGAAACCAAGCCCGGCGCCGTCTGCGCCGACATTGCCTACAAGGTGCACGCGTACCAGATCAAGCAGGGGATGCAGGAGTTCATCTACCACCGGCCGGGACACGGGCAGGGGCAGAACTTCGTGGGACACCAGCCGCCGTTCCTCGCGCTCGGCGACGAGTCGGTGGTCGAGGAAGGGATGACCTTCTCGGTGGAGCCCGGACTCTACGACGAAAAGAATGGCATCGGCATCAACCCCAGCGACCGGCTCGTGGTGCTCAAGGACCGCTCGGTGCTCATGAGCCGGATCCCGTTCACCAAGGAATGGAGTTTCCTGGACGTTTGACCGGGCGTGCCCGTCCGAAACGCCCCGTGCGGCTCGTCCGTAAGGTGGCCGTCGAGCTGGTTGTGCGAATAGCGAAACCTACCGGGTGGGCCGCTGCGTTCGGCGACCCTCCATCTCATGCAGCAACCACGAATACACCAATCAACCGGTCTTCTTGCCGCTGATCTTGGAGCCGTCGCCGGACATGCTCCACTCTCCCTCGACGGCGTTGTCCGGCTGCACGGTCATGACGACCATCGCCGGTCCGCCCGGCGTTTCAATACCCACCGTGAGTTTGCGCCCCTCTGCCTTGAAGCTGGTGGAGCTGAACTCCCCCATCTCCGAGTGGCGAAATACGCCTGTGAAGGTTCCGTCGGCCTTCTTCTCCACGACGAACGACATGACCATGGCCTGCCCTTCGACCGCGACGTTCAGGTCGTAGCGTCCCTCGGGCCTGAAGGTCGTGTCCTGCGTTGCGCGCGATTCGCGAATACCCGCGGTAGACGTCGGTTCGGTAGCGGCGATGTTGACCGCGAGCGCGAAGGCGACGGGGAGCAGTGCAGCAAACGGCAGGCGAACAAAAGGGATCACGGAGACCTCTCTGTAGTGGTTAAAAACTGGAGCGGCACGGCCGAATCGGTGGGCCCACCATAACTTCGACTGCGGCAGAGGCTGAAAGGTTTTACTCGCCTGCGGAACACTGAAACTGCCGTGCCCCGACCGGAGTTAGCCGTACGCAGCCCCGACCGGGCGTTCCCTGTTACCCATCTTACCCATCCCATGCAGTCTCGCCGTCTCGCCGTGCTCACTGCTCTCGCGGGTCTCGTTGTCGGGCCACCTGCCGCGTCACAATCCGCCGCATCGGCACGCGCGTCGGCGCCAGCCTCCACCGCGGCCTTCGACAGCGTCGTGCGCGCCGAAGTTGCGCAGCGTCAGTTTTCCGGGGTCGTGTTGGTGGCGGAGCAGGGTACCACCGTGTTTCAGGCGGCGGTGGGGTCGGCCGGCACAAACGTACCAATGACGGTGGATACGCGCTTCCGGCTGGCATCGATCACCAAGGCGTTTGCTGCGGTGCTCGTCATGCAATTGGTGGAAGAACAGCGACTCCGCGTATCGTCAACCATTGCTCAGGTGCTCCCCGACCTGAAGATCCCGCGTGCCGAGCAGATCACCGTGCACGATATGCTGCTGCACCGTGCCGGGTCTCCCGAAGAGCCGGACGCGCTGTACGCCGCGCCGCGCAGTGCACGGGCCATGGTGATGGAGACGGCGAAGCTGGCCTATCGCCCCTATGGTGAGTTCGCGTACTCCAATCTCGACTACTTCGTGCTCCAGCTGATGATCGAGAAGATCACCGGCAAACCGTTCGCGACCGTTTTGCAGGAGCGCATTCTCACGCCGCTCGGCATGAAACACACTGGCATCGCGACGCGCGCCAGCACGGGTATCGCGAAAGGCTATCTCGCCGACTCCTCTGGCCGCCTCACGCCCGAGCCGTCGGACTATGTTGAGAATGCCGGTGCTGCCGGTGCGATGTACGGCACCGTGGCGGACCTGATGCTCTTTGACCAGGCGCTCTACAGCGAACGATTGCTCAAGAAGGCGAGCATCGCCGAGATGTACACGTCGCACCCCGAGCTCGGCTATGTGGCCTACGGGAGCTGGGTGTACGACTACTATTTTCTTCCCAGTTCACCCCTCGTGGTGGAACGGCGTGGCCGATCGTACGGCTTCAACCACACGTTCATTCGCATGCCCGGCATCAACAAGACCTTGATCATTCTGAGCAACACGGATCGCTTCGATCCCGACACGTTCGGAAAGCTCGACAGCTTCAAGGATCGGTTGATCAAGGTGTTGGTGGAGCGGCCGTAGGTAGTGGCTATGCGGCACAACGCGCCGCGTCGCAACAGAAGCCAGCGACAGGGTAAGCGATGATCAGGGGAGCGCCGCCTCATAGGCCGCTACACTGAACCCCACCAGCGGTACCCCACCCACGCCCGTCAATACCGGACGCTTGATGAGACTCGGGTTGGCGACCATCAGCGCAATCGCTTTGGCCTCATCCAGGTCAGCTTTGTCCGCAGTATCCAGCCCGCGGAATGTCGTGCCCGCGCGGTTGAGCAGTTTCTCCCACCCCACGGACGTCGCCCACGCGCGGAGCGTCCCCGCATCAATGCCCGCGACCTTGTAGTCGTGAAACGCATACGCGACGCCGCGTGCATCGAGCCAAGCGCGGGCTTTCTTCATCGTGTCGCAGTTGCGGATGCCGTACAGAATAAAGGTCATGGCTTGGGAGCTCTCCTCGTGGGTTGCAACGGGAAGGTCGTGCAACGCGCCACCTCAGCGCAAGCCAGACAAGGGCGCGGGGCGCCATTGGGCGTTCACCGCTCGGCATCAGGCGTCCATATGCCATGCCGAGATGACGCGCCCTCGCAGACTGGCACGCTCACAGCGAAATTAGAACGTACCCGTCTCCTCTTGCCTACGGCCCCATGGTCCTCACCGCCGCAAAGGGAATGATCAAGTCGTCTGTCGCGCGAAGGAAGATGACGCTCGGCGTGGGGGCAGCGCTGCTTGCGGCGACCGTGGCTGGCCGCGTACACGCGCAGCCTGCGGCGCGTTTGCGCGGGGTGGTGTTTGATAGCGTGGCTCGGGCGCCACTCGCCGATGCGGCGGTGCGAGTCTTCCGCTCCAATCAGGCCGCCGACGGTTTCGACGCGCGAACGGATTCGCAGGGTGGCTTTAGTGTGCCCGTGCTGCCAGCGGGCACGTGGTTGGTCAGCTTTCTGCATCCACGGCTCGACGCGCTGCGCATTGAGGCGCCGCTGGCGCAGGTGCAGGTGGTGGAGGCGGGCACCATCACGCTTACGCTCGCCATTCCGGGCGCGGCCACGCTGGCACGGCGCCTGTGCGGTGTTCCTCCGGAAGACAGTCTGGCGGTCGTCACGGGCGACGTGCGTGACGCCACCCAGCGGCGCCCGGTGGCGGGGGCGATGGTGCGGGCCAGTTGGCCGGAGTGGGTGTTTGCCAACAAGAAGATGGGTCGCGAGGATGCCGTACGCGAAGCTCGCGCCGACAGTACCGGTCAATTCGTGCTCTGTCATGTTCCGCAGAACTCCATCGTCACCGCGCTGGCTTATCTGGGGGCCGACACGACGGGCGTGATTGAACTCTCGGTGCCGACGGCCGAATACGTGGTGGCCGACTTCGTCCTGGATCGCACTGCGACCGGCGCGCCAACACGGGAACGGCGTGGGGCCGGGACGGTGCGTGGCGTGGTCACGACGCCCAATGGTCAACCGCTGGTCAACGCCGTGGCGCGCGTGCTGGGGAGTGGTTCGCCGGCGCGCAGCGACAGTGCCGGGAGATTTCGCGTCGCCGATGCCGTGGCCGGCACACAGACCCTCGAAGTGCGATCGGTAGGCTTCGAGCCGCAGCGCATCCCCGTGGTGCTGCGGGCGGGAGAGGTCGCGAACGTCGCCATCGCGCTGGCGTCCAGCGGTACACGGATTGATACGGTACGGGTGACCGCCGGGCGCGTGGTGCCGTGGCAGGTGGAGCGCATCGAAGCCCGGTGGAAACAGGGGCTGGGCGTCATCATGGACGGCGCCACCATTCGCGAACGCACCAGTACCACTCTGACCACGGCGCTCTGGAACGTCCCTGGCGTGAGGCTTGGCAACCGCTTGGGCAGCGGCAACACCATCATCATGCGCGGTCAGAACGGACGCGAGTGCTTTCCGCGCATCTTCCTCGACGGCTACAGTATCTCGCGGGGCATAACCGCCACGACGGCACGGAATCCCAATCTCGATGGATTCGTGGAGCTGTCGCTTGACGAGATCGTGACGCCCGGCGATGTGCTGGCCATGGAGGTGTACGACAACCCCATGAAAGTGCCCCCCGAGTTCTTCAGCGGCGGCGACTGTGGTGTGGTGCTCGTATGGACCGGTTACGCGCTCAAGAAGGTCGCTCCCATTGACCCGCGGCGGCGCCAGTAGCATGCACTTCGCTACGGTTCGCGCGTTGCTGGCAGCGGGGCTGATGCTGCTTGGCGGTGGCGCCCCCGCCATGGCGCAGCTCACACCGGCAGGGCCTCCTGTATCGGCGCCGGTGCGTGGCGTGGTGTACGACAGTGTTGCCCGCGCGCCACTGGCGTACGCCGCCGTGCGGCTTTTTCAGCCAGGGAAGGTTTCGGACGGAATCGACACGCGCACCGACTCGACCGGCGCCTTTAGTGTGCCGGCCCTGTCAGCGGGCCCATGGTTGGTGAGCTTTCTGCACCCGCGACTCGATTCCCTGCGCATTGAGGCGCCGGTGGCGCAGGTGCAGGTGGTGGAGGCAGGTACCATCACGCTCACGCTCGCCATTCCGAGTGCGGCCACGCTGGCAAAGCGCCTGTGCGGCTCTCCCCCGGAGGACAGTGTGGCCGTCGTCACGGGCGATGTGCGCGACGCCATGCGGCGACGCCCGGTGGTGGGGGCGATGGTGCGGGCCAGTTGGCCGGAGTGGGTGTTTGCCAAGGCGCGCATGGGGCGCGAAGAGGTGGCCCGCGCCGCGCGCACCGACTCGTCGGGCACATTCGTACTCTGTCACGTACCCATGGGCACGACGGTCACGGCACTCGCCTCTCGCGGCCGCGACAGTACCGGGGTGGTGGAACTGCCCGTGCCCACACGGGCCTATGTGGTGGCGGATTTCGTGCTCGACGTGCGCGACGCAGCAATTGCGGGCACCGGCGGCGAGGTGGCGGCGGCGGGGCGCGCCGACAGCATGGCATTCTCGTTGCGGCGTGGCGCGGGGATGGTGCGCGGCACGGTGCGCACACCGGATGGATCGCCATTCGCCAACGCGATTGCGCGCGTGTTGGGGAGCGGCAGTGTGGTGCGCACGGACAGCACCGGTACCTTTCGGTTGGCCGATGCCGTTGCGGGCACGCAAACGGTGGAGGTGCGCGCCGTGGGCTTCGACGCACGCCGCCTGCCGGTCGTCCTTACACCGGGCATCCCGCTGTCGGTGCAGGTGACGCTCGAGAAGTCGCGCGTCATGCTGGACACCGTGCGCGTCACCGCTGGTCGCGTGTTGCCGCCCGACGTGCGAGCCATTGAACGACGGTGGCGCCGCGGGTTGGGCACCATTCTCGACGGCGCCACCGTTCGCGAGCGCACCAGCACGCAGCTCACGAGTGTGCTGTGGGGCATCCCGGGGGTGCGGCTGGGCATGCGCGCGGGGTACGGCAACGTGGTGTACGTTCGCGGTGGTGGCGGTGGCGAATGTATTCCTCCTATCTACCTCGATGGCTTCCGTTTTGAGGCCAACGGCATCTCCATCGATGAAATCGTGCCGCCCAGCGAAGTGGCCGCCATTGAGATGTATCCGCGCGCCATGCAGCGCCCCGCCGAGTTCACCGATCTGGGGGACTGTGGGGTGCTGGTGGTGTGGACGCGCTCATTTCTGGGCAACGTGCCGGTGATGGACCCGCGCCGTCGCGGGCGCTGATCTCGGGAGCGAGTTAACGCGGCGGTGCTGGATCAAGCAGCATTGATCGTTCGCGCCGCTCCAACCCCGAAAAGGCCCCGCCCCGTGACCTCAACTGACCGGAACTCGGCGCAGGGGTCGAGCGTAGCACGAACCATGACCTCTCTTTCGCGTGGTGCCGGTCGGGCGCTCGCCGCGCTGTTCACCGTGAGTGCCATGCTCAGCCCCGGCGCTCGCCTTGCGGCGCAGGCGCCGGGCGCCGATTCGGTTCTCTCCCAATGGCGGCAACGGAACAGCGCACTCGCCACACCTGCGTTTGCGGCCACGTGGCAAACGCCCCCCGCGGAGTTCCGCCGCAACTGGGACGCCGCGCTCGAGGGTGAACGCGAGGCGCTTGGGCGATATCGCGAGCGCCTCACGGCGAGCCAGTTCGAGGAAGAACTGATGCGACTCCGCCTCCGGCACGCCTGGGGGCGTGTCTTGTGGCCCTACTTCCACTGGCGTGAGAGCGAGGCGGCGGATGTGGCTCCCGACGTTACGCTGGATACACTTCTCCGCACCCTGCCGCTCGAGGAGGAACGCTGGTGGTCGCTGCCGGAGCATGCCGAGTTACGGGGCGCGCTGGTGCACGAGCGCGCGCGCACGCTGCTGGCGCGACGCTCTGCCCTGCGCACCGGTGACGCGCAATGGCTGCGCGCCGAGTTTGAGGCGGCGCGCGCACTGTTCCAGAACGAGTCGGCACAGCGGCGCATCACCACGGCATTGCTCCTCACATATCTCGACGAGAACAACGAACGCGGTGTCGACTCGGTCTACGCCCAATGGATGGCATTGCGCCCCGACTCGGCCGCACGCTGGCGCGTCGACTCACTGATCGCCGATCATCGCGCCACGCGCGCCGGGCACGCGATCGACACCTATCGCCGCATCGACGATGTTCCGCTCGAATTGCACCTCCTGCGTCCGACCGCCGGCGACACCACCGGTGATCGTCCCGCCTTGCTCTGGTTTCATGGCGGGTCAGGCACGTCAGGAAACTGGAGCTACTCACCCGGCATTGTCCGTGAACTCCGGCGGCTCGGCATCACGGTCGTGGGGGTGGAGTTTCGCACCGGCAACCGGTTCGACGCCGGCCCAATCGAGCAGGCCGAGGACGCACGGGCAGCGTTCGAATACGTCCAGCGCAATACGGCCCGCCTCCGCATTGATCCTCATCGCATTGGTGTCGCCGGTTTCTCCTCCGGGGCGGGGCTCGCGCTGTGGCTTGGCACGCGTGGCTATTCCGCTCAGGTGCTCGACACCAGTGTTGCTCCGACCGAGCGTCGGTATCCGGCGGCGGTGATCACGAGCGGTGTGTGCGTGGATCCCGCCGGCCCCAAGGAGGACGGGTACTTCCACAAACGCGTCAGTGCGCGGGCTCCTGTTCGCCTCTTTTCACCAATTGACCTTGTTGCTGCCGGTCAGCCGCGTACACTCATGATTCACGCGGCCAAGGATGAGTACTGCGACTTTGCCGATGCCGAACGGTTCAGTGTGATGTCGCGTGTCGTCGGCAATGACGTGCGGTTCGTGCCGGTCCCCAACGCGACGCACTTTTTTGGTTTCTATGACCGTCCGGGCCAGGCTATCATGCGCACGGCTATCGAAGAGGCGCTGGTGAACTGGGGCTGGCTGCGCCGGCCGTAGTTCACACCCGCTTGAGGGCTGCCGGCTACTTCGCCAGCGCCCGCTGCAGTTCGCCGGCGGTCCACGGTGTAGTGCGCGTGGCAAACGCCGCCCGTACGCGCGCCACAGTTGCGACCGAAACAGGAGCCGCCTTGTTGCCCCAGGCTCCGCGAACATACGTCGCAACCGCCGCCACATCGGCGTCGCCAAAGGTGGGGCCCCAGGTGGGCATGAGGCCGTTGAACGATTCCCCCTCCACTTCAATCTCGCCGGTGATGCCGTGGAGAATGATGAGGATGAGTCGGTCTTCGCGGCCCGTGACCCACTCCGAGCCCACGAGCGGCGGGAACTGGGTGCCGAGTCCGAGGCCGTTGGCCTGGTGACAGGCTTGGCAGGTGGCCGCGTAGATTTTGGCGCCGTCGGGAGGCTGCGGTGGCGGCGCCAGCACCGCTGGCGGAGTCACGAACGCCACGGCGAGCGAGAATGCGAACAGGGGAAGCGTGAACATCACGGTTTTTTCCTGCACGCCATGGGGTCGGACTTCACGAAGTGTGCACGATAATTGGGATCAGTCTTTACCATGCATCCCTTGAGATTCAGCAGCTCCACTTTGCGAAAGTCGATGGGTGCCGTTTCTGCCTGCAGGGCAATGAATCCCTCGCTCAACAGCTTGCCGGCGACGGGGACACCGGGATTGGTGTTGTTCGCCGCGCCACCACCCATTTGGGGCTTGTAGTAGGTGAGGACCGTATCGCCGTTCACAATGTGCTTGATGACGGAATCACCCAGCACCATCGCTTCCACGCGCACCCATTGATCTCCGTCGTAGGTGATTGATGCGGCGTTGGTGCAGTGGGCGGTGACCAACTTGTCGTTCATCACCACGTGCGTACCTGGCGTGCACAAATTCCCGGTGGTCCGGGTGCCGCCTCCCAAGCCGCCCAGCATTTGGACCTCGAGGGAGATGGGGAAATCCTGATTCAGCCCCATGCTGGCCGCCGACTGCGAATGCACCATGATGCCGTTGTTGCGAATGGCCCAGCTGTTCCCGCTGCCCGCACCCGCTACCTGATTGCCCACAAAGCGATACTCGACGGCAACGATGTAGTACGAATACGGCTTCTTGGTGAACAGATGGCCGAACTGTCCGGTAAAGTCGGTCCAGTTGTCGTAGCGCACGCGCAGCATGCCAGAATCCACCCGGAACGTATTGCGAAAGTTCACCCCGAGCTTCTGCCCCGTGAACTTGATCTCCCAGTTGTTCAGGTTCTTGCCGTTGAACAGCGGTTCCCATTCGGTGGCTGGCGCCCGCATTGGCGGCGCCTGAGGCAGAGAGGCCAATTGAGCGGCGTAGGCATTCTCCACACGCATGACGCGAGCGGCACGCGCGAGGTCGGCCGAGGCCGCGTAGCTCTGCCACGCAGCGGCGAGCACGGGCTGCACCCTGTCGGTGATGGCCGCCGCCGTGCGCGCACCGCGAACCGACTGCAGCAAAACGGCAAAGCCCAGCACGCGTTGCTCGGCGACGGCGGAACGCGAGAGATCGATGAAATAATCAAGCTCCGTGAGACGCCGGCGATCGCCCACGTATCGTCGCCACGCCGCTTCAAGCGGACCAGCGGTGGTTCCCGCCGGCGTGATGGCTGGCGTCATCAACGAAAGGAGTGAGGTCGCGGCATCCAGCCCGCTACGCCCTGGCAAACCCGCCACCTTGCCCATAAGTGCCGCGCGTGTCTCGTCGTCGATGGTGGCATCGGCGACGTACCCGCGCGCCAGAGCAAGCGTCCCCTCAGGTAGGGCACTTTCACCAGCGAGCAGTTGGGCCACGCCGGCGCGGTGCGCGGTGCTGAGTGCGCTGACCTGCGTGAGCATCGGCGTCCATGACGCGGGCACCGTGCTGTGGCCGATCAATGTGTCGATGATCTCCCCGCGCATGACCGTAGAAGCAAGTGCGGCGCGCACGAGGGCGTCGGCCCCCTGCGGCAGGACACGGTTGCGAACCAGGGTGGTGATGAGCGCGGGTGCCGCCGCTGCGCTGGCCGAGCGAACCGCAGCCCGCAACACCGGGGCAATGCGGGCACTCTCCGCCCATGGGGTTGGCGCAAAGTACGGGCCGATAAACGACGGGCGTGTTCCCCACCACGTGCCGGTCCATTCGGCTTCGCGGTGATACAAACGGGCGAGGGTCGCCATGACATCGAGCGGTGCGTTGGTGCCCGCCATCGTGATGAGCGACGATGTCACGGCCGGAACATGCATGGCTTGCAGCGCGCGCAGGGCGCCGGCGCGCACGCCGGGGGCGCTGCTGCTCAGTGCGGCAAGGGCCGCGTCTGCGGCGCCAAGGGCTACGAGACCGTTGATGGCGGTGTGGGCGACCGCCACATCGGCGCTGGCGGTCAACGGCACGATGGCGTTGGCCTCGGGACGCGCCCGCAGACGGACCAGCGACGTGATCGCCGTCATTTGCACGCGCGGATCGATGTCGGCGAGAGCCTGCACAAATAGCGACGGCTCAACGCCGGTGGTCTGGCGCAGATCATCAGTGAGCGCGCGCAGGCCCATGGCGCGGACCAGCGGTTCGCTCGCGGTGGCGGCGGTGCGCAGCACGCCGTGAGAGCGGGGGCCAATCAGCTGTTTGAGGGTGAACATCGCGGCGACACGCGCGTACGCCGGGTTGCGAGCGTGGCGGGCAAGGGCAGTCAGACCAACGACGACGCCGGCACGTTCACCGCGCCGAAGGATCTCTCGCTGTGCCCGGGTACGATATTCGCTATTCGCATGAACGAGCAGCGTACGCAGGGCGATGTCGCTCGCGCGATTGATGTTGGGCGCGGGCGGCGCGCTGGTACGGTTTGGGCTGACGCGCACCACGTAACCCACCGAATCGCCTTCATAGGTGTAGCTGCCACCAGCCAAACTGGCGATGAACATGTTCGACTGGCCGTCCATCGCCATATCGGCGGGGTGGGGGACGGTGACGAACTTTTCCTGCTGCACGGCGTAGCTCCCGCCCCGCGTAGTGAGCGGGTGGCGGAATACTTCGTTGAGGAGCCAGTCGGCAGTGTACAACGTGTTCCCAAAACCATTGGGGAAGCCGGGGTCGTGCACCCACAGCCCACCGGTGCCCGAACCTGCCCCGTAGTCGGCGAGTGACGGGAGATGTTCACTGGCAAAGTTCTTGTACAGCGCGGGATACCCCACGTTGGCACCGGCGGGGAGATGATGCAGGCGAATGTCCCAACCGTCGCCATCGTTCGTGTTGTCGCGCGTGAACACGTTGAGAAATGGATCGACCGCCAAATCGTAGATGTTACGCGTGCCTTGCGCGTACATCTCAAGCCCGGTGCCATCGGTACGGACACGCACCACACCACCACCGCGGTGCGTAATGGCGGTGCCATCTTTGCCCACGGCGCGCCGATAGCCATAGTCGCCGACGGCGATGTACAACCACCCATCAATGCCCAGCGTGATGCCGTTGGTGGTGTGATCGGCGCCACGGAAGTCGAGGTCGAAGCCCAACCCGTTCACCAGCACCTCTGACACGTCGGCGATGCCATCACCGGTGGTGTCCCGATAGGCGGTGAGATTGGGCGGGTGCATGACGTACAGCGTCTTGCCGTCGTAGGCCACGCCGCGTGGGCTGTCCATGGTGGCAAAGATGGTATACCGATCGGCCACGCCGTCGCTGTTGTCGTCCACGAGGCGCACAATGCGTCCGCGCCCCTTGGTGGCCGTGAGCGAGAGGTTCGGATCGACGCAGACGAACACGGCCCCCTCCGTGGTCGCGGTGAGACACACCGGATACATGGCCACCGGCGGGGCGGCGAAGATCGTCGCCGAAAATCCGTCGGCCACCCGCAGCTGCTGACGCATGGCACGTTCGCGCACCGTGTCGCGCGGCACGGGGCCGCTGCGCGGCAGCGCCTCCGCGGCGGTGGCGGTGGTTTGGGCGGGCAGCGTTGTGGGCAACAACAGGAGCACGGCGCCAATCCAGCGGCGCACGATGTACCGAGCGCGGACAAGCGTCATCGGAGGGGGGCAGGTGGGAACGTCAGCGAGAGGGCGGGGCGACAATAACGGCAAGATACAGCCCGCGACGTAAATTTCCGCCATGCCTACACCTCGAATTGCCTTGCGGGTTGGCCGCCGCGTCTGGTCAGCCCTCGCGCTGCTCGGCGTCGCCCCGGTGACCCCGCTGCTCGCGCAGTCTGCTCCTGTCGCCGCGCCGGTGGTGTCGGCGCCGCTCACCACGCTCGATGCGCACCGCGTGGTACCCGTCCCCACCAGCGTGGTGGCCGTCACGGGGGCGCCGTTTGTTTTCTCGGCGTCCACCGCCATCGTGGCCGATGGCCCGGCCGACGTGATGCAGACGGGAGAGTTCCTGGCGCGCATGCTGCGCAAGTCAACGGCGTTGCGGCTGCCCGTGCGCCGCGCTGGTCGCGCCATGGCGGCGCCCGGAAACGTGCTGCTGTTGCGCGTCGATACGAGCGCGCTGGCCAACGTGGCGACGGCGCCCGGCACGCGCAACGAGGGCTACACGCTCGACATAACCGCCGACACGATACGCCTGGTGGCGCGTACTTCCGCCGGTCTGTTCTGGGGCGTGGCCACACTGCGTCAGCTGCTGCCGTGGGGGATCGAGGCGGAGCACAGTGCGCTGCGGCTCGCGCCAACGGTCTCGGTGCCGAGCGGCCGTATTACCGACGTGCCGCGCTTTGCGTGGCGTGGCTCCATGCTCGATGTGGCGCGCCACTTCTTCACGGTAGACGAGGTCATGCAGCATATCGACCTGATGGCGCTGTACAAGTTGAATCGGTTGCACCTGCACCTGGCTGACGATCAGGGGTGGCGTATTGTCATTGCGAGTTGGCCCAAGCTCACGCAGGTGGGCGGCAGCACCGAGGTGGGGGGAGCGTCGGGCGGCTTTTATACCAAGGCCGATTACACTGACATCGTGCGCTACGCCGCGGCTCGCCACATCGTGGTGGTGCCGGAGATCGATATGCCCGGGCACACCAACGCCGCCATTGCGGCGTATCCGCGCCTTGGGTGCAGTCGCCCCACGCCGAGCATTTTTGGCGAGGGCACGCAACCGGCGGGAGTGTACACGGGCATTCGCGTCGGGTGGAGCGCGTTGTGCCCAGACAAGGCCATCACGTGGCGGTTCGTGAACGACGTGGTGCGCGAAATCGCGGCCATGACACCGGGTGCGTACGTGCACATTGGTGGCGACGAAGTGGAAGTGCTCAGCCACAAACAGTACGCGCGATTTGTGGAGCGTGCGCAGGCCATCGTGGCCAAGTACGGCAAGACGATGGTGGGCTGGGAAGAAGTAGGAAAAGCCACGTTGCGTCCGGGAAGCATCGCTCAGCTCTGGCGCAGCGATACGGCGCTGTTGGCGGTGAAGCAGGGGAACCAGCTCATCATGTCACCGGGCCCGCGCACGTATCTCGACATGAAGTACACTCCGACCACCGAAGTGGGACTACGCTGGGCGGGCTATATCGAGCTGCAGACCGCGTACGACTGGGACCCGGCCACGTACTCACCCGGGCTGACCGAGTCGTCCATTTTGGGGGTGGAAGCGCCGCTGTGGAGCGAGACGATCAAGAACCTCAACGCCGCGCAATACCTGCTCATGCCGCGTTTGCCCGCGTTGGCCGAGGTGGGGTGGAGTGCGACGGCGCAGCGCAGCTGGGAGGGGTTCCGCACGCGCATTGCGGCACACGCGCCGCGCTGGCGACTGTTGGGGATCAACTACTATCCGTCGCCGCAGGTGGCGTGGGAGCGGTAGGGGGCCACGTGCGCGTCCGCTAGTCGGCCCCGCCGATCGACCGGAGCCACCCCCACACATTCCCCGTAAACCGCGACCACGCCGACGTCGTGCGCGCCTGCAGCACCACCTGCAGCGTCGGATCGCCGAAGTAGTCGAGGTTCGCCCATATTGCCGGTGACACCCCCGCCCGCATGGCCTCCACGCGGGTACGGTGCAACGCGGTCACCACATCGCCATCTTCGAGCAACAGCGTATAGAGTCGCTGCATGTGCGGCACGATGGCGGTGTCATCCAGCCGCCAGCGGGTGGCAATCACACCGCGTGCCCCCGCATCGAGCACTGTGCTGACCAGGCCGTGCAGCGCTTGACCAGCCAGCATCAGCCCTTCTCCACTGGAACACGCGGACAGCACCACGAGATCGAATGGCATGGGGAGCGTCGAGAGCGTGGTGGTGCTCAGCAAGCCTCCGTCATCGGCTGACGGCTGCACGATCAACCCGGTGCGACCAAAAGACGTGGGGTCGGCCACCGCATGCGTTGCCACGTGCAGCAACGCGCCTCCCTGGGCCAGCCGCGGGGCCAGCGCTTCCTGTGTGGCCGCCCGCCCATCGAGGCGCGACGTGTAATCCAACTGGGTGCTGATGGCCTGCAACTCGGCCCGAGCTCCCGGCAATGCCGGCCAACGGCGATCGGTACCGCTCACCAACGGCATATCGCGCGGCGCGCCCACCAGCAACACGCGCGGCGCACGTGCATTCGGTCCCGATCGGGCGACGCGTGTTGCACTCCCTATGGCATCCTCCACCGACGGCGCGATGGCCACCTCGAGGTGAAACGGCAATGGTTCACCGGACGGATGCCTCAGCGCGGCGAACGGCAAGCGATGCAACTCGCCGTCGGGTACGACGATCAATCGCGTGACGCCTGTCGGGAGATGGGTCAGTACGGGGGCAATCAATGCGCGCGAGAGCTCTGTCGCCAACGGCGCAACTACACGCCCGGCCTGCAGGAACGCGTTGAATCGTTCGATCGCCGATACCAGCGAATCGATGGGTGAGAGAGCAATGCTCTGCAGCGTATCGCGTGTCAGCAGAAACGCCGTCGTGGGTTCGTTGCCGGCGCCAACGACGAAGCTGAGTACCGCCTCACGCGGTGACAGGCGCGCGCGCGCGAGGGCAATGAACCGTTGGGGATCAAGTGCCAACGTATCAACTGAACTCACCGTGACCCCAACGAGACGCTTGGTGTCTACAGCCAGAGCGCCGCGCTGCAGGGCGGACTGCTCTCTGTTGCGCAGGCGACGCCATTCGGCCATGGCGAGCGCCTCGGCATTTCGCCCCGCCGTTGCAAAGCGGGCAAGCATGGTGGCGAACCCCAAGTCCCGGTCCCAGTCGAAGACGCGGTCCTGCAGCAATGCCAACTTGTCCGATCGCTGGAGACGGCCGGCCCCCCAGAGATCGAGCACGCGCTTGGCGTTGCCGAACGCCTTCCACCCGTCGTCCAGTCGGCCCTGCAACGCAAACGCCTCGGCCAGCCGACTGTGTACTTCGAAACGCGCCGGGCCCACCAGGTTCTGCCGTTTCAGCAGCGAATCCAACCGCACAACCGCACGCGCCGCGTCGCCGCGGACGAGGTCGTCCACACCGCGGTGATACGTAATGTCCGTCAGCCGAAAGCGCATGTTACTCGCCTTCCCGAGCACCTCGGCGGAATCGAGCAAGGCGCTACTCCGGAGCAGGTCACGTTGGCGTCGCGCGATCTCTGCCCGGGCAATGAGGACACCAACACGCGACAGCGGGGCGAGTACGGCCGACAGCGGTGCTGCCTCCCGATAGAGCGAGTCGGCAACGGTCAGGTCCCCGCGCCATAGTGCACCATCGGCAGAGGCCTGGGTGGCGAGTGCGAGTGCCGTGGCGTCACCCGACGCCTGAAAGAGGCGGCGGGCAATGGCGAGGTCGCGTGCGGCATCACCCGACGCGCCAAGCCGTTGCGCAAATCGCCCCAATTCGTGCATGGCCCACGCTTCGGCGTTGGTGTTCCCGCTCCGTTTGGCGTACATGAGCGCTTCCGCGAGGCGTTCACGTGCCTTCTTGTAGAGCCAGAGATCCACCAGCGCAGACCCCTGCCACTGACGGGTCACAGATAGCCCGCTCCATAACCGGGCGGCGATTTGCCACTCGGCCACCGTGTCCATGACCGCCAATGCACCGATGGCATTGCCGGCGGCCTCGAGACTCTGGGCCCGGATGAACAGACATTCCGCCCGCAGGCGAGGGCCCAACGGCGCCGCATCAGCGCCAAGGCGGCGCCACGTACTGTCGGCAATCCGCGCGCCACGGCGAACGGCCACCTGCAGCGAAGCGCATTGGTGACGGACTCGCAGTGTTGGCGCATTGTCGGGCAAGGTCCGCTCTGCCGTGCGCAGGACCGTCAGCGCCGAGTCGATACCCACCACGCGGAGAGCGAGTTGCGCCTGGGCAATCAGCACTTCGCTCAATCCGGCGCGATCGCCCGCCCGGGCCATCTGCGTGGTCAATGCCGTGATATTTCGCAGCGCACCAACGAAGTCGCCGCGATTGGCGGCAATTGTCACGATACCAGCGTTGGCGTAGGCGCCCACTGGGCCCGCGGAATCTTGTGCCGCCCGACGATACGCGCGCTCGGCGTCGGCAAATTGAAACGCCAGCCGGTGGAGTGAACCATCAAGCAGTGCGCGTGCGGCGTCGTTGCCGCGAAGCCGTTCGCGCCACTGCCGCGCAACCGCCAGTTCTGTCCCCTGCTCGTACGCGAGCGTGATCTCCCGGACCATACGACCCGGGTCGAGCGGTGCGACCGACTGCGTACGTGCCGATTGTGCTGTTAGAACGGATGTCCACGCGTGCGCGAAGACGATCGCGCTCAGCATGGTGCAGGTGAAATCAAAAGGACGCCTGATCGACAAGAGCATAGGCCGTCAACCTGTGGCCCATGCATGCGCTCTGTCGAGGGCGATCGGCGAAATCTTCGTGATCAAGCGGAGGCCGTTGCAATGTCGGGCAGGTTGTGTCTGGCGCGAGAGGTGACGCCTCCTTCATGTGGCGCATCGCACTGCTGTCGGCTTCCAGGCGCCGATTCCGATTGAGGGATGCAGCCCAACCTTCCATCCCACACTCAGGACCTCGCCGATGTCGACACCTCGTACCATCGCATCCCAGCCCTTCCGAACGCTTCGTACCATCGCCCTTGCCTGCTCCCTTCCGGCGTTCGCGGTTGCCTGTTCAGGCGCCGCCGACACCATGGCGCCCTACTCGGCCATCGACGGGGGTGTCCGACTTGCTCTGGTCAACGAAACTGGCGCGGGTATGGTGTGCGGGACCGACGCACCGGTTACCGCGAGCCTGACCACTATCGACCGTCGTGGCCGCACGGTTGCGGCCGCCGGTGTACTGGTGAACTTCCGCGTGACGGATGGCGTGAGTCAGCTGTTCGCCGGTTCATCGATTACGAACGCCGCCGGACTGGCGAGTGACCGCGTGACGGTGGGGGCAACGCCTGGCAAGCCGCTGACGCTGGAAGTGCGCTCCGTGGAGGCGGGTACCGGAGTGGCAACGACGCATCTGGCGCTCACGCGACCGGTACTCATGGCACCGACCGCGTCACTGACTTCGCAGGCGGCACTCCTGGGCCCTAGCACGCTCGTCAACGGCGTGAGACTTACCACCGGTTGCACACGGCCCGATGGCACCGACGCGCTTTTGCCCGCAGGAACGCCAGCGACTTTCGTGCTCCCGGATGGCAGCGTACGTAACGTGACCTTTGACGGGCAGGCGCCAATTGTGTTCTTTGTTGTTCCGGCTGGCATGGTTGGCCAGACGTACACGGTGACCGTTGGCGATGCGACGACAGGAATATTGACGGGGACGTTCACGATCCGGTCCACCGGTTGCCTTTCGCTTACCTGCCTCCTGTAGTTATACCGATCAACCACCCCACCCGCTCCCACGTGCCGACTCGCTCGCAGCTCAGCCTCTTTGTGCCGCCGAATATCGGGGCCGACATCGAGGCCGTGCGGCGTACTGTGGATCCGGTACAGCATCGCCTCATTCCCGCTCACGTGACCTTGTGTCGAGAGGACGAGCTCACCGGGCTCAGTCTTGCGGAGTTGGCAGCGCTGGTTGACCACGTGCGGCCCGGACCGGTCACACTTCAGTTCGGGCCGCCGGAGCGATTTGGCGAGCATGGCATCATGTTGCCCTGTTTCAGTGGCACGGTGGCATTCCAATCACTCCGGGAAATCCTCCTTGGAACTCGGCATGCTCGATCACACGCGCCGCATCTGACGCTAGCACATCCGAGAAATCCCAAGGCACCTGGGAACACGCTCAAGAGTGCCGCCACCTTGCGAGATGGGCTGAGCGTTACATTCCCGGAAGTTCACCTCATCGAGCAAGTGGACGATGCCCCGTGGGTGGTGCGGGGAACGTTTCCGCTCAACATGCAATGACACGAGCGGGTACTCCGATGCGAAGACTTCTCACCCTGCTGCTCAGTTTCTTCCTCACGGCACCGGCCGTCCACGCGCAAACGACGGCCGACGAAGAACGGGCGCTGGCAACGGTTCGTACGTTCATTCAGGCGAACGAGACGGCCAACCTCGACCTCATCGCGAGTACGTTTGCCGAGGGGGCAACGGCCTTTATGCCCGGTGGCGATGCGCCGTATCGGCTCACCGGGAAGCCGCAGATTCGGGCGAGTTTTGCGGCGCTGTTCAAAGGCCGGACCGGGCCAATCACCATCACGCCGGCTGCCGTGAACGCACAAATGTTTGGCGACATGGCCATTGTGACGGCGCATTTGCGCCCTGTGCCGCCCATGCCGATCACCGAACGGATCTCGTTCGCGAGGCGCACATTTGTCGTCCGTCGCGTGAGCGACACCTGGCTCATCGTTCATCTCCACGCGTCGAACTTTCAGTGGGATCCCCCCGGGGCGTAACGACCGAATGACGCGGTAGGGGGCTCCTATTGCACGCGGTCGCCTCACGACATATACTGAACCGCATGGTTCAGTTTTCGAAAAGCGGCCTCGACGACACGTTCGGGGCGCTCTCGGACGCCACCCGACGCGGTGTGCTGGAGGAGCTTGGGCGTGGTGATGCGTCGATCTCGGCGCTCGCCGAACGGTTTCAGATGACCCTCACGGGCATGAAGAAACATGTTGGCGTATTGGAACACGCGGGACTCGTCACCACCGAGAAGGTGGGGCGTGTGCGGACCTGCCGGCTCGGCGTGCGCGGACTGCATGACGAGGCGGCATGGATTGCACAGTACCGCCGGCTCTGGAGCGCACGCTTCGACGAGTTTGATCACGTGGTCGCGGAACTTACCCGGGAGGAACGAGGCAATGGCGGTGGTGGGTGCCCAAGTCGTACGGGTTGACGCTGTTGTCCTGCGACATGGACGTGCGTGTGGGCGGGCAGTACCGTCTCGTGTTTCAGCACGGAGAGTCCACGATGGCGTTCTTTGGCACGTACGCCGAGGTGACTCCGCACTCACGCCTCGTGTGGACGAATGAGGAGGGCGACCACGGCGTGACCGTCACCACCGTGACGTTCGAAGAACAGCACGGCCAAACGCTGGTCGTGGTGTACGACCTCTATCCTACGGAAGAGTCGGTGGATGTCGGATCGTCGGGCGCGATGCCGGAGACGTTCGACCAACTCGACGAGCTGCTCGCGACTCTGTCCTCAGGCGCTGAGTGACTCGGCAACGCGGACGTCGCTCCTGTTCCTTCCCCTCATTCGTGGGGTAGGCCCTGCGTCGCCCTATCGTCTCGCGATCCGCGCCGACCACACATCGGCGGATCGTTCGAGCCGCGTGTAAAAAACGTGACGTCCGTCGCTGGCGAATTCGAGGCGCGGCGATGGACGCTCCGGATCGTCCACGCGCACGATGAGGCGTGGGCGGCCGCCATCAATCGGCACCGCCCAATAACCATCGCCCTGCCCATCGTTGGCTTTCACAATGAGTCGAGTGCCATCGGGCGTAACGCGACCGCTCGACACGGACAGCGTTGGCGCCGCGGCGGTGGCCACGGGATACACCTTTCGCGCTCGTGATTCATCGCGTTCTGCGGGCATCAGCCACACTTCGCCCGTACTCACGAAATACGCCATACGACCGTCATTCGTGAACGACGGGCCGAAGCCACCGCGTGTAGTGAGTTGCCGTTCGCTGCCAAAGGTGCGCTCGCCCGTGCGGGGCACTTCGAAGAGCTCGTAGCGACCGTTGAGCCAGCGCCAGTAGACGACCGCGCGCCCGTCCGCACTCCACACCGGCGAGTATTCCTCGCCCTTGCTGGGGCCCGTGAGCAGCAGCTGCGACACGCCGCCCTGCGCCGGTACCACGGACGCACGGCGCTGGCCATCGACAAAAGTGTAGTAACTGAGCCACTGGCCGTCGGCCGACCACGTTGGATGAAAGTCATTGCGCGGCGCATCAACCACGCGTGCGGCTTCAGTCGCGCCCGGTCGACCGTTTGCGAGTGGGAGCACGAAGATATCCTGCTGTCCACTGCGATCAGCATCGAACGCCAGCCAACGCCCATCCGGCGTAACGTCCAGTCCTTCCACAATCTGCGCGCCGTTGGTGACGCGCACTGGCGCACCCGGTGTCGCCACGGGAGTACTCCAAACATTGGACTGCAGCTGCAGCACACTATACGCGAGCGTCACACCATCAGTGGCGACACTCACGCTTGCTGCACTCGTGCCTGACGTGAGTCGAACGGGAGCACCGGCCGTATGGCCCCGCTCATCAATCTCAACCCCAAACAGATCTCGGCTGCCACCCTGCTGCGATACGTACAATAGCTGCCGACTGTCTCGCCACTCCGGGCTTAGGTGCAGTGCGGTGGGTTCGCCAACCGTAGTGGACGGACAAGGCGAACGTTGGATGTCGCAGCGCGCAGGGACCAGCAACAGCGCACTGGGAGCGAGGTTGCCCACCACGCCGTACAGAAAATCGCGGTTGCCGGCAACCACGGCGATCCAGCGATCGTTCGGCGACCATGCAGGAGAGTGCAGCCCTGGTTCGGCCATGACAACGCGCCGCGCCGTTCCATCGAGGGCACTCACCACCAGCGAGTCACCGACTACATACGCCAGTGATGTCCCGTCGGGTGACCAGGTGGGAAACGCGGCTGATTTTGCGCTGTCGGCAGGCGCCTCGACGACCACGCGTGGCGCACCACCCAATGCCGGCACCATCCAGATCGCACGATTGGCCTGATACAACAGTCGCGCGCCGTCGGGAGACCACCGCGGGCGACGCTGATCACCAGACTGTCCGGGGACCAGCTCCACCGCACGCCCGCCGTCACGCTGGCGCAGCAACAGCCGCATGCGCCCCGGTTGTCCGGCGGCGTAGGCGATCTGCTGCCCGCTCGGGCTGATCGCCGGATCGAGCTCCAGCCCATCATCCGATGTCACCCGACTCGGGTCTACGACGTGCGCATGTTCGAGGCGATCGGCATTGGAGACGGCGGCGCGCCACACCAGCAGCAACGCCGCGGCCGATAGCGCGGCCGCCACACCAAATCGGAGCCACCGCCCTTGAGGGGTGGGCGCCGCCTCCGGCGCAGTGGTCGGGAGCGGCGAGGATGCCGCGTCGGGTCGCCGCTCCGCCACGGCAGGCGGCGGCGGGGCAGTGGCCGCGGTCAGCACCGTCGCTGGCGAGGACGGACGTTCTGTACGCGGCGGCGCTTCGCGCTGCGCCTGCTGCAGCGCCGACTCCACCAACGGGTCGGGCTCAACGCCCAATTCCTGCCGCACCAGCGAGGCATAGACCCGCGCCTGCCCCTGTGCCCCGGCAGCATCCCCAGACGCCACTAGCGCACGCACCACCTCGGCCGTAATCCGCGCACTCAACGGATCGCTCGCCAGTCGGCGCCGCCACCAGCCGGCCGCCGCGAGCGTTTCGCCTCGTCCGTCGGCCGCCCGAGCCAGCCGCTCAAGCGCGACATCGTGACGATCGGCAAGGGTCCGACGCGTCTCGTCCAGCCACCGCTCAAAATCCGGGGCGTTGGGCAGGCGGAAGCCGTCCAGAAACGGGCCCGTATACAGCGCCGCGGCCTGTTCGTACCGGCGTTCGGCGATGGCGCGTTCGAACTCCCACAGGTCGCAGGTCACGACCTCGGCGTTGAGGCGCAGCTCCTGGGTGCCGAGCAGGAGCTCCGGGGCATCCAATCCACTGCGGAGTGCGGACAGCGCCTGCGTCACGGCCCGGCGGCCTGCTTCTTCGGGGCTATCCGGCCAGAAGGTGGAGACGATCCGGTCGCGGGAGATGCCGAGCGCCCCCGATCGCGCCACGAACGCCAGCATCGCAAGACGGCGCGGTTGCAGCGCACCTGGCGCCGGTGTCCGTCCATCGAGCAGCGTGACGGCCACTCCGCCCAATGTCCGCAGCGAGATCATGGGCAAGCTTAGCTGCCCGGCTCGCCATCTGACAATTGCCGAGCCGGGTGTGCGAATGCGCCGAGTGGCATGTGAGAATCGCGTGCATTTCGTAACTGATTGTCGGGGAACGATTTGCGCCGTAGACATTCCGGGATTACTCCACCGCAACACGTCCATCACGGGCCCCACCGGGACCACGCCGTTCGACCCGCAGATGTAGCTCTGTGCTGGGCTTCCCTTTGCGGGTGGCTACATCGGCGGCCAAAGCATCAGCGGGAATGACGACGGGTGCTTCATCGCAAAATATCCGGCGCAATGCGGTCCTGCCGGATTTGGATTTGGCAATAACCTGATCAACGTTCTTTTTCTTGGGTTAGGCGACTACACCGTTGTCGTGAACGCCTGCTGCGCGAACGATGTGGAGATTCGTTCCGGCGTCGGCATCCCCAAAAGGCTTGAGAACTCCCTTTACTTGCTTACGGCGGCCGGCCTGGTCGGGCTCGGACTGGTGGCACGGCGGCGGCAGTGCTGAGGGATTGGCAGCCGCAGCGAGGAACCCGTCCCAGTCGTGACTGCGGACGGGCCTTGCGTACGCCTGGTTGTACAGCCCTTGGATAGGGTACGAGTGAGTTGATCGCGCGACACGGCCGTGATTGCCTGCCAGACCGGTGCCGTCCTCGTGGACATGACTCAGCGGATGGTGCGGAGCAGCTCAGCCCCCTCAAGCTTCCGCTGTTCGTCACCTGGTTCCTGATTGGCGAGCGCAGGGAGCTGCTGCAAGAGAGCGCGGGCATCGGCAGGGCGCGCATTGGCGAGCAGCGCACGCGCGTACTCCAGCTGGAACATCACGAAGCCGGGGCGCAATTCGGTTGCCCGACGGAGGTGCGTGAGCGCGTCGGCGGCGTTGCCGAAGCCGAGCCCGAGCGGCATGCGAAGTGGACGCGGCGTTTCGGTGAGCTTGAGATGTGCACGCCCGAGAATGTAGTGCGCGCTGGCCTCACTCAGCGCCGGAACGCCACGCATGGCGATGACCTTCTCGGTATCCTCGCGGGTCTGGATGACGTAGTCGGCGGCATCGAGCACCCCGGCAAAGAGCGCGACCTTGCCGTTCGCGGCGGCTCGCCGGAGGTATCCATCCGGCGCGCCCGGGTTGGCCTTGATGGCTCGCTCGGCCAGCGCGAGCGCTTCGCGATAGAGCTTGTCCTGCGCCTTGCTCTTCTCCGCCAGCGCGTCGCCTTGCAGAAGCCGCACGCGCGACGCTCGCCAGAGCACCTCGAAGTCACGCGGCGCGGCCGCGAGCGCCTGGTCTACCAGGGCCACGGCGGCGGGCACCTGACCGGTGGCCACAAGGGTGTCCACCCGCGCGATGGGGGCGGGCTGAGCGGAGAGTGAGGCGCTCGAAAGGAGGAAGGCGACGAACCGGAGGCGGTGGCGCATGGCGAGTGCTCGTGAAATTGCCGCGTTATTGAGACTGGATTATATCGAAGATACCAATCCGGCCCCTCCTCGCGCCCCCTCCGCCATGTTCCAGTTTCCGCATGCCTTTCGTCGGCCAGGTCCGCTCGGCGTTGCCTGTCTCGCCGGGCTGCTTGCTGCTTCGGTGCTGCCCACCACACTCGCCGCCCAGCGTGAACGGGTGACGGTCCGCATGGAAAGTTTTGGCGGCACACCGGTGACGGTGCCGGCGGGTACAACGGCCCGCGAGGAGTTCACACAGCAGGCATTGCAGATCACGCTTTCGCAGCGTCTTGTGCGCCAGCAAGGCAATACGATCGTTCTGGTTGGTGGCCAATGGCGCGCTGTGCGGGCGGCGCTGCCGCGCGCGCCGCTTACGAATCGCCCGGGAGCGGTTGGCGACGCGTTCACCTCTTTGCAGGTGGCCACCGCCGAACTCATGCTGCTGCGGAGCGTCGGCGACCGCCACACGCTGGTGAGCCTGCTGCGACCGGGGCTGTATGGTGACGCCTTCCGCGTTGAGGGGGCCGCCTTCGTGGATCGGATCGTGTCGCCGCGCACCACGATTGGGGCCGGGCTGTCCTACGCCTCAAGCTTCGGGCGGCTGCTCCCCATTCCTGTGGTGCACGTGCTGTCGCGCCCGTCGCGGCGCCTTTTGGTGGATGCGCTGCTGCCGGCTCGCGGCGACCTCTGGTGGATGCCGCGCAAGGGACTCGACGTGGGGCTCAACGCCTCGCTGGTGGGGGCACAATACGGCCTGTCTGAAACGCAGCGGATCGCCGGGAGCGACGCGCTGTGGCTTGCCAACGCCACGGTGGGTCCGCAGCTCCGCTGGGCGCCACGGGGTGGCAAGTGGCAGCTCACCGGCGACGCCGGCATGACGGTGCTGCGCAGACTCGAGTATGTGCGAGATGGCCGCCGCGTGGCGGACTTGGCCCCGGGGAACGTGCCGTATGTGCGGCTGGGTGCGCAGCGGTTGTTCTAGGGCACGGTTGCCCCGCCTTGCGCGGCGACGGTGGCGAGAGAAGTTCCAATCAGCAATCGCATGCCGATGATCGGGGTGGTTGCCGTTCACCCCAACCCGGTGTGCCATGCGTGTCCTTGTTTACGATACTCACTCCTACGATCGCGATTTTCTCACGGCGGCATGTGCTGGCCGCCACGATCTGACCTTCACCGCCGCGCAACTGGATATCCACACGGCGGCGCTCGCGCACGGCTACGACGCCGTGTGTCTGTTCGTCAACGATCGGGCGACCGCCAACGTGATGGCACGCTTCGCCGCTGGTGGTGTGCGCTGCATTGTGCAGCGATCCACCGGATTCAACAATCTCGATCTGGCAGCGGCGGCAGCACACGGCATCGCGTGCTATCGGGTGGGCTACTACTCGCCGTATGCGGTTGCGGAGTTCGCGGTGGGGCTGCTGCAAACGCTCAACCGGCGTATCCATCGGGCCTGGAATCGCACCCGCGAGTTCAATTTCCGGTTGTCTGGGCTGCTCGGGCGTGACCTGCATGGCCGCACCGTTGGTGTCGTGGGCACCGGAAAAATCGGGGCGATCTTTTCGCGTATCATGCTCGGCTTCGGCTGTCCAATCCTGGCAACCGATGTGGAACCCCGTGCAGACCTGCTCGCACTCGGGGTCCGCTATGTCACATTGGACGAACTGCTTCGCGATTCGGACATCATCTCGTTGCATGTGCCGCTGATGCCGGAGACCCATCATTTGCTCAACGCCGCGACGCTCGCCACGACGCGGCCGGGCGTCACCATCATCAATACGAGTCGCGGTGGGTTGATCGATACCGCCGCACTGGTGGCGGGGATCGAATCCGGGCACGTGGGTGCCGTGGGTCTTGATGTGTATGAAGAAGAGGACGGCAAGTTCTTTCGGGACTTGTCGGATGTGGTGATGCACGACGATGTGCTCGCGCGCCTCATCTCCTTTCCGAATGTGCTGCTCACCAGTCATCAGGCGTTCTTTACGCAGGAGGCGATGACGACGATCGCCGAGACCACGATCGCCAATCTCGACGACGCGGCCGCAGGACGGCAGAATCCGAACCTGTTGCACCTGTAAGATTGTGTAGCGGGCCGGTTGGCTCTTTCGCCGATGCCGCGCGCATCCTGTTCGAGCGCTCGCGGCTCCAGTCAACGTTATCCCCCCCAAAAGGAACCGTGCATGCGACGGGTACTTCCGGCTTTGATGATGCTGTTCGCCCTGCCGCATGGCGCGGTGGCGCAATCCGCCACGAGTGACCTCACACGCTTGCTCGAAGCTGACCTGGCGCGATACCCGGCCACAGCGGGAGTGTACGTCAAGAATCTGCGCACGGGAGAGGAGGCCATGGTCAATGCTGACCAATCCTTCAGCAGCGCAAGTGTCATCAAGATTCCCATCATGATCCGCGCCTTTCAGCTGGCGGATCAGCACACGCTGATGCTCGACGAGCGTGTGGAAATCACACGCGCGGAGCTCCGCGACGGCACCGGCGTGTTTCAGTTTCTAGACATGGGCCTCAAACCGACCGTGAAAGATCTGATCACCCAGATGATCATCACGAGCGACAACACGGCCACCGACCTCATGACCACCCGGGTGGGCGGAGTGGAGCGCCTCAACGCCTGGCTGGCGGCGTCCGGATACTCACGGACGCGCATGGTGAACCGGGGGCATGAGTATCGCCGCAAGCTGCTGGCGGTGCTCAAGCCGGAGTTTGCGAATCTGACGGCGGAAGAAACCACCGGGCTGCAGTACGCAGCGCAGGACAGTCCGCTGTTCGATCTTTACACCCCGCTCTTTACCGGCGAACGGGCCCAGTGGGTGGCATTCGTTCGCGATCCGGCCAATCGGAAAGCGCTGATTGAAGCCCGCACTCGGCTCACCGTTCAGGACCACGCCTATTGGCTGGGCGACATGACGCCGCGGGAGACGGCCCGTTTGCTCGAGGGCATTGAGCGCGGAACCCTTGCCTCAGCGACCGCGTCGGCCATGATGAAAACCATTTTGAGTCGCCAACAGCTCGGGGTGCGCCGCATCCCGCACTTTCTCGATGTGCCGGTGGCGCACAAGACCGGCGACGGTCCCAACATCGCCAACGATGTCGGCATGATCTCCACGCGCTCGGGGACGGTGGTCATCGCCTTCTTCGTCAACGGCATTACCGGACCGTACGCCGAGACGGAAGACATGATTGGACGGACGTCGCGCCGGATCGTGGACTACTTTGACGGGGTGGCTGCGGCCCGTGCGCCGCGTTAACACTGAGCGCCACTCACTGCAGCTTGTACGCCCCCTTGAGGGTCACGCCGTAGATCGCGCCGTCGCGGCCAATGCGCCACCCCGGGCCGCCGGTCCCTCCGAAGTCGCCCTGCGTAATGCTCCACTCGCCTGTGAACGGTCGGTTGTGCCCCGGAATGATGGTGCTCCAGAGCTTGGTCCCGGTCTCGGCGTCGTAGCCGTGAAGCTCGAGGTCGTCGTTCATGTTGCCAGGCTTGTCGATGGTGTACGCCGTGTAGAACACGCCGCCGGCGGATGCGGTGAGGTATGTGTTGCGCGGGACCTCCCGGCTCCACCGCTGGCTCCCGCTGCTGGTGCTCCAGCCAATCAATTCGCTCTTTTCCTCGCTGGTCACGTACCCAACGATTGACTGTCCTGCGCCAATCCAGGTCGTCAGCGTGCGCGGCCCGAGGAGACCGCGTTTCTCCATGACCCGGCGCGGCTGCTTGTCGGTGCTCCAGAGAATGCGGCCGGTGGCCGCGTCGAGGGCACGCAGGGCATGGCTGTTCTCGTCTTCGAGACGGATGATGACCTTGCCATCGACGACCATGGGACGCGCGTCGTCGCTGCGTACCTTCCGCCCACGCCCGTCAATTTCCCGCGTGGGCTGCGCGGTGTGTCTCCACCGGAGCGCACCGGAGGCCACGTCGAACGCGTGCAGCTGGCGCGTGGGCGGCTCGGCCTGATCAATGGACATGCCACTCAGAAAAAGCATGCCGCTGGAGGCTACCGCCAGCGAGAACACCGGCGGGCACTGGCTCTCGGACGGCGGGCAACCAAAGCGGAATTCCTCGTAGCGGCCAACGATGCGATCGAGTGTCGGCGACAGCACGTTGAGATAGCTGCGCTGATTTTCCCTCGAGGTGGTGATCACGCTGAACGCGCCCCCCACTTCGGTGGTGGGACCGCTCTTGACTGGCTTGTACTGCTCCAGCACGCGTCCGGTCTTGAGATCGATGAGCATCCAGTCGGTGGCGGGACGGTCCTCGCGCCGGAAGGCGAACAGCACCTTGCCGGGGCCCGCTTCGTGGAACGAAACCGAGCCCATGCTGCCGTTCCGGTTCGCCTCCTGGCAGATCGCGGCGAGTCGCCAGCGGACCATCCCGGTCTGCAAGTCGAGGGCACTGAGCCCCTGATTGGTTTCGTTGGTGCAGCTGCCGGTGAGCATGAACCCTTCGCCAATCCAGGGCGACCAGGTGCCCTACCAGCCGTATTCGACCTGCCACTTGAATGTGGGGGCTTCGAGGAGCGGCGGCGCATTGAATTCACGACTTGCGCACGACGTGCCCCAGGTTCTGCTGCCACTCGACGCATCTCCGCACACCGTTGCACGGGTTGAGGCGGTGACTTGCACAGCCCGCAATCGGGTGAGGGCGGCCTGACGTGCCGATTCCGAATCATCAGGTGCCGACGCAGCCACGAGGGCCGCTACAACGAGGCCGCCGAATGGCGGCATGGGAAACCCGGGCAGCAGAAACATTGGAGGATTGGCGATGCGAGGGGAATTTGCAGCGTACCGGTCGAACGTATCCCGCAAAGGGCGACCGCGCGAGGCGCGGCGGAAGTGGGCCTGCATTGTCTGGTGTCTCCCCCACGGGCGCCCTACCTTGGGGCATTATGCGCCTCAGACTGCCGCACCCGCTCGTCCTCCTCCTCGCCGGTGTCGGCGTCGCGGCACTGCTCACGTGGATCCTCCCGGCTGGCGCCTACGACCGCCGGACCGACGCGGCCAGCGGCCGAGAACTCGTTGTCGCGGGCACGTACCACCAGGTCGAGGCCGCTCCCATAGGCGTCATGGACGCCCTGCTCGCCGTTCCGAAGGGCATTGTAGCCGGCGCCGACATCATCCTCGTAATCATTCTGGTCGGGGGCACCTTCGGATTGCTCGACGCCACCGGTGCGCTCGGCCGACTCGTGGGGACGCTCGTGGGCCGCACGAGACGACCGAAGCTCGCGGTGATTGTCCTAAGCCTGATCTTCGCCACACTCGGTGCGCTCGAGAATATGCAGGAGGAGCTCGTGGCACTCATCGCCGTGCTCGTCGTGCTCAGCCGCGGGCTCGGGTTCGGTGCGATCACCGCCGTCGCCATAAGCGTCGGCGCCTGCGCCGTTGGCTCGGCCTTCGGCCCCACCAATCCGTTTCAAACGGGTATTGCTTTGCGATTTGCCGAGATGCCGCCGCTGAGCCAACCAGTGCTGCGATTTGGGTTGCTCGTGGCGGCGGTTACTGTCTGGATTACGTGGACGCTGTTCATGGCGTCGCGCGACGACGTTCGCCCGGCGATGCCGCCGCCGGCAACTGAACCCGCCACCAAGCGTGATCTCGTACTGCTCGCGATGGTGCTCGTGCCGTTCATCCCGTATGTGATTGGCGTGATCAAATACGACTACGGCTTTAACGAACTCTCGGCGTTTTTCCTGGTGAGCGGATTCGCTATTGGGCTCGTCTCCGGTCGTGACTTTTCACAGACAGCCATCGACTTCCTCAAGGCCATGGAGACCATGCTGGCGGCCGCGCTCTTCGTTGGCGTTGCGCGTGCAATCAGCGTGGTGCTCACCGACGGCCGTGTCATCGATACGATCGTCCATGGCCTTGCTTCACCACTTGAAAATATCCCTGGGGCCGCAGCGGCCATCCTCATGATCCCCATCCAGGCGCTCCTGCACATCCCTGTCCCTTCGGTGAGTGGACAGGCGGTGCTCACCATGCCGATCATGGCGCCACTCGCCGACCTGCTCGGCATCTCACGAGACGCGGCCGTGATTGCCTACCAGACCGGCGGTGGGCTCATGGACATGCTCACGCCTACGAGTGGCGCGCTGCTCGCCATTCTGCTCACGGCCAAAGTGGACTACGGGCGCTGGCTGCGCTTCGCCGTTCCGGGCGCGCTCCTGGTCGCGCTCGTGGGCGTGGCGGGCATCGTGTTGGCGGGGTGAGCGTATCCGCTAATGGATTCTGGTTGTGCTGACTCTTTCCCGCACCGAGTACCAACACCATGCTCCAGCGCGGGGTAATGTTTGAACGCTATCCGTTTTTGCAACAGGATGCGCACGGCATCTGGGATGTGCCCGGCGGTGCGCGCATTGCGTGATTCAAGGATCCTGACGGCAATCTGCTATCGTTGACCGCGGTGCCGGCCGCGTAACGCTGCGCGGTGTCTCGCGGCGAACTGTCCGCGCTTGGTGCGCCGCCTATGGCGAGGGCATCAGCAGCGCGGCGGGTCTGTCCCACGCTACCCGATACTCGGGGAGCAGACGCCCGTCGCTTGCCAGTTTATCGAAAAGCTCCACCTCGCGTCCGCCCATGCGGGCGTAGAAGCCACGCGCCGGGGTGTTGGCCGCGAATACCCACAGGTGCACCGCCGCGTGCGTATGGTGCACCTGCGCCCACTCGCCCACAGTGTGCAGCAGCCGACGGCCAATGCCGCTCCCTTGATGCTCCGGCAATACGTGGAGGTTGTCTACGAGGGTGCCGAATTGCGGATCGGCATTGGCACGCACGAACACGAATCCCACCGGCACTTCGTTCACGAGGGCCAGCCAGCCTGGGCCGTCTCCTTCCCTCAGCTTGCTGCGCCATACGGTCTCGCGCTCACCACGCAAGTCCGTGTCGAGATAGGCATCGGTGAGGATGCCGCGATAGGCGCGCTGCCAGCTGGCGGTGTGTAAGGCCGCGACGAGCTCGGCGTCGGCCGGCGTTACGAGGCGAAAAACAAGCGACATGATGCAAGTGCCAGACGGTGGGTTGAACGGGTCTCCCACTTTCCATCACATCAGCCCAATCGTTTGAACTCGGTATACAGCATCTCACAGTAGAACCCGTAGTTCTCGGCACAGGCGACTGCCGTATCGGGTTTGCCGATGGCCAATGCGCGCGACTGGATGTTGCCGTAAACGGGGTCGTCCGTATTCGATACCAAGTGAGAAAACTCATGGCACAGCGTATTGAACTGGGCGGACTTGATCGTCCGGTCGATACTGTTGTCTGCAGTGTAGAAGTCGTCACCAACCGTCATGACATAGCCATGCTGACGTTTGTGTGCGCTATCCGCCATCATGCCCGGGGTCTGGTCCTTCCACCTGCCATAAGGCGCATTCGTTGCCGCACAACACTGGGCACCCTTCCCTGTGTACACGCGAACAAATGTCACGCCCGCCGAGCTGATCGCAAAATCGATGGCGGATAGCGTGGTGACCACTCTGGTCCAGCGCGCCTTGTCGAAGGCGCCGAAATACAGCGCGTAGGCCCGGGTGGCAATGTCCGAGCTGTTCGCCTTCGCGTCCTTCACGATGCGCGGCATATAGGTCGCGGCATCAAGCAACGCGCTCTCCCACTGCACGCGCTCGGACACCGACGCGAAATTCTTGAAGCTATGATTGGGCATCGAAACCTCGGACTGCAAAATTGAGAATCAACTTGCGTAGGACCAAGTGCCTGAAGGAACGGCCTCTCGATCAGCCTGCCCGATGATACCGCTCAATGGCCTGAGGCGCGAGCACGAGCCATTTGAGGGTCGTGCCGCAGCACAAAACTGCCTGAGCCGGGGCCAGGCGGGCTGTTGGATGGCGCACCACGGCCATTCCCGCCGTCCTGGGAATGTGGATAGAGAGCACCTTGCCTGTTTCGATGCTGGCCCGCCTTTTCACCACCCGATGGCAACGGGGGCGTGGAACTAGTGGCGCTGCGCGCCAGAGCGTAACGTTACAGGATCTCCCTCTCACGGTCCGGCAGCTGCCAGTCCGTGGAAAGGCGGCATCCCACCGGAGTCCCCACTATGGCCCGTCGTTTGTTCCTCGCCTGCTCAGCGCTGAGCCTGCTCTTCGCGGTACCCGCCTCGGCGCAGCACAGTATGGATCACAGCATGCACCGCATGGGGCCCGAGATCGTCATCCCCAAGGGTGCGAAATACACGAAAGCCGACGTGGAATTCATGCAGGGGATGATCGCCCATCATGCTCAGGCCATCGTGATGGCCAAGCTGGCCGAAACCAATAGCACCAACACGCAGCTCCTCAAGCTGTCGCGCAAGATCGATCAGTCGCAGGTGCCGGAAATTCAGATCATGCAGGATTGGCTGCGGCGCTACGAGCAGTTCGCGCCGGATACTTCTTCGTGGCACGACATGCGGATGGATGGCATGCTCACCGACGCCGAGCTCAAGGCCATGAGCGACGCCAAAGGGGCTGCCTTTGACCGGCTTTTTCTGAACGGCATGATCAAGCACCACGCCGGCGCCATCAAAATGGTGGACGACCTGTTCAAGACGCCCGGCGCCGGCCAGGAAGTCGATGCCAATGTGTTTGCCAACGACGTGGTTACCGCACAAACGGCCGAAATCGGCATCATGCGACGGCTCCTCACGCAGCTCCCTGCCAAGTAACAGGCGTCCTGTTCTTCTACTCCTTCTTTCACTTACAAGGGTGACCCAATGCGCGTGATGCGTGGCGTGCTGTTTCTTGCGGCAACACTGGCTGTGCCGATGCTCCTGTCGGCGCAGACGTTCCCGTCCAGCAAGGATCCTCGCAGTACCCTCAAACCCGGTCGCTACGATGCGGGGGTCGCCGAAAAGAATATGCGGCTCGTCTCGACGGTGCCCAAGCCGGCCCCTTTCGATACCGCTCGCGGCCTCACGTTCATCAATTCGGATCTGGCCTTCCGCGGCAACTACGTCTACCAGGCGAACTTCGCCGGCTTCTCCATCTGGGATATCAGCAACCCGGCCAAGCCCGTGATGGCGTCGGTCGTGCGCTGCATCACGTCGCAGGGCGACCCCACCATTTACGGCAACCTGCTCTTCTTGTCGGCAGAGGGGCCCGGCAATCGGAACGACTGTGGCGACGGCGGCGTGCAGGATCCCAAGGATCACATGGCGGGGGTGCGCATCTTTGACGTGAGCGACCCCAAGGCGCCGAAGCTGATCAAGAATGTGCAGACGTGCAAAGGCTCGCACACGCACACGCTGGTGCCCAGCCCGACGAACAAAAACATCATCTACCTCTACGTGTCGGGGCAGCAGGCGGCCCGTCCGGAAACGGAGCTGGCCGGATGCAAGAACGGCAACAATCCGGCCGATCCCACCAACTCGCTCTATCAGCTCGACATCATCAAGGTGGCGCTGGATCATCCGGAACGCGCCGAGGTGATCCCCGGTGCGCGCATCTTTACGGGGCTTGGCGGTGCCGGTGAATGCAAGCAGTTCTGCGAGCCGGTAAGCCCGCGTGCTGCAGGTCGGGCGCCGCGTCCTGCGCCGGTGGCGGACATGCCCGATGGGCCGCGCAACTGCCATGACGTAACCGCGTACCCGGCGATCAACCTGCTTGCCGCGTCCTGCTCCACGCACTCCATTCTCGTGGACATCAGCAACCCCGAGAAGCCGTTTCGTATTGATGCACTCGCCGATACGAACAACTATCAGGGGCGCCACACCGCGGCATTCAGCAACGATGGCAAGAAGCTCATTCAAACCGACGAATGGGGCGGCGGCACGGGGCCCATGTGTCAGGCGTCCAGCATGATCGAGCTCGGCGGCAACACCGTCATTACGCTCGACGCGAAGAAGAAGCAGGCGCAGCGGGCGTACTTCAAGCTGCCGTCGGCGCAGGCGGCCGAAGAAAACTGTGTGTCGCACAACGGTGGCATCATTCCCGTGCCGGGGCGTGACCTGTATGTGCAGGGGTGGTATCAGGGTGGCGTCAGCATCATGGACTTCACCGATGCCGACAAGGCGTTCGAAATTGGCTACTTCGATCGTGGTTCCATCAATCCTCCCCGCATGGTTGATGTGCCCGCCGCCGCGTCCGCCGAGATGAACCGCAATGTGCGTGGTGGCGGCAACACCATTGGCGGCTCGTGGGGCGCGTACTACTGGAACGGGCTGATCTTCTCGTCGGAGCTCGATCGTGGCATGGACATTCTCGAGCTCACGCCGAGCGCGGAACTGACGGCCAACGAAATCGCCGCGGCGAAGCTGGTGACGTTCACGGAGTACAATCCGCAGAGCCAGCCCAAGATGGTGTGGCCTGCCGCCTTCGTGGTGGTGCGCTCGTACCTCGATCAGCTGGTGCGTGGGCAGGGGCTCGCAAGCGCGCGCACGTCGGCCATTGACGCGGCGCTGACCGCCGCCGAAGCCAAGTCTGGTACGGCGCGGGCCGCCGCGCTGAACGCGCTGGCGGCGGAAGTGGGCAAGGATGTCGCTGGCGCCAAGGACGGCGCGCGCGTGCGAACCATGGCCAGCGAAATCCGTCGGTTGGCGGCGGCGTCGAAGTAACGGATCACCGTGACCGTCAGCTCGCAGGGCGCTCTGCCAAGGGCGCCCTGCTTTGTTTTGCGGCTACGGCGCCGCACAATGATCGTCTTCTGACCGAAGCCGCCGAGCTCGATGAAGACGACAAAATGTCAATCGTGGCCAATAAGACGTACGTTAGGCGGGGTAACCCGTACCGTATCCGTCCGCGCCCTTCATCAGGACACACCCAATGCGACGTCCTTCATCAGTTCGCCGTGGTCGCGCCACCGTAGCCACGCTGGTGGCCGGTGCCGCCATTGCTGTTGTCACAATGGCGGTGAGCCACGATTCCGCGCCCCTCGTTGCGCAAGGTACGGCCCCCGATTTTGCGAAAGACGTGGCGCCGGTTCTCTATCGCAATTGTGCCAGCTGCCACCGCGACGGAGGGCTCGGACCGTTCTCCGTGCTGCAGGCGGATACCGTGAAGGCGTATGCCGACGATATTCGCGACGCCGTGCGGACCGGGTACATGCCGCCCTGGCACGCCGATGGACCGCACGGCACGTTCGCCAACGACCGTCGCCTGTCGGCGCTCGACAAGCAGACCATCGTGCGCTGGGTTGAGGATGGCGCGAAGCTGGGCGACCGCGGGGCTCACCCGGCGGCGCCGGCGTTCTCATCCAAGTGGGAGATCGGGACGCCAGACGCCACCTTCTCAATGGCCACCGATTTTGTCGTGCCTGAAAAGGGCACCATAGAGTACCAGTACTTTGAAGTCCCCACCAACCTCACCGAGGACAAGTGGGTGCAGGCGATCGAGATCATGCCGGGCGCCCGTGCAGTGGTGCACCACGCACTGGTGTTCGCGCGCCCGCCGGCGGCGCCGGTCGCTGCTCCTGCGGCTGCTCCTGCCGCGTCGTCGGCGCCCGGCGGGGCACCAACCGCCGCCCCGAAGCCGCCGATCAGCGGCGATGAAAACAACGAGTTCACCGACCCGCCACGCATCGACCAGCGAAACGCCTCGCCAATGCGCCTGGGCAATCTGGTGGGCACCACCGCGCCAGGAACGAACGTGCTGCGCTTCCCGGAAGGGGCGGCCCTGCGACTTCGCGCCGGTTCCACGCTGGTCTTCCAGATGCACTACACGGCGCACGGGCACGAAGAAAAGGACCGTACCAGTATCGGCTTCAAGTACGCAACGGCTAGGCCCGCAGATCAGGTCATTGCCAGCCAGTTCCTCAACGGCAAGTTCGTCCTGCCTGCCGGCAAGAAGGATGTGATGGTGCCGAGCACCCTCACCATCAACGAAGACGTCACGCTGTACGGTCTCTTCCCGCACACCCATGTGCGTGGCACGCGCTGGCTGTATACGCTCGAAAAGCCCGATGGCACCTCCGAAGTGATTCTCGATGTGCCGCGGTACGACTTCAACTGGCAGAGCTACTACATGTTTGCCAAGCCGCTCGTTGTACCGGCGGGCGCGAAGATCGTATCGAAGGCGTGGTACGACAACTCCGCGACCAACAAGAACAATCCTGATGCTACCAAGGATGTGCGTTGGGGCGACCAGTCGTGGGAAGAGATGCAGTACACCGGCATTCTGTTCTCGGTGAACAGTCGCCGCTTCAGCCCAGCACCGAAGTGAATGGTCGGGCGTGACGCAGAGGACTGAGCGACAACAGCTGGGTATCCTTTCCTTTGCCGTCTGGAACAACTCTCTCTGGCGTCCCACCTTTCGGCTTCACGGTTAAGGCGGCACATTTCGCGCGTTCCCCCCGGGCTCGTCCATTGGCAGGACGCGGCGCCCGCAACGGTTTCCTTTTACGCTCAGACTCATGCGACACGCGCTCATGTACATCGGAAATTTCGAGAAGAATTTTCCGAACCTCACCAACGCGACGACCAGTTTCGTGGGCAGTGATGGTGCAATGCACCCGTATCATCCATGGCCAACGAGCGCGAACGGCTTGCGCATCGGCTACATGGAGAAGGCTGGCAAGAAGTTCGTCGCGGTGCGCGTGGCCGATGATACGAGCGACGTGGTGCTGCACAACGCGCTCGTGATGGTTCCGGGCGAGCACTTCGGCTTCGGCACTCGTCTCAGCAGCGAGCCGACGCTGGTTGAGGACAACATCGCGATCCTCAAGCTGCTCGAGGATATCCTCAAGAAGAATGTGGATCACAGCAGCGAACTGCTGCAGATTCGCACGCGGTTCAAGGAGCGCGCGAGCAGCAAGTAGGGTGGCGCCCGTCTGGTGGGCATGATCTGTCGGTGCCCATCAGACGGTGTCTTGCTACTTGCGCGGCGAGTCCGCGTGTTCACGAACCGCGGTAAATGAAAACTCGGCGCCATCGCGTTCCAGCGGCAGCCAGGGTGCCGGAGCCCCGTCGCGAGCGAGACGCAAGTGAGTGAAGAACGCGCCAGGTTACGAGCCGTCCGCCGGGGTCCTGTGGTTCTCGGGCTACGATTGAGGGTAGCCCCGCTCATGCGTCAGGCCGTGGGGAGTTCCACGACCTCAAGGCCATCACTGGCCAGCAGGGCATCTTCCCACGCATAGTCGCGCGGAACGCGTGGCTGCTGCACGTGCCACGCATACGTCTCTCGCATCCCCTCCTCGAGGGGCGTAAGCGTGAGCCCCAACTGCTCCGTGACACGCGTGGCGTTGGCGGTAATGGCGGGGATATCGAGATAGACGCCGAAGTAGTTGGGGGGCTGCATGAGGCTCCCTCCCATCTGCTGAATGCGGGCGCGGGGCACGAAGGCCACCTGCAGGCGGCATCCTGCCGCCCGCGCGAGGTGACGCACAAACTCGAGCTGCGAGATGGGCGGAAAATTCCCCAGATTATACGCCTGTCCGACGGCCACCTCATGAGTCGCGGCGAGGATTGCGGCCCGCGCGACATCGTGCGCCGACACCCACTGCATCGTGGCCTGGCCGTCGTCGGGAATGATGATGGGGCGCTGATCCCGCAGTCGATCAAAGAAGAACGCTTCCCGATCGAAGGCGTTATGGGGGCCGTAAATGAAGGCGGGGCGGAGTGTTGTTACCGGTAACCCATCGTTCTTCGCAAGCGCAAAGAGCGCGCGTTCCGTGTTCGCCTTCTGCGCGGCGTAGACATCGGGATGATGTTCGGTGACCAGCGGTGAGTCTTCGGTGTACACACCGCCAATGGGATACACCGCCACACTGGAGGTGAACACATAGCGCGCGAGTCCGGGGGCCGTGGCGCGCGCCGCGGCGAGGACCTGCTCGGGAGTGGTGCCGCGCTGCCAGTCGTAGACGTTGTCGTACACCACGTCGAAGCGTTCCCCGGAGAGCGCCTTCTTCACCGCCTCGACATCATTGCGGTCGCAACGAAGAGACCGCACCCGGTCACCAAAGGGGGTATGGTCTCCGCGGTGCATGAGGACGACCTCATCAGCACGTTCGAGGAGCTGGTCCACCAGCGCCCGTCCGATGAGTTGGGTGCCGCCAATTACGAGTACACGCGCCATACGTTCTGCCCTCAGTCCAATTGTTCGTACGGAATCTCGGGGAACGGCGGCAACCCCGCCACCTTGATCACGGCGAGCAGTCCGTCCCTCGTGTGAAATTCCAGGCCATCACGCTCTACCACCACCGTTCCCGGATAGAAAGGGGCCAACCGCCGAAACTCCACATCAATTAGCCGGAAACGCTCCACCATGCGTTCCACTTCCTCGTGCGGGCGTCGACGCAAGCGGATGTGCTTTTCAATAGTGTTGGTACCGGAGGTCAGGACAATTGTACGGTTCGGTTGCCAGTGCGCCCCCATTGTGACCACGCCACGTAGCGCCTCGTGCGTTTCCGCCGGGTACTCGGCAATGTGCGCCTCAAGCGTGATTTGTGCGCCCTCAATGAGCACCACAGCCCCGGACTCATCGTGGGTGGCGGCGTGACGGTAATTGGCATCATAGAGACGCGCAAAGTACGCGGTGACCCCAACGGGATTACGGCCGGCCTCAATGTCGGCCAGTACACGCGGGTCCCATACGCCCTGTTCCCCTTCGCCGTACGAGCCGTTGCGGTACAGATCGCCCAGCTGGCGTACCAGGGTACTCTTGCCGATACCGGGCCCCCCCACGATGGCAACACGCATGTGTGAGACTCCGCTCAGCGAGTGGGAGGCGTTTGGGATACACGAAACATGGCCTGCTCATTGATGAAAAGAGAGACTGGCGCGACGTTACGCTCATGAAATAGCGGTTGCACGCCGTTACGCCAAGTCTGAGTTATCGCCACGGAAGACGATGCGGATGAATTATCGCGGTCGTGGACGGGCGATCGTTGCCATGTGCGTAGCGTTCACGGCCTGTCGTGACCATGTGCCCACGCCGGCGTCGTCGCCAACGGGGGTGACCATCGTGGCGCGCTCGGGAAACCTGAGTGCGCCGGACACCGTGCCACCCGGATGGTTACCTCTGCACCTCGAGGAGGCCGAGGGCAGGCACATTGTGGTGGCCTTCCGGCTTCCCGCGAACGCGACGGCACCCGAGGTGAGCGCGTTCGTGGAGGCGCTCGATACCGCTCCCGCCACGCCAGCGCCCGGCGTGGCCACGGGGGGTCTGGAGAATGGGGCACTGGGGGATGTCGTGGTGCATTTCACCCCCGGGGTGTACGTGCTGGCGTGCGTGCGCCGTGGCGACGATGGCCATCGCCACGTACGAAACGGAGAATCACGCGTCCTGCACGTGCGGCCGGCCACGCTGGCAGATTCGGCCGCGGCTACGGCCCCTCGCCATACACACGTCGTGGGAATGGTGGATTTTGCCTACGTCGGCCCCGAACAGTGGACGGCTGGCCCGCAGCTGCTACGGGTTGAGAATACGGGAAAGCAGGACCATCAACTCCGGTTGTCGCGCCTGCGGGAGGGCGCGTCGCTGGGGGACTGGATGCAGGCGGAAAATCCCGACTCGCTCGCCATCACGATGGCTGGTATGGCGCGCGTCAGTCCCGGCGAGGTGGCGTATCTCCCTGTGACGCTGATGAAGGGCACCTATGTGGCATACTGTCTCGTCGCCGATGGGGCGAGCAAACGTCCGCACATCGAGCTGGGCATGCTACGGGCTATTCAGGTGCCGTGAATGCTTCTTCACTGGGAGCAAAGGATGAGTGGCGCCACTGTTCAGATCAGGCATGCCCGCCAGTCCCATCCCTTCACGTTGCTCTGCCATGAATCTCCCAGCCGCGGCCGTCGGCAAGACCTTCCTGTCACTGGGCGGTGAATGTATCCGATCTCGTGCGTTGGCGTTCGCATTCCTGGCGGTGGCCGTGAATGCCGTACCGGCGAGGGCGCAGGCAGGAGCTCAGCTTCCCCAGGCAACGTCCAATGAGCAGCGGACGCCGGCCGGTCGCGATGTAAACGGAGAGAGGCATGTGACACTCCATGCGGTGCTGGCGGAGTGGCGACCGCGGGGTGAATCGGGGCCCGTGCGCAAGGCCTTGACGTTCGCGGAAGAGGGCAAGGCACCTACTACACCGGGCCCCATGATTCGCGTGCCAGCCGGGACCCGCATGCACGTCACCATTCGCAATACCCTTGCGCACCCTATTCGCGTGCTCGGCCTTGGCGACCGTGATGCCGCGCCCGCGCCGGACGCGCCATCGTTTCTGCCGGCGACGGTGCGCGCATCGCAGCTCGTGATTGCGCCAGGAGAGACACGCGACGTACGGTTCACGCCCTCGCGAGCGACGACTTCGTTCTACAAGGCGTTCCCCGAGGGGCCGCCAGCGTCCGACATCGAATACGGAGTCTTTGAAGGCGTATACATCGTGGATCCGGTGGGAAGCACGCCGCCGCCCGGTGAGCGGGTCATGATGATCTCCACCGGCAACCTCGATGAGGACAGTCCGACCTTCAAGTTCTTCCTGAATGGGCGGTCGTGGCCGCACACGGAGCGATTGTCATACACCGTTGGCGATACGGTTCGGTGGCGCGTGATCAACACGGTCCCCATTGTGCACCCGATGCACCTCCACGGGTTCTACTTCAATGTTGATGCGCGTGGTGACGGCGATGTCGATACCGTGTACACTACGGCGCAACGTCCGCATGTGGTGACCGATCGACTGAATGGCATTGGAACGCTTCGTCTGAGTTGGGTCGCGACCGAAGCAGGCAACTGGCTCTTTCATTGCCACCTTATTCGACACATGGGCGGTGCGCAGCGCTATGCCGCCGATCGAACCGCCGATAGTGCGACGACGACCGTGGCCGATGAACATGCGCACGCCCAGCACGACATGGCCGGGCTGGTGATGGGCATCACGGTACGGCCGCGCGCGGGGGTCGTGCGTACGGCCGAGCCGACCCCGCAGCGTCGCATTGACCTGTGGACCGCTACGCGACCTGGGGTTTACCAGGAGGGGCCCGGGCTGGTCTTCATTGTGCAAGACGGTGCGGTTCCGGCCCCTGATTCCGTGTCAGCACTGAGCAGTACACTGCAGCTGCGACAGGGAGAGCCCACTCGCATCATGGTCCACAACCGGCTGAGCTTTCCACTCTCGCTGCACTGGCATGGACTGGAGCTCAAGAGTGCGTATGACGGCGTCGGTGGATGGAGCGGTGAACCGGCCACGCCGAGTGCCCCAATCGCCCCCGGTGATTCCATGGCGGTGCTCATTACCCCACCACGTGCGGGTACGTTCATGTATCACACGCATGGTGAACCGGGGCACGAGTTGGCGCAGGGACTGTATGGCGGCTTCGTCGTGCTCCCGCAAGGTGCCCCGCCCATGCCGACACGCGATCGGCTCTTTCTGCTCGCGTCACGCGGCGCGGTCATTGATGCACCACCGGCCATAAATGGACGGGAGCAGGCACCAACGGAGTGGTTCACCCCCGGCGAGTCTGTACGTCTGCGATTCGGGCACATCAGTGCCGATGAACTCAAGGAAGTTCGACTATTGCGCGATGGTCGGGTGGTCGAGTGGCAACTCCTTGCCAAGGACGGCGCCGACCTGCCGACCGCGCAGCGTATGGAGGTCTCCGCGAGCTTCGAACTGGGAGTCGGTGAAACACGCGATGTAGAATGGACGCCAACAGTACCAGGCCTCTATGTGCTCGAAGTGCGAACGACCTACTACCCCCAACGTGGCGGCGCCCAGATTCAACGCGTGCCGTTTGCGGTTGGCCCGGTGACGGATGCGGCAGTTGTGGCCGCTATTCGCGGCACCGCGCTGCCGGTGGTGGCGCTCGATGCGGCGGCCCTCGCACCCTACGGCGCATTGTACACCCGCCCGGCGAGCGCGGGCAGCACCGTCGCTCCTCGTCTCCGCATCATGCTCAATCGCGAGGGGCGGCTGTACGCCGACCGGGCGCGTATCAACGATACTGTATCCGCACCGCAGTACCTGGTTCCCATCGGTGACGATACGTTCGTGTTTGGCACCTTTGATGCCGGGGTGATCACCGAAGCGCACGCTGATCATCGGGTGCGATTCCTGCGCACCAAAGGCGACATTACCGGGGTGGAAATGACGGAGCCCGGAGCGGCACCCATCCAGCTCGATCGACGCGATGCGCCACTGTTGCTGGATACCGAGCGTCAGTTGCTGATTGGTGCGTGGACTGCACCGACCGAAGGCATCACGTTGAATATCGAGTCTGCCTCTCCGGGTCTGACGCTTCGCATTTTTGGACGGCCACCGGTGCCATTGCTTGAGGATTCACGGACTCGGCTCGTGGCACCAGCATTCGATCTGGCGGTGGCATTGCACGTGGTGCGTGACGGAGATACCGTGGTGGCCATCGATCTGCTCTTCCCAGGCCAGCCGGCCATCCGAACGACACGAGTGCCCTAGCGCGTCCGCCCCGCGTCATCGCCCGCCGAAGTACAACACATTCGGCGCGTCCGATCGCGCCATGACAATATCCAGCAGTCCATCGCTATTCAGGTCGGCGACGGCAAATCCGTAGGCAATACCTTCCGCATCACCGAACGGAACCGCGTGAAAGCGGCCGGGTCCATCATTGAAGAACACGATGGGGCGCGCTTTGGTGTAGCCAACAATCACGTCGGGGCGTCCATTCCGGTCCACGTCATGTACAGCCAGCGCGTACGGACGTGCATTCGGTAGCCCCAACGGTTCAGGCGTGGCATAGGTGGTATCGCCCTCACCACGCATCGTGAGTGCGCTGCCCAGTTCATCAATCGCGACCAGATCACTGACACCGTCGCCATCCAGGTCCGCCGCATGCGCGGCGCGGATGGTACCCTTGGGCGATCCAAACGGAATGCGGGTGCCGAAGTTCCCGCGACCATCATTCAGGGCCACGACACTCTGGCCACCGTCACGATGCGGGATGAGCAGATCGAGCGCCCCGTCCCGGTTCACATCGGCCATGCTGATGGTCGTCGCGGAACCGCGTGAGATCTCTCGGCACGGTTCGGCCACATGCCCCCCGCCCGTGCCAATGCACAGATAACTGGCTGTGGCGCCGCGACTGCTGCGATTGGCCAGCGCGATATCGGGGATGCCATCACCATTCACATCGCCCACAGCCACGTGGCGCGTGTTCCAGTCCGGGCTGCCAAAGGTGGTCACGAGCGCGAAGTGTCCGGTGCCATCATTGCGATAGATCTTTTTGGCATCGGGTGAGTCGTTGCTCACGACAATGTCGAGCGCTCCGTCGCGGTCGAGATCAACCAGAATGCCGGAGTACGAGCGATCACTGGCCGTGTCCACCGGGAGGGGCGGCTGAAACACACCGGCGCCATTCCCCAGCAGCACCAGATTTCGGAGTGGCCAATGGCGTCCTCTCACCAGGAGGATGTCGAGGTGGCCATCGCGGTTCACATCGCCCACACTCGCACTGGCCGAGGTGACGCCAGAGTCTTCAAGAGCGAGGGCGCGATCGAAGCGGCGCGCACCCGCTGGTGTACCGGCCGCCGTTGGCGATTGGGACGGCGGCGGTGGGGGCGGCGCGGATGGCGGAGCCCCCGGGCGCCGTCGCGCGGTGCACTTCACTTCCACGAGTGCGGCGGGGCGCGGCATGGCGGTGACAGCCAGCGTGGCGCGGGCCGGCGGATTGACCGGAAAGAACTTGATGTACTCGGCGTTCATGGCGGCGTAATCCGCGATGTTCTTGAGGAACACCGTGCATTCGGCCACATCGGCCATGGTGGCGCCGCCGGACGCCAGCGCCGTGCGGATGTTCTCCATGGTCTGCCGCGTTTGCACCGCAATACCGCCCTCAATGATGTCCTGCGTGCCGGGCTTGATGCCCGTCATGCCGGACACAAAAACCCACTCGCCGTCGCGAATGGCCACGGAGTAGGCGGGTACGAGCGGTGCCAGACCTGAAGGATTGAGCACCTCGCGCCCCCCCTGATCGCTGCGGGGCGGTGGTGGGGGGCCGCGGCGTTGCGCGTGGAGAGGCAGTGCGAAGGCCAAACTGATGACGAGGGCCGCGCCGGTATGTACCAGGCGCGGTGATCGGCGGAGACAAAGAAGAGGAGCCATCAGGTAATCATGCACCCTGGTACCTCTTTGTGCCCTACATCTGCGCCCGCGCCGCCAACTCCGCACTGAGCCGCAGAGCCGTAGGGGTGGTGGCCAGCCCGCCCAACGCCGTACACCGATGTTCGCGTGGCATACGCTCCGCCACACGCGCCGCAGCGCCGACCACCTCGTCAAACGGAATCATGGCATTGAAGCCCGCGAGCGCCATGTTGGCGCAGGAGACGGCATTGCTCGCCGCCAGCACGTTCTTGCCGAGGCAGGGAATCTCCACGCGGGCCGCCACGGGATCGCAGATGAGCCCCAGCATGCTCTGCAGCGCCATGGAGGCAGCACCGGTGGCGTGCGTGAGTGTACCGTCAGCCAGCGTGACCAGCGCCGCCGCTGACATGGCCGCCGCCGATCCGCCTTCGGCCTGACAACCGCCCACTTCGGCGGCAAAGGTCCACGGGCCGGCAATGAAGACACCAATAAGACCGGCCGCAAGCATGGCGCGCGCCATATCCTCTTCCGAGCACTGCATCTCTTCGGCCACCGCGATGACCGACGCGGGCAATGCGGCGCAGGCACCGGCGGTAGGCGCCGCGACAATGACCCCCATCGCACTCTTCACCTCCATCAGCGCCGTCGTGTACAGCACGGTGCGATTGAGTACCCCCGCGTTCAGCAATGCCCCACGCTGCATATGATCGGCAAACATCCCCGACTGATGCCCCAGCAAACGATCGGCGTAGGTGGTACCGGCCACGCCTTCGGCGATGGACGCGCGGAGGATCCGCACGATTTCCACCATCTTGGCGAGAACCTCGGCATCGGTCAGGTTGCCGCGCGCCTTTTCGTACTCCACGGCCCACTGCCAGAGCGGAATCTCGCGCCCTCCGTCGTGCGCCATCAATTCGGCGCAACTGCGAAACGGCAGGGTGGCCCCCGGATTGGAGAGCACCGGCAACACCGGATGCAGCACCCGACCGGAAATCTCCACACGGGCACCACCATCGAGTGCCACCCGCTGCCCATCCACGTCCTGCACCTCAATCATGCCGCCTCCGGTGGAGATGGCGATCATGGTGTGCTGCTCGGTGGCGTTCGACAGCGTAAGCCGATAGGTGTTGGGGTGTGGGTCGTGCAGGTCCACGTAGCGGATCTCAACCGCCACACCGGCCTCGCGCAGGGCTTGCGGTGACATCGCCAGGCGAGCGTCGGCGGCATCCCAGCCGAGCAGTCCGCCAAAGAGCCCCATGTCGGATCCCTGACTCTGGTGGGTGGCGGGGAGCGAGCCGTGGAGATCGAATTCGATCAGCACCTGCTGGATATCACCACCCATCAGATCGCGCGCCAGTCGCCCAATGCGCAGCGCCGCCGCACAGTGTGAGCTTGAGGCCCCGCGCATGACGGGGCCGATCACGTCGTTGAAGATGCTGATCATGGCACAAGGCTGCGGCGCAACTACACGACTGTCAACTGCAACGTGCCGCATCATCACCTGCGGCATTCTTGCCGAAGCGCGTGACGTGTGCCGGTGGCCCAATGGACAGCTGGGAACGGAAGGGATTCATGTTCGACGTATTGTCCGCCGTGGGCTCCCCAGGGTAGCATACGCGAATGCCCTGTACCCGTACCGCGATGAACCGTCCGTGAGCCCGGTCGACGCTGGCGCCCTGCAAGCGGTGGGGATTCTCGCCGCCATTGCGGCCTTTGGCGCCTATCTCGTGTGGCAGCGACGGGGGCGGTTGCGTCCCTGGATCCTCTGGCTGCCGTTGACGACGGCGCTCCTGATCGTCCCCATCGCGCTGCCACTCATCAACGACCTCCGCCTGCAAACCGGCGGAGAGAGTGCCGCGTGGGGACGCCTCGGCGAAGTGATCATTCTCCTCTGGCTGATCCCGCTGTTTTCGCTGGCGGCGGGGGCGTTGCTGGCTTTGCTGGTGCTACTCCCCAGCGAAGGCTTTGCCACCAAGGAGGCCGTGCGCCGGCCACCACGTACCGGACCCTGGTACGGGTGGCTCTTCCGACGGCGCACGGAGGCCGAAATACACACCCGGCTGCTGGTCTCCATCGGATCCATGATTGTCGTCGGGGTGCTGTGGCTGCTCGGCGTACGGCCGGGCTGACCCGCGCGCTACTCGAACATCACGGGCATCGTCAGACCGAGTTTGGCGGCCTTGGCTGCGAACGCGCTGAGATCGTTGGCAATAAGGCTGCTGAACTTCTGCTTCAACGTGTCGAGTTGCCCCCGCAACATGCCATGCACTTCGACATGCTGGTCAGTGGGGCGGAAGTCGGCACTGGAGGCTGCCACATCACTGCCCACAGACGCGAGCTTTTCGTACAGCTGATTGGGTGAGCGGAAGGCGTCCTCACGCGCACCGGTGAGGGTGATGTCGTACAGCTGCCCTTCAATCTCGATGACCTTCTTTTCAATGGCGTCGATCTCCTTGAGGAACGCTTCGGCATCGGCAGTGGTCGGATTGCGCCCCGGCGGCGGCCCGAACTCCTTCGTATCCCGGATCTTTTCGCGCAGCATGTTCCGCAACTGCTCGAACGTGCGGCGGTTCCACTCCGACTCGTCGATGAGCGCCACGGTCTCGTTGAGCGCGTCGCGGATGCGCAGCGCCAGGGCGACCTGCGCTGCAATATCGCCCTCGGTGCCGGCGCTGTTGGGGTCGCGTCGCACCTCGACGTTCTGGCGCAGGGTGTCTCCCTTCCAGATCATCGCCACGGTGTACGTCCCCGGCGCCACCAGCGGACCAACCTGCCCGCCAACGAGGTCGAGATCCCAGGGCACCAGCGGACGCGAATCGAGTACGCGGAGCGAGGTGTTGCCCGGTGGCGCCGTGCGCAGCTTGGCCTTGCGTGGTCCCTCATGACGCAAATCCCAGAGGGCCCGGTTGAGCCCCCGCTTCGCTGGTGCCGTGCGGAATTTGCGAATGAGTGCGCCTGACGCGTCGTAGACGCGGAAGTTCACGGAATCGCGGGCGGTCGAATCGTTGGGAATGGTGTTGACTGTGTAGTTGATCGTGGCGGCCAGTGGCGGGTCTTGGCCGTTCACGAGCGATCCGGGCGAACCCGTTGGGGTGCTCACCTTGCGGAAGCGATAGGTGGCCCGCATGGGCAAGAGGGCCGCCGGCTTGGCCGCCAGCGAGTCGGCCATGGTGCGGAGATACGAAATGTCGTCGGCGATATAAAAGCCGCGGCCATATGTGGACACGACGAGATCATGAAAGTGCCCCTGAATCTCGATCCAGCTCACCGGGGCGTGCGGCAGGGAGCCATTGATCTCCATCCAGGACACGCCGTCGTTCAGCGACACATACAACGCGTTCTCGGTGCCCGCGTAGAGCATGCCTTTGCGCACCGGGTCCTGACGCACCACGTGCACGTAACTGAACACGCTGGCGGGAATATTGCCGTTGATGCGCACCCACGAACGGCCATAGTCGGTGGTGCGATAGATGTACGGATCCCGATCGTTGATGAGGTGCGCATCCACCGACATGTACGCCGTCCCCGCTTCGTATTTGCTGGGCTCGATGTTGGAGATCGTGCTCCACTTGGGGAGGCCGGGCACGTTCGCGGTCACGTTCGTCCAGCTGCCGCCGCCATCGCGCGTGACGTGCACGAGTCCATCCATGGTGCCGGCCCAGATCAGACCTTTCTGGAGCGGTGATTCGGCGATGGAGAAGAGCACGGTCACATTTTCGACGAACAGGTTGTCGATGACCAGTCCCCCACTTGATTCCTGCTTCGACCTGTCATTGGTGGACAAGTCGGGGGAGATGATACTCCACGACTGGCCGCCATTGGTAGTGCGATGCACCACCTGCGAACCCACATACACGGTGTTGTGATCGTGCGGGGAGATGGCAATGGGGAAGGTCCACTGGAATCGATACTTGAGATCCTTGGGGGCCACGCCATACCCCGCTTCGGGCCAGGGCTCCACGGCGCGGGCCATACGCGTTTGCAGATCGAAGGTCTCCAGGCCGGCGTCGTAGCAGCCACTCCAGACCGTGCGGTTATCGACCGTGTCGGGAATGGTCCACCCGCTCTCGCACCCGCCCACCGGGCTCCATACGCCAATGGAGCGGGAGCCACGCGAATTGCTGGGCCCCACATACGAATACCCGTCCTGCCGATTGCCGTAGAGGTTGTACGGAATCCTGGTGTCTACGGCCACGTGATACATCTGGGCATTGGGGAGCGCGATGCGCTGGAACGACTTCCCGCCGTCAACGGTGATGCCTACGCCGCCGTCGTCCCCCACCATGAACCGGTTGGGGTCACGGACATCCCACCAGATGTCATGCAGGTCACCGCCGGCCCGCGGCGGATTGGGCATCTTGGTCAAGCCACCGTCGCTCGTGCCGACAAAGCGCACGCCCACCACAAACAGTTTGTCGGCGTTGTCAGGCGCAATGCCAAAACGGGTGTAGTACTGCGGGCGCTCCAGCAAGTCGTGATCGCGATTCACCGACCGCCAGCTGCGGCCCCCATCGTCGGAGCGATAGAGCGCCGGCTCTTTCATTTCGATCAACGCGTAGAGACGTTGCGCATCGCTGCGGGCGACCCCCACGGCGATCTTGCCCATGGTGCCGGCCCTCGGCAATCCTTTGCCCCATCCCTGGCCGTCGGCGCCACCATCGAGCCGCCGCCACGTGTCGCCGCCATCGCGTGACATGTAGATCCCGCTGCCATGGCCACCGGAATGTTTGTTCCACGGCACGATGTACTGCTGCCAGCTGGCCGCAAAGAGCACGCGCGGATTGGTGGGGTCCATGGCCACATCAATTATGCCGGTGCTGTCGTTCACGAACAGCACTTTCTTCCACGTGGTCCCGCCGTCGGTGGTGCGCCAGAGTCCACGGTCCTGCTGCGGGCCGTAGCCATGCCCTTGCGCCGCCGCGTACACCACATTGGGGTTGTCCGGGTGAATGAGCACGCGCCCAATGCGTCCGGTGTTCTCGAGCCCCATGCGCTTCCAGTGCTCACCGGCATCGGTGGAGCGATAAATGCCATCGCCAATGGAGACATTGCTGCGCAGGAACGTTTCGCCGGTACCGAACCAGACCACGTTGGGGTCTGAGGGCGCCACGGCCACGGCGCTCACGGAGGAGACCCGCAGCGAGTCGGTGACTGGCGTCCAGCGCACGCCACCGTTGGTGCTCTTGAACAGACCGCCCGACGCGGCCCCGGCGTAGTAGGTGCGATACTCGCCCGGTACGCCCGCTACGGCAATCACGCGATTGCCATCAGGGCCCACAAAGCGCCACGTGGGCACCTTGATGAACGACGAATCGAGCGTGGTGGTGGCCGTGGCGGGGGTGGCAGGGGTGATCCCCCGAGGGCGCTGCGCGCCGAGGAGGCCAGGGAGGCATCCGACGACGAGACTGGAAACGCCAAGGACAGTGCGGAAGGACATGGGGCCGGGCCGGGGCGGGAGCGGGTGGACGAGCGAGCGACGCAGGCGGCGAATGTGCCACGCGAACGACAGCCCCGCCACCGGTACGCTTCCTGCGACGGAATGACACCGCATACGAGGTGTCATCCTGTGCGTTCCTCGCCACATGCCTTACGGCAGTGAGTGCGACTATGAGTTCCCCCCTGTTCTCCCCGTCGGCCACCCGTGAACAGCTCATCCGGGCGGTCCTGCCCGGGCTGCTGCTTGCCACGCTGACGTTGTTGCTGGGGTTCGGGCTTGGTGTGGTCTTCGGACTGAACGAAGAGGCCATTACCTCACGTCTGGCGGCCACTGCCGCGCAGGCGCCCCCGGCCGTTTACCACGGCGACGCCGCGATGGTGCAATCAGTGCTCGCCAAATCATGGACATACATGCAGCGTTCCCATCTCCACGCCGGGGCGCTGGGCACCACGGCGGTGGCGCTGACCGTGGTGGTCGTCCTCATTGGCGTGCGGGACACGCTGGCACGTCTCGTGAGTGTGGCGCTGGGGCTCGGTGGGCTTGGCTATGCGCTCTTCTGGGTGCTGGCCGGTGCCCGGGCGCCGGCACTGGGGAGCACCGGCGCCGCCAAGGAGTCGCTCGCCTGGCTGGCGATCCCTTCGTCAGGGCTGGTGGTGGCCGGGACACTGTCGGTCGCGGTACTGCTCGTGTTGCGGTACCTGGACCATCCGTCCCGGCCATCGTGATGCGTTATGCCACCGGCAGCGCGCGGGCGGCTTCTTGTGCATAGTGCTGCTGCGCTGAGACACCTGCGCCCTCGACCATCGAATACTGGCCGTCCGCGTGCAATTCCCACGCGGTGGGGTCGTTGAGGTAGCAGGCGAGCAGTTCGTCGAGCTGCCGCTGTTGTGCCGCGGTAATGACGGGCACAAGCAGTTCGACGCGCCGCCGCAGATTGCGTGGTCGCAGATCACTCGAGCCAATCAGATACTCGACGTCACCGTCGTTGTGAAACCGGTAGACGCGGGAATGCTCGAGGAAGCGTCCCACGACACTCACGACGCGGATGTGTTCGGACAGTCCGGGGACCTGTGGGCGCAGTGTGCAGATCCCGCGGACGACAAGCTGCACGGGAACCCCCGCCAGCGAGGCGGCATACAGTGCCCGGACCATTTCGCGGTCGGCCAGGGCGTTCACCTTGGCGGTTATCCCACTCGGCCGTCCGGCCTGTGCGTTGGCCGTTTCGCGGGCAATGCGATCGAGCAGCGCGGTACGCAACTGATGCGGGGCCACCAGGGCTTCGCGTGGCAGTGCCGCCGGCGCGCGCGGGGTCTCGCCATCCCCCCCACTCACCGCCCGGAAGAGTGCCGTGATGTCTTCACCGAGCGATGGCCGCACAGAAAACAGCGATAGATCGGTGTACAGCCGCCCGCTGCGGGGATTGTAGTTGCCGGTCCCCACGTGTACGTAGCGGCGCAGCAGATCGCCTTCGCGTCGCACCACCAGCGCGGCCTTGGCGTGCACCTTGAGCCCCGGCAATCCGTACACCACGTGGCCACCGGCGCGCTCGATCGCCCGCGCCCAGCGCACATTGTGCTCTTCGTCGAAGCGCGCCTGCAACTCCACCAGCGCAAACACCCGTTTGCCCGCCTCGGCGGCCAACAGCAGCGCCCCGGCCACCGGCGACGGATGGCCAACCCGATACAGCGTGGCGGCAATGGTGGTGACATCCGGATCGGCCGCCGCTTCCTCAAAGAAGCGAACGACCGTGTCGTTGAAGTCATCGAACGGATGATGCGCCAGCACGTCGCCGTCGCGGATCGTTGCCAAAACGGAACGTCCTGTGAACGGCGACCGCTGGGGCAGCAATGGCCACGATAGCCCTGGTGTGGACGCCGGGAACGGCAGCTGCGTGAGGCACCGCAGGTCGAGCAGGCCGTCCACGACTTGCACGGCCGATACCGTAAGCGACTGGTCGCGGGCCGACGCTTCGCGATGCAGGCCCTCAATGAGTACGGCGCTGACAGCGGTTGGCATCCCCCGGTCCACTTCCACGCGGACGGCGGGATTGAGCGGGCGACGCAGCGTCGCGCGGTCTACCGCGTCCAGCAGATCCTGCCCGTCGTCGTCGGTGAGTTGCAGATCGCCACCGCGCGTGACACGAAAGAGATGTGCACTCTCCACCAGTACGTCAGGGTACAGCGCGGCGACATTGGCGCGCAGCACATCTTCCAGGGGAATAACCGTACCGACCCGACCCGGGACCGGGAGCAGTCGGGGCACATCACCGGGGAGCTCGTGTTCGGCCACGCGCAGCCGGCCCCCTTCCTGATCGCGGTACACGACAGCCATGAACAGCCCCAGATGCGCCAGGTGCGGTATGGGGTGTCCGGTGCTGAGGGTCACCGCATGCGAGTGCAGGGTGGGGTGAATATCCCGCTCGTACAGCGCGTGCAGCGATCCCCTCTCCTCCGGAGTCAGGGTCTCCCAGCGTAGGAGTTGCACCCCACACCGGGCTGCATCCGCCAGACAGGCGGCGGCAAGCGAGTCCATCCGTGCCATAATGTCCTGAACGGCGCGTTCCACCCGGGCCAGCGTTCGCGCGGCCACACTGCTCTCTTCCGGATCTTCACTCGCGGCCCGGCGCAATTCGGCCATGCGCACCATGTACAGCTCATCGAGATTGCTGGTCACGATGCCGAGAAAGCGGAATCGCTCCACGAGCGGCACCGCGGGATCCGCCGCCAGCGACAGCACGCGGTGCTGAAACGCGAGCAGGCTCAGTTCGGCCTCGAGGAGGTCCTCGTCGTGTTCCGACTGGGTCAGCAGGGGGTGGGCAAAAGTCATCGCGCCACAAGATAGGCCAAACACGAAGGTTCTGCTGAAGCACTAGCTTTCCCGCGTCCCCGCATGATCCTTCCGGTTTTTGTTTCCGCCTCACCTTCCGGATCCCGGTATGTCACGCTGTCGAACCTCCGCGCGCTACGCCCTCCTCGCCTCCCTCGCCTGGGTCGGCCTCGACTCGGCGACGGTACACGCGCAGCGCCCAAGCACCATGGCTGGTCGCTCGACGGTCTACGCCCCCAACGGCATGGTGGCGACGAGCCAACCGCTCGCCTCGGCGGCTGGTCTGGAGATCCTGCGGCGTGGTGGCAATGCCATTGACGCCGCCGTGTCCGCCGCCGCGGTGCTGAGCGTGACCGAGCCGCACATGACAGGCATTGGCGGCGATATGTTCGCCATCGTGTGGCTGGCCCGGGAGCAGCGTCTGGTGGCGCTCAACGCGAGTGGCCGGGCCGGTTCGCTCATGACGCGCGAAACGCTGCAGGCGCGCGGATTCCGCGCCGGGTCGCAACAGGGGGTCATGTCGGTCACAGTGCCCGGCGCTCTGGCGGGATGGGACAAGCTGGTCCGTACCTATGGCAAGTGCACGTTGGCGCAGGTGCTGCAGCCGGCCATAGGCTACGCGCGCGATGGATTTCCCGTCTCGCCGATCATTGCCGCGCAATGGGCCAACGAAGTGGCGTTCCTGCAGCGCGACTCGGCCGCTGCCGCCACCTACCTGCCCGGCGGACGGGCACCGAAGGCTGGGGAATGGTTCCGGAACGCCGACTATGCGCGCACGCTCAGAACCATTGCCGACAGCGGCATTGGGACGTTCTATGGCGGCAGTCTTGGTCAGCGAATCGTGGCACGCATCAGCGCGTTGAACGGATTTGTCACGCTGAATGACTTGCGCCGGAATGCGCCCGAGTGGGTGACCCCCATGTCGGTGCCGTTTCAGGGCTATCGCGTGTGGGAACTGCCGCCCAGCAATCAGGGAATCGCCGCGCTGGAAATGCTGCGCATTCTCGAGCCCTATGATCTCAAGGCCATGGGGCACAACTCACCGGCGTACCTGCACCATCTTATAGAAGCCAAGAAGTTGGCGTATGCTGATCTTGATCGCTTTGTCGGTGACGCGGACCATCTGGCCATGCCGGCGTCGCAGTTGCTCACCGACGAGTTCATCGCCGAACGCCGCAGTCACCTGAACCCGCAGCGCGCGCAGGAGCGGGTAGACCCGGGGCCGCTGCGCACCAAAAGTGAAACGGTGTATCTCACGGTTGCCGACGCCGAAGGGAACATGGTGTCCTTCATCAACTCGATTTACGACTACTTCGGGTCGGGGATCGTGGTTCCGGGTACCGGCTTCGCGCTGCACAATCGAGGCGCCGGTTTCACACTGACCGAAGGGCTGCCCAATACGGTTGCTCCGGGGAAGCGCCCGTTTCACACGCTCATTCCGGGGTTCGTGACGCAGACCGTGAACGGCCGCGAGCAGGCGTACATGAGCTTCGGCCTCATGGGTGGCGGAGTGCAGGCCCAGGGGCATGTGCAGTTCCTGCTCAACCACTTCGTCTTCGGCATGGACGTGCAGGAGGCCATCGATGCGCCACGCTTTCGTCACTATGACCGTCAGCGGGTGGCGCTCGAACCCCCCATTGGCGATGGCGTACGCAATGCACTGGTGGGGATGGGGCATGTGCTCATTGAGCAGCCCACTATCGCCTTTGGCGGGGCACAGGCCATTGTGCGTCTTGCCCGGGGATTCGCCGCGGGGAGCGACCCGCGCAAGGATGGCATGGCGGTGGGTTACTGAGCCCCTTCCGTCCCGTACGAGACGCAGCGAGGTTCTGAGATGCCTCGACGACTACTCGGTCCGGAACTGCGAGCGTACTCGCTGATTACGTGGTGCTTTGAACGGCTCTTCTGGGGCATGTATCTGCTCTCCCCGAGTCGGCTGGCCGGGGGCAGCCGTGTGGTGCACTACCGCTCGGAAGCCTTCCGGCTGGACCCGCATGGCACCACGGTTCGTCGCTCACGGCGTGTTGAGGTCTACATCCTCAGCTGGTTCCTTATCGAGATGTTCCTGCTCGCCATCGCCGCCCTCGAACTTGGCTGGCCGCTGGTGGTGTCACGCGTCTTGGCGAGCATTCGCATCCTCGACATCCTGCAGTCCTCCGTCAATCTCAGCGTCTTCGATCAGCTGCGGTCGCGCGGATCACTGATGGTGTCGTCGGCCGTGCGCACACTGGTGCTCAGCTTCCTGAACTACCTCGAGCTGATCATCCTGTTTGGTATTCTGTACACCTCGGTCAACAGCCAGCTGGTGGGGTCGGCGGGATGGCTCGATGCGCTGTACTACAGTGTGGTTACGCAGCTGACCATCGGGTACGGTGATATCCGCCCTCTGGGTGTGGCCCGTCTGATCAGCTCTCTGCAGGGGTTGATCGCCGTGGCGTTCACCATTCTGATTTTTGGACGCATCGTCTCCGTGCTGCCGCGCATTGAGAGTGTCATGCGCCACGACGACACCGACCCGCCGTCTCCCTGACCGCCACCGCCGAGGGTGTCAGGGCATCAACTGCGCCCACTGGGCCGTGTCGGTGTACTGCTGAAACGACACGATGTGTCCGCCCTCGAAGCGGTAGACGTGGCAGAACGGAGCGTCGAGCGTGGCGCCGGTATGTTTCATGGTGCCACCATAGCGGCCGAGCACGATGACATGATTGCCGCCATCGATGATCTCGCTGGGGACGGCGGTAAAGTGGTCAATCGCGGCGAGCAAGCGGCCAAACACGCCTTCGCCAATGGCCTGCGCCCCCACGTACGGATTGCGATCGGCCAGCGGGTTGCCCTGGGCTTCGTGCCACTGGATGTCAGGCGCCATGGCGCCAAAGAGCACCGACGGATCGTTGTTCGCGAACGCGGCATACGCCGCCTGAATGGTCTGCGCGTTGGACATCGAAAGCTCCGAAACGGGAAGAAGGAGAACGCGTAGTGCACGGGGTACCATCAATAGGCATCCGGCTCAGCAGGCGGCAATGGCTATTGGGACGATTTAGGATGTCGCATATTTCATGTGTGGTCAGGCTGTCCGCCGGGGCCCGGCGTGGGCCATGCGACTGGCTGTGCGGTTTCTCTTCAACGGCGAGCGAGATATGAGCGAGATCAAAGTGGCTGGAGACAAACTCAAGTCCACTCTCAAGCAGCTGCTGCGCGAAGGTAACGTGCGCCGCGTCATCATTCGCAACGCCAGTGGCCGGACCCTGCTGGACATGCCGTTGACGGCGGGCGTCGCGGGCGTGGTATTGATGCCCTTCTGGATTGCCGTGGCGGGCATTGTCGCACTCGCCAAGGAGTTCACGATTGTGGTGGAGCGAGATCCGGATGGGGCAGTGGTACGCTCAGAATAGCGGCGGCTGCTGCACCCAACTCCACGCCAGTGCGGCCACACACAACAGCACGAGGATTACACTCCCCCAGCCCAGTACCTTCTCCGTGGGCGTGGAACAGGAGGCACCCATGATGGAGTGGTCGGCGGCCAACAGCATCAACGCAATCAGATGGAGCGGCAACACAATGGCATTCAGTACCTGGCTCGAATAAATGAGCGGAATGAGCGGAAGCCCCGGCAGGGCGACGATGCTGATAGCCGCGACGGTCAAGCCGACAAACGCGGCGTAAAACCACTGGAAATGGCGGGCATCCAAATCGAGAGAGGCGGGCTCGCCGACACCTTCTGCAATGGAATACGCGGTGGCAATAGGCACGATGGCGGCGGCCAGCAAGGAGGCGCCGAGCAGTCCTGCGCCGAAGAACACCGTGGCAAACGAACCGGCAAGTGGCCGCAATGCGGCCGCAGCATCGCCTGCCGTCTCAATGCGTACGCCGGCCTGATGCAGCGTCGCCGCACAGGCCACGGCAATCGCGAGGCCAATGACTCCCGTGAGTACGGAACCGATAATGACGTCCCAGCGGGCCCAGCGTAGCGAGTCCGTGGTGATGCGCTTGTCCACGGCGTATGACTGAATAAACGCCAGTCCCCACGGGGCGAGCGTTGTGCCAAGTGACGCGGTCAGGGCAATCCAACCGGCGTCGGTGTTGGGCAAGTTTGGCAGGAATGCTCCCGCAATCACCTCCGACCACGCGGGGCGGGCCAGCACGCCATCCACGATATAGAGCGCCAACGTGGAGGAGATGACGAGCAATACGTGCTCAACACGGTGGAACGAGCCAAGCAGCACAACGAGCGTGATGAGGACGCCGGCAACCGGGGCACTGAGCCACGCCGGTACGCCGATGAGCGATCCCGCGGCGGCAATGCCGGCGTACTCGGCGCAAATCGTGCCGAAGTTCGCGAACAACAGCGCGATGACGCTGACGTATCCCCAGTGCCGACCCCACCGGGTGCGAATGATGCCGACAAAGCCTTTGCCGGTGGCGGCACCAATCCGGACCGCCACCAGATGAAACTGGACCAGCAACACGGTGGACAGGGGAATGATCCACAGCAGTCGGTAGCCGTGGTCAGCCCCCAGCACGGAATAGGTCGTGATCCCGGCCGGGTCATCGTCGGAGAGACCCGCCAGCAACCCCGGGCCCAGCACGGCCAGGAAGGCGGCCAGCGCGGACGCGCCGGCCGTGCGCAGAGTGGCAAAACGCGCGCTGAAGCCCCGCCGCACATGCGCAACACCATGCGGGCTGATGCCGGGTGGGCGGGAGCGGCGTTTTGCGGACTTCGTGTTCATCTCACGTCAACTGGCCGAGCCTTAGCGACGTTGTACGACCGGGTTACGCAACAGGCCAACCCGCTCCAGTTCCACTTCCACCACATCGCCGCTTTTCATCTGTCGCGTGGTCCCCGGAGTGCCACTGTAAATCACATCCCCCGGCTCGAGGGTGACATAGCGGCTGATGTAGCTCACAATCTCCGCGACGCTGAAGATCAGGTCCTTGGTACGCTGGGATTGCACCACTTCGCCGTTGAGTCGAGTCTGCAATAGCAGATCGTCGTAGTTCACGCCGGTGACAATCACTGGGCCGAGGGGGCCAAAGGTGTCGGCGGCCTTGGCGCGAAACCACTGCAAGTCGCTCTTCTGCCAATCGCGCTCGGAGACATCATTCCCCGTGGTCACGCCGAATACGTAGTCCTTGGCGTTGGCGACCGGGACATTGTGGGCGCGTTTGCCAATCACGAGCACCATTTCCCCCTCGTAGTGCACGTTCGTGGCATCGGGTGTGAGCACCACCGTGTCATTGTGCGCAATGATCGACGTAGGGAGTTTGGCAAAGAGACCGGGATACGCGGCCGCACTCCGTTCGCCGAGGTGCGTCTGGTAGTTGAGTCCCACGGCAATCACCTTCGACGGGGTGGCCGGCGCCAGGAGGGTCACCTTTGACCGCGGCACCTTGACCCCCGTCGGTGTCTTGTCCAGCCAGGGGGCACCGCGCAGCTGGGAAATCTGGTCGCCGTCGAGACGTCCATAGGAGACCCGGCCTCCCATCTGATAGCGCACATAGTTGGCGGGTTGGGCGGCGAGGGCCGCCGGCCCGGCAAGGAGCACGGCCAGTACCAGCATTCGGCGAAGCATGAGATCCTCGGAGTTGGGGGGAGTGCGACCCTCAACGCTACGGGGGCAACGCCGCCCGCGCCAGAAAGAGCCGTCCCGTGCTCCTGCCACCTTCGATCGTGAAGGCTGCCGCGTACTATTCACGCATGTCTACTCGCGGATTGACGGTCGCCGGTGTCCCCATCTTACTGGCTCGTCCATCCGAGTCGAGGGGGTATCCACTCCCCACGGTGCTTTGGTGTCACGGCTTCCGTGCTGATGCGCTGGCACATGCGAGAGAGCTCGAACGGTGTGCCCGGGCGGGCTTTCTCGCGATTGGCATTGATGCGGTGGGCCACGGCGCTCGCCTCGATGCCGGCATGTCTGCCCGAATTGCGCGCGACGGCGGTGCGCTGCCGCTCATGCTGGAACAGGTTGAGCACACCGTCAACGAGGTGCCGGGTCTCCTCCACGCGCTGGTGTCAGAGTTCGACGCCAGCGCCGAGGCCATGTCCCTGGTGGGCATTTCCATGGGCGCCTTTCTCGCCTATCGCGCCGTTGGGGCGGGGCTTCCCGTGCGTGCCGTCGTCGCCTTGCTGGGAAGTCCCGAATGGTCGTCGGGCACCAGCGCTCACCTCGTGCCCCAATGCTTTCGCGATGTCTCTCTGCTCAGCATCACGGCGGAGCATGATGTGAGTGTACCGCCAGCCGCCGTGGTGCGCTTGCACACGGCGTTGGACACGCGCTACGGAACCACCCCGTCACGGCGGCATGACGTGTTGCGAGGCGCCGGTCATCTTACGTCGGCAGTGGAGTGGGAGCAGGCGATGCAGGCCACCATGGAATGGCTGGAGCAGCATGGCAGATAACGCACCACCTTCCCCTCCTGTGCTACGGTGCCGTTGGCTGATCCGGGTTGGGCTTGTGGATCACGCTTTCGATGCCACTCATCAGGGCATCGAGTGCCCAGGGCTTCGGAAGGAACGCCACGCTGGAGTCGGCACTCAGAACATCATCGAGCACTTCGAGCGCAAATCCTGATACAAGCAGGACCGGTGTCGTACGGCCGGCGCTGCGCAGGAGGTGGACGAGTTCAATGCCCGTTCCCCCCGGCATCATCACGTCGGAGACAATGCCATCCACTTTGGGGGCCGTCTCCAGCCACGCCATCGCCGCGGCAATATCGCCAACGCTGGTGACGCGATGTCCCAGACGCCGCAGCGCACGCTCGGTGACACTCCGGATTTCGGGTTCATCGTCAATGACCAGCAGGTCATAGCGCTCGCTCCGTCGGATTCCAGTGGGCGGCGTGGTAGGCACGCGCTCGCGACGGATGACGTCACTGCCGCGCAGGGTGGAAGGAAACCACAGTGCTGCCGTGGTCCCGATGCCTTCTTCACTGTCGAGTACAAGACGACCATTGTGCTGCGCCATGCAACGATGCACGATGGCCAGCCCGAGCCCCGTCCCTTCGTGAGCCGCCTTGGTCGTGAAAAAGGGTTCGGTTGCTCGTCCAAGCACCTCGGGGGGCATGCCCGGTCCATTGTCCCGCACCTCAAGTACCTGCCACGGCCCGTCCTCGGTCTGCCGACCGTGAACGGTTATGGTCAGTCGTCCGTGCGCCCCCATGGCATCACGCGCATTCAGCGCAAGATTGAGCAACGCCTGTTGAATGGCATCATGGTCAAACTCGAGTGTGACATCAGGAAGGACGGGTGGCATCTCGAGCTGCATGTTGGGAGGGAGCACGCGTCGCAACATCTCCTCCGTTTCCCGAAGGAGTGGCGCCAGTGGCTGCGCCACACGCTCCACGACATCGTGCCGGCTGATCGACAGCAACCGACGGGTGAGGCGCGCCCCCCGCACTGCCGCATCATCGATCGCGGAGAGCTCTTCCCGCACGGTGGCACCGCCAAGCGCCTCCACATTGGCCCGCACCACGGTGAGCAGATTGTTGAAATCATGCGCCAGACCACTGGCCAGTCGCCCCACCAGATCGAGCTGACGGACACGCTGCAGCTGTTCCTGCTGCTGTGCCGCCTGGGAATGCGCCGCCTCCAGTTCCACAGCGAGCCCCAGCAGGAGATGAATCACCAGGGGTGCCACCATGGCCGGGACTATGACTGCCGGTACGAAGTACGCCGGCAGATCCTCGGGTTGTCCCTCAAAAACCACAAAAAAGACCGCCACGAGCGCGACTGAAGCCGCGACACTGAAGGCTGTCAGCAGGAGCATGGTGCGGAGGCGGCCCAGCCTCACAAGTCGAGCGTGCCAAATCATTGGGTCTGGGGCAATAGTGACGGAACGTACTGGCGTGAACATATCAATCCACCAGCAACTCCGCGAATCGTCGGCGATACTTCATGCCGGTTGTAGCATGCCGTTTCCGGCATGATTCGGCAGATGAGCGCAGATTCATCAAGCGGTGATGGTACGCGCTCCTCTTCCCCTGGTTTTGTTTCGTCGTGGGCCACGTTTTCATGAACCGAGGTACTGAAACATGCTGCGTAGTGCTGGGGCAGTCGTAGCCAGGGTGGTCATGCTCGGCGGCGTGGCGTGTACGCCGAGTGGATCCGTGCCGCTGGGTATGTCACCCGCGGCCGCGTCACTAGCAACAACGCCGCCCAACATCGTGGTGTTACTGGCCGATGATCTCGGTATTGGCGAATTGGGCGCGTGGGGACAGCGGGAGGTGGCGACGCCCCACATCGATCAACTTGCGCGTGAAGGCGTGCGCTTTACGGAGTTTCGCTCGAGCGCGGCCGTGTGCGGGCCGGCGCGCTGTTCGTTCATGACCGGTTACCACAATGGTCGCTGCCGGTTGGATGACAATGACAACGATTATCTGCGTTCGGCCGATGTGACTCTGGCGGAACGGCTGCGTGGTGCCGGATACGCCACGGCACTCGTGGGGAAGTGGGGGTTGAGTTGGGAGACTGAGCCGGAGTCGTGGCCGCAGGCACAAGGGTTCGATGTGTTCTTCGGATATCGTGATCAGGTGCATGCGCACAACTTCTATCCGGAGTATCTGCTCGACGGCACCGATTCGCTGCGCACACGGAATGTGGTACCGGTCCCGCGCGGCATGGGCAGCGGGTATGCCACGGTGCGCCTCGACTACGCCCCCGATCTGCTGCGGGCCCGCGCGTTCCAGTTCGTTCGCCAACAGGCCGCTGCGCGTACGCCCTTCTTCCTGTTCTGGGCCACCAATCTCCCGCACATTCACAACGAAACCAGTCGCACCGCGCCCGACGGTGGGTATGAGACACCAACACTCGGCCCGTACGCTACAACATCGTGGTCGTTACCCAAGCGCAGTTATGCCGCGCAGATTCACCGCCTGGACGAGGATCTCGGGGGGCTCCGTCGCCTGCTGGACTCCCTTGGCGTGGCGCAGCACACGATGGTGGTGTTTCTCTCGGATAACGGCGCCACGTTCCTGCGCGGTCCGCATGACGGGGCCTCGGAGGTTATTGGCCGCTGGTTCAACGGCACCCTGGGGTATCGCGGCTTCAAGGGGGACTTGTACGACGGCGGTTTGCGGGTTCCGGGCATCGTGCATTGGCCCGGGGTGGTGACGCCGGGGCGTACCACGTCCGCGCGCGTGGACTTCACCGACTTGCATGCCACGCTGGTGGAGGTTGCCGGGCAGCCCGCACCCACCACCGTAACCGGGCGGTCCTTCCTGCCGCTGCTTACTGGTCGTGGCATATACACGCCACGGGATGTGCAGGTCTGGTACTCTCCCGACCGTCGGCAGTCGGCGGTGCTGGCCGGCCAGTGGAAGGCCGTCTGGATGCTGGATACCATGCGGGTATTCAACCTCGAACAGGATCCCGGTGAACAGACGGATGTCGCGTTGCGCGAGCCGCTGGTGGCGGCACGTCTGGATTCCATTCGACGGGCCGAAGACCAGCGGGGCACGCATCCGCAACGCCCTGCCGTACCGCGTCGGTAAGGCCAAAGCGCTGCCGACGAGATCAGCGGACTCGGCCATTCGGCCCGTCGCGGGGAGGGGCGATTTCCGCGCCTTTCTTGTCGGCGGGCCCGAGCCGGGTGCAGTATTGCGCTGCAGCCCGTAGCCGATGTCTCAGTTCGTCGCGGTCCCGCGCGGCCGGTAGTTCATGGCCATGCCACACGCCTCCCGATTTCCGGTCCTCAGGTATGAAAGCTGTTGGCGAACTGCTCAAGAAACATGACGGGACCCTCTGGCATGTAACGCCGGACATGACCGTCTACGCCGCGGTCGAGCGATTGGCGTACCACGGGGTCGGTGCTCTGCTGGTCATGGAAGGCGATCGACTGGCTGGTGTCTTTTCCGAGCGCGACTATACCCGCAAGATTACGCTGCAGGGGCGCAACTCGAAGGAGACGCGTGTCGCGGAGATCATGACCACCGAAGTCATCACCGTGAGCGCGACGACGCGAACGCGCGAGTGCATGTCGCTCATGAGTGTCAGGAAAATTCGACACTTGCCCGTCATCGATGGCACCCGCGTGCTCGGCATGATTTCCATTCGGGACATCATGAACGACATCATTGCCGACCATGAGTCCACGATCGCCTCGCTCCACAGCTATATCACGTCCTGAGTGCGCAGGCCCGAGCGAACTCCAAGCGCTATAGCACCGCTTTCGGGACGACACGCCGAAACCAGACGGCAAGACGTTTCCCCAGGCGAACGCTCCCATCCGGGTTGAACGACGATGTGGTATGCCAGGCGTTCTCCGGGCGCATATCCTCGTCCATGGCTTTCGCGAGATCACCGGCAATGCGGGCGTCCCGCACGATGGCCAGACATTCGGTGTTCAGGTTGGCACTGCGTGGATCGAGATTGAAGGTGCCAATGACAGCGATGTGATTATCCACCACCATGGATTTGGCGTGCAATCCAAAGATGGGGGCGTAATTGAGCGTGGTTTGCAGCGCGCCGGTCATCACGCGACGGCGCACCGCCGCATCGGGCTTGAATTCATAGAGCTCCACGCCCAACCCCAGCAGCACGTCGCGGTCACGTTGATATCCACTGAAGGCGTCGAGATTATCCGTCGAGGCCAGACTGTTGGTGAGGATGCGCACGCGTACGCCGCGTTTAATGGCGTCGCGAAAAAGCTCCTGGCTGACTGCAGTGGTCACGAGATACGGTGACTGAATGGTCACCGAGCTCTTCGCGCTGCGCACCAGGCGAATCAGTTCTGCCGTACTCTGCCCGCCACCGCCAAGGCCATCGGTGCCCGCGTTCTTGCCGGGCAGATCCGTCACGAAGGTGACACTGTCGGACCAGACGAGCGCGCCGGACTCCTGCATGCTGTTGAAGGTGCTTGGTACGGCGGCAATGCGTTCGCGCACCTGCGGCCAGAAGTTGCGCGGATCGCAGGCATAATCGTGCAGATAGCGATACGTGGTGGCGGTATCAGGCTGCGCTACGCTGGATTGGACCAACGACGCCACCGGTACGCTGAGCGGATCGTTCCAGAACTGTGTGAATGAGCGCTGCACATCGCGGGCCGCTTTCCCCAGCAACAGTACGTCCCGATCGCGGAAATTGTATTCGTGATCGTAGTCGAAGTACTCATCGGCAATATTGCGGCCACCGGTGATCACCACCTGCGAGTCCACAATGAACGTCTTGTTGTGCATCCGCTGATTGAAACCGCGGAAGTCGGACGTGAGGTTGAACAGCTTGGTGGGAAGATTCTTCCCGATATTCGTGGTGGGGTTATAGAGCCGGATTTCGAGATTGGGGTGCGCGTCGAGGGCGAGCAGCGCCTCGGCGTCCGCCTCAAGCATGAAATCATCCACCAGCAGCCGAACGCGAATCCCTCGATCGGCAGCGCGCAGCAGATAGTCGGCGGCAATGAGCCCCACGTTGTCGGCGGTGAAAATGAAATACTGGATATCGATGGTGCGCTCGGCCGTTTCCGTGAGCCACGCCCGCGCAATCATGGAGATATCGCCTTCTTCCAGTGCAAAAACGCCCGTGCTCGATGACAAGCGCGATGCGACCGGTGCCAGATGCTGTGAGAGCGATATCCCCGCGCGTTGGCGTGGCGCACAAAACGCGGCGTCCGCAGTCACCTGGCGCAGCGCACGCGGGCGCTCGGGGGCGGGCTCGGGAGATCGCTTGAGCAGAACAATGGGCACGATGAGCGCCACACTGAGCGCAATCGTACGAACAAGGCGGCGACGGGAAACAGGCATCATTCAGAGGGGGATCAAAGGGAACGCGGCGCGTCGCCCACAGGGCAACGCGCCGCGCACTGGTTCAGGCATCACGATCAGCTGGCAATCTTCTTCTTGGCCTGGTTGATCTTTTCCATGTACTTCTTGAAGAACTGCTTCTGCATGTCGTTCATGTCGATCTCGCGCCCCTGGATGTACGACTGAATGATGTTCGTCGTCATATCCAGCGGGGTGCCGGTGGTGATCACCAGCGTGGCTTCCTTGCCCACTTCGAGCGACCCTACCTTGTCGGCCACGCCCATGAATTCGGCGGCGTTGATCGTCACGGCCTTCAGGGCTTCTTCTTCCGGCAGTCCGAAGGCCACGGCTACGCCGGCGTCCCACGGCAGGCGATAGCTGTAGAGCGCATCACCGTCACCGGCAATCGCGAACTTCACACCGGCCTTGAACAAGGCGGCCGGCGTGGCGTAGGCCTCGTCGTATGCGTCGTCGCTGCGCGACGGGGCCGACATGGTGGCCGTGAGAATTACCGGCACGTTCTCGGCCTTGAGTCGCGCCGCGACATCCAGTGCGTTGCGCCCGCCACGAATGACCAGCTTCACCCCTTCCTGTTTGGCCCAGGTAATGGCGTCGTTGATCTGCGACACACCGTCGGCCGCCACCACCACCGGGATTTCCCCGTTGAGGGCGGGAATCATGGCGGCGTAGCGTGCGTCCGTCCGCACATTCTGACCAGCCTTGAGCGCATCGCGATACGCCCGCGCTTCGCCAAAGAAGTTTTTGATCTCTTCCACCTGCTCGGCGTAGGTCTTGGGCGCCGGCTGTGGACGACCGCCAAAGCCACCCGGCGGTCCGCCGAACCCGCGACGCGGACGCGCGTTGGGGTCGGGCCAGTTCACGTTGAGCGCCGCGGCGCCCTTCATGCTCATCTCTTCCCAGGTCCATCCTTCGAGCGAAATCGCCGACGACAAGCCGGAGATCAGGCCGCCCCCCGGCGTGGCGAAGGCCACCAGCACGCCGGCCGACCGCGTGGTGCCAATGTGACGGCTTTCCGCGTTCACGGCGACTTCCGGACGGACGTTGGGATTGAAGTCGCCCAGCTCGTTGATGTCGCTGGAGACATCCACGGCGCCGATTTCGGTGATGCCCACCGTGCTGTAGGCGTCAATGAGGCCCGGGTAGATGTGCTTGCCGGTGAGATCCACCACTTTGGCGCCACGCGGCGTGGCGACTTCGGGGCCGCCGATGGCGGTGATTTTGCCGCGCTCCATCACGATGGTGCCGTTCGTGATGGTGCCCTTGGTGACCGTATGAATGGTGGCGCCCTTGAGCACCACCGGCTGATCCTGCGCGGCGGTAGGAATGACGACCTGCGCGCCGGCGAACGACGGCGTGGCAGCGGCGCCCACGAAGCCGGTCACCACGAGGCTCGCGGTCAGAGCGGCGGTACGGGCCGCGCGATGCAAGGCGGAGTGCATGGGGTGTGTCCGGTTAGGTGTCGTGAGAGAACGCATGCTTACTTGCCTCCCGGGCCACGGCCGCGGGCTGGCGCCGCGCCGGCCGCCGGGGCCGCGTCGGCGCTCGCCGCGATGACCGCCTGAATGAGCTGGGCACGCTGCTTGGTGACATCCGCGCGCAGCACCTTGTCTTCGTCAATCGAGAAGTACTTGCGACCATCTACCCAGGTCTGTTCGGCCTTGGTGAACTGCGACAACGGGTTGCCGTTCCAGATCACGAAGTCGGCATCCTTGCCGGCTTCGAGCGAGCCGATGCGCTTGTCGATGGCAATGGCCTTCGCCGCGTTGATCGTGACTGTATTCAACGCGTCGATTTCGTTCACGCCCGAGCGGAGCAGCTTCCCTGCTTCCCAGTTCATGCGCGTGGAGATCTCGTTGTCGTCGGAGTGCAGCGAGGTAACCACGCCCGCTTCCATGAGCAGACGCGCGTTGTAGCTCGTGGCGTCATACGCTTCGAGCTTGAAGGCGCCCCAGTCACTCCACACCACGGCGGCAACTCCCGACTTCTTGAGCTCGTCGGCAATCTTGTACGCTTCCACGCCGTGCTGCAGCGTCTGCACCTTGAACCCGAACTCCTCCGCCAGGCGCACCAGCGCCAGGAACTCGTCGGCGCGATAGCCGTGCGAGGAAATGAGCAGCTTCTGGTTCAGGATGTCGAGAATGGCTTCCATGCGCAGATCCTTGCGCGGCGGAATACCGGTCTTCTCCTTCTCCCAGCGCTTCCATTCCTTTTCGTAGTCGCGCGCGGCCAGGAAGTGGTCGCGAATGATTTCCTGCACACCCATGCGGGTGTTGGGGTAGCGCGTGGGCGCACGCTTGGGGTTTTCACCCAAGGCAAACTTCACCGTGCGCGGCGCGCCGACAATCTTGTAGTCCTCGGGGAGCGAACCCCAGCGCGTTTTCACAAACACATTCTCGCCGCCAATGGGATTGGCCGAGCCGTGCTTGATCATGGTGGAGGTGAGGCCACCGGCGAGCTGGCGGTAGAACCAGATGTTGTTGTGCGTGATCACGTCACCCATCTGCACTTCGGGGACGATGGCGAAACCGCTTTCGTTCACCGAGCTCACACCACCGTGCGTGTGCGGATCAATGAGCCCCGGCGTGACATGCTTGCCGGTGGCATCAATCTCCACCGCCCCGGCGGGAGCCGAGAGCTTCTGCCCCACGCGCACCACCTTGCCGGCCTGCACCAGCAGGTCGGCGTTTTCGAGCTTGCCCTGCGGCCCCTGCGTCCAGACGGTGGCATTCCGCACCACTACCGTAGCCGGCTGCACCGGCTGCGACGTGCGGCCAAACTCCATGCTCGGGCGAATGAAGGGCAGGTCGATCTTGGGGACCTTCACCGCCACCGCGCCGCGCGCCGGGCCCTGGTACTGCTCGGTCCGCGTGCCCTTGTAGTTGGCATCGGTCCCGGTGGGGAGCGACATCCAGCCAAAGAACTCTTCGCCGCGGACTGACCCGGAGAGCAGCACTGCGCCTTCGAGGCCCAGTTGCTCACCGTTGAAGGTGGCTTCGAGGCGGCCCGTTTCGGCAATGATGCGCACACCGGTGAGGTTCACCGGGCGACGGCTGGGCATTTCGATGGTGCCGCGAATACGGTTGAGCGGGCCTTCGAGACGCAGCGTGGCGCTCTTGAAGGTGCCGAGGTCTTCGGAGGCAATCGTCCACGTGCCGCGCGGGTCGACCTGCGGCGGGCGCGTTACGCCGTACCGGGTCCCCTGCACCCACACATCGCGAATGGCGCTCTCTTCGGTGAAGAGATCGCCTTCCGTCACGACAAGATTGGCCACCTTGCCCACGGCAATCGTGCCGTGCGTCTTCTCAATGCCGAGCCAGCCGGCGGGCACGGTGGTGAGCGCGGCGAGCGCCTTGTCGGGCGTAAGGCCGCGAGCCACGGCCACGCGCAGGTTGGGGAGGAACTGATTCACCGACGACAGGCCGTCCGCCGTAATGGCGAACGGAATGTTGTTGGCGGCGAGCTGCGCCGGGTTGGTGGGCGCGAGGTACCAGTGGCGCAGATCTCCCAGCGACACGTTGGTGGCCGCTTCCGGATTGGCCACGTTGGGCGCGTCCGGGAAGGCGAGCGGCACAATGAGAGGCTGCGTGCGCCCCTTGAGCACGTCCACCAGGCGGTATTCCTGCCCACTGCCGCGGAACCACGGGGTGAGCTTGTAATCGGCGGCCAGTTTGAAGGCGCGCAGGTATTCCTCTTCGCTTTCCGTCTGGAACACGACGGGCTGCGTGCCCTTCACGGCCTTGCCGAGCGCGGCGAGTGCTTCGCTGGTCTCGGGGGGCAGCATGGTGCGCCCGCTGGTTTCGTAGGTGGACCAGGCGCGGATGTACCACTCCGCGTCGAGGAACGTCTGCTTCATGAGCGCGCTGGTGCCCATGGTGGAGTTGGGGTACATGCCCCCCAGGGCGAACGACCGCGAGAAGCCGATGCTCTGCGCGAGATCGGGGCGCAGCACGCGTTCGCGCACGCCGGCCTCACCGAGGTGCACCACCGAGGCGGTACCGCGGAAGATGCCCTGGCGTGGCACGGCAAGCGCGGCGCCAAAGCCGAGCGAGCGGAGCGCAATGCGACGGGTGGAATCGTCTTTCAGGTTGGCCGTGGTGCTGAACCAGGCGCGGACCTGCGGATTCCAGTGCGTGGGCCCCACATCGCCGCCCTGCTGGGGGGCGTCACCGCCGAGGTCGGCATGGGCGTCCACGAAGCCGGGGTAGACCGTCAGCCCCTTGAGTTCCCACACGCGGGCACCCGCGGGCGGGGTGAGGCCGGCGCCCACGGCGGTGACCACGCCGTTCCGGATGACGATGGTGGCATTGTCGAGGACCTGCCCGGGGGCGGTGATCACTTTGGCACCGACCAGCGCGTGATAACCCGTGGCATTGGCACGCAGACCCGTCACGGGCTCGGTGCGAGACGATTGCTGGGCCTCAAGGGTGCTGACGCCTACGGCCAGCGCGGCGAGGCTCAACAGGGATCGAACGACTTTCACGAAACACTCCCGGGACGGCGGTCGCGCACGAACGCCATCAACGACGAAGGGTGGGGGCTTGCTGTACGCCCGGCGACTACGCGTTCGGGCATCCTCCTACATTGGGGGCAAACGCACACAGAATCAAATCGTTGACCGCTGTAGGCCCCCCTTGGGTGTGGGCCCCAATTGGGTGTGGGCCCCAATTGGGTGTGGGCCCCGTCGCGCGACGCCCTCCAGCCCCTTGGCGCGTTGCTTCGGGGCGTTGCCCCTCAGAGACGCGCGGTCGGGGCTGGAGGGCGCCGCGCGCCGTCACATTCGTGCCGCACACGATGGTCGTGGCGCCAACGTGCCATCTCCCTGTGCGGTGCACATATTCACGCCGATGCGGGCTTCGAATCGTGCTCCACGCGTGCTGGTACTTGCGGGCATCACTCTGCTGACGGCGTGCACTCCGCGCCGCTCGCCAACGGATGCGTCAGGGCAACCGCTGTTGGTGATGCGAGTACTGCAGGATGTGCCGGTGCAACGGTTGAGTTTGGGTCTACAGAGGCGCGGTGTGCTGTATGGCGATACCGCGCTGGTCATTCGCAAGGGCGAGCGCTTCGACATGGTGGCACAAACACAGGAAGGCGGGTGCCGTATCCGCTACGCCGCACGAGTCATCGAGTTGGCGTCGTGTCCGTGGCTGCCGGGATTCAGCGACCCGGAGCGCGACTTCTATGAAATCGTGTCACGTATGCCGAGGATACAGACTCGTACCCCTTTCGATGGCCAGGATCGATAATGGTGGAGCACCGCATTTTTTCCATGCCCTTTGGCCGTGTGTATCCGGCGTACGTCAACAAAGTGGAGCGCAAGGGTCGATCCAAGAGTGACCTGGATCGAATCATCTGCTGGCTGACCGGATACACTGCGGAGGAGCTCAGTCAGCAGATCGCGAACGGGTGTGACATTCGCACATTCTTCGCACAGGCCCCGGCCATGCATCCCAACGCCGCGTTGATTACCGGCGTGGTATGCGGGGTGCGCGTGGAAGAGGTGGAGGACCCGTTGATGCAACAGATCCGCTGGCTCGACAAGCTGGTGGATGAACTGGCAAAGGGCAGGGCGATGGAGAAGATTCTCAGGAGCTCGCGCGCATCGGTACCAGTTCCGAGCGACTCCCAATGACCCACTCCCCATGAACGAAGCGGCCGTTGGTCTGACGCTCCTGATCGGATTGAGCGTGGTGTGTGCCGTGGTCGCCAACCTGCGAACACGCGACTGGTTGATGGCGGCGGTTCTCTCGGCACTCGCCGCCTCGACGCTCTTTCAAATCGGGCTCACCATCAAGCTTGGCCACCTCGACAAGTTCGCACCTATCGCCTTCGTGGTTGGCGGCATGTGGGCCTTCCTGATTGCGCTTGGGATTGGGGCCGGCTTTCAGCTGTGGCGCCGCCGAAGCGGCACGTAAACGCTCGCGAGGGTGGCGCTCGCACCGTAAGCTTTTCCGATGCGAAGTCTTTTTGGTGTGATCTATGTCCTTGGTGGGGCCGTGGCTGGCTTTGGCGTGGGCCTTGGGGCGGCGCTGCTCTTTGCCAAACTCACCAACGTGTCTTCCCGCGATGGTGCGGTGGGCTATCTCACCATTGGTGTCGGGCTGGTGGGGGCCCTCGTTGGCCTGGCGGCAGGCATGGCGCTGTACGCGCGGTCCGCGCCAAGTGGGCAGGGCGCCACGTATGGGTGGTCGGCCATTCTCGGGGTGACTACACTCGTGGGCGTGGTGGTCCTGGGCGCGTGGTCGTGGCTGTACCTCATGGAGAAGCCGCTGGAATACGACGGCGCCATGGCTACGCTCGAGTTGGAACTGCGGGTTGATGCGGCGAACGTCCCCGCAGATACCGCTCCGCCCTGGCTGCAGGTGGAGGTGCACACCAGCAAGACCCGCCCGGAAGGCACCGTGCGTTGGGCCGCCATGCGCACCGAAGGACCCCACCGCATCATCCCGGTCATGCAGAACCCGCTTATGCGGGCCACTGGACGGGTCATCGTGGTTCAGCTTCCCGGTCGGCAAACGGAGGTGTTTACCCCGCCAATGCCGCGCATTCCTGATAGCCGAGCCGACTGGAGTGCCTGGTTCCGTCCGGAGCGTGTGGAATCGGCCGCCGGTGCAGAGTCTTCAGGCAGCAGATCATCGATGATCGAGCTGCGCTACCGTGTGCGACGGTATGGGGAGTAGCGTGAGCGGACTCCCGCACAACACGCAGGTGCGCATTACGTCAGAAGGACGCAGTGGTGTGATTCACTTTGAGAACCCACAGTCGACGTTCTCAATGTGGTGGGAGTTTGCCGGAGCCGGAGCGTTGGCGATCATCAATATTCCCTCCGTGGCGCAGTGGGAAAGCACCACAAAACTCCCACTCTCACAGCGTGAAGACGTGTTGCGTATCATTGGCGAACATGTCGTGCGCACGCAGACATCGGGGCGAGGTCGTTATGACGTCGATGAGCAATTCATTACCGTCTACGCCGACACAACGGTGTAGCGCGTCCACTCAATCGCCGCGCTGTTGCCACCGGTAGCGGCCGCCCCTGAATTCAATGCGCGCGCTGGCTGATTCAGCCTTGGCGATCAACAACGCCGCACCCTTTCCACCGTCGTGCGGAATCACCTCCCAGTGGTCCATCCACTCGTAGTTCGTTCCGCCGTTCCCAAATGCCACACCGGCGCCGCACTGCTGGGCTGCCCGTCCGCTGGCGTGCACAATCAGAATGCCGCGTTCGCCCGTACGCTGGTGGCGAACGGTCCACGCAACATCCCGGCGACCGTCTCCGTCAAAGTCGGCCACGAGTGCTGTCGGAGAGATGCTGCTGTCGCGCACCAATTGGCGTCGTAACGATTCCTTGTGCCACGCCTTCTCGCTCCACACGAGTTGACCGCGCGCTGTGGGCGCTGGCTGTGCCGTGGCCATGCCTATGGGACAGACCACGAAGACCAGTCCCATGCGTGTGCACCAGGTGAAAAGCCTGGTCACGGTCGTCACCCGGCAATCACCGGTACATCACTCCCAGCATCGAGTCCCAGTTCGCCGGTGATTCGCGGGTCACGGGCAATCTCCACGGCACGCCGATACGCCACAAACCCGGAGCGCTGGTAAAACGCCACCGCGCCGGGATGATCAAGGGTACAGGTGTGCACGTGGAAGCGGCGTATCGGGTGTGCCCACGCGCGCGTGATGGCCTCATCCATGAGCCACCGTCCCGCCCCGCGCCCTACCATCCGGTCGATGAGGCCGAAAAAGGCGAGCTCGCACGCATCTGCTTCCCGGAAGTCCAGCTCCAGCAGTCCCACGGACTGGTCTCCCTCCTGAACGGCCCACACGTAAACCTGCGGGTCGCCCAGGATGGCCGTCAGCGCCTCATCGGACAGCCTGAGACGGGAAAACCAGAGCCATCGGGTCCCAACGGCCCGGAAGAGCGCCCGATACCGGTCGAGCTCCGCGGCGCCGAGCCGATGTAACGTGAGCGTTGCCCCCAGCTCAGGTACCGGACGGCTGGTCGGCCGCGACGTCATCTCGAGATAGGTCACCACACTCGCGAGGTGGCCGGGCGGGACGGTGCTGTAGCCCACGGGAAGTGCAGGGGTGTCGGTCATGCACTTAATTATCGCGCATGTCACTTCGCGTTCCCATCCTGATTGCTGCCGCTACGCTTCTGGCCGTTCCTTCCGGCCCATCTCAGCTGCCCAAGGGCTCGAGCGACTATCTGTTTGCCTGGGCGTCATCCGCCGATAGCTCAGAGGCAGACTTTCTGGCGGTCTACGACATTCGGGACAATCCGAGCGCCGAGCGATACGGTGCGCTGGTGGCCACGGTCCCTGTGCCCGGCCGCGCCAATCGTACGCACCATACCGAACATGACATGCCCGCTGATGGCCAGCTGTTCGCGAATGGCTTTGGCTCCGGACAGTCGTTCATCTTCGACCTCACCACACCAACCGCCCCGCGTATTGCCCGGCAGTTTGGCGACGTCAGTGGGCTCATGCATCCGCACAGCTTCTGGCGGCTGCCCAACGGGAATGTGCTGGCCACCTTCCAGATGCAGCACGATGCCCAGGGGATGGCGCCCGGCGGGCTCGCGGAGCTGACCCCACGTGGCGACGTGGTGCGCGTGCGCTCGGCCAATGCGACAGGCGTGGATCGTCGCATCCGACCGTACTCCGCAGCCATTCTGCCCGCGATTGATCGGGTGGTGGTGACGACCTCCGACATGGATAATCGTGACACCACGCGGGCGCTGCAGTTCTGGCGCCTGTCCGACTTGAGTGTGCAGCACACCATCGAACTCCCCAACGGACCGCGGGGCGATGAAGGGTATCGCTCGGCGGAACCGCGCGTGCTGCGCGATGGCAAGACGGTGTTGGTGTCCACCTTCAATTGCGGCTTGTACCTGCTGCGTGACATTGCCGGTGATCACCCCGCTGCGCAGCTGGTGGCCTCGTTCCCGCGTAAACCCGGGACCTCTTGTGCGGTGCCCGTGGTGATTGGCAACTACTACCTCATTACGGTGCCCGCGTGGAGCGCGGTGGTGAGTCTCGACGTGTCAGATCCATCGCATCCCCGTGAAGTGTCACGCATTACACTCGGGCCCAACGATGTGCCGCACTGGATTGGTGTGGAACCCAATCACCAGCGTGTTGTGATCACGGGCTACCAGGCCATGAAAACACGCATTCTGCTGGCGCGTTTCAACGAAGCAAACGGGACGCTCACGCTGGACGAGCGCTTTCGTGGGGCCGGAAGCGCTGAACCAGGTCATCGTATGGAGGGAATGGCGTGGCCACATGGCGCACGCCGTGCCGCGGTGCCGCACGGCACGGTGTTCAGCAGACCGTAGAGTCGCGCTGTCTGGTCAACTCAGTTGCTGCTGCGCGTTTGCCACCCCGCCAGTTGGCGTCCCACGGGGAGTTCACGGACCCGCACCCCGGTGGCGGCAAAAATGGCGTTGGCAATGGCACCGCAGGCCGGCGGTACGCCAGGCTCACCAATGCCACCGGGAAGTCCCTCACTGGGGACGAGGTGCACATCCACCTGTCGTGGGGCGGCGCGCATGCGGGTCACGCCGTAGTCGCGAAAGTTGGACTGCACCACGCGGCCGGCGGCAAAGGTGACTTCGCTGGATAGCACGTTACTCATGGCCATGATGAGCGCCCCTTCCATCTGCGCGCGGGCGCGATCGGGATTGGCAACGAATCCCGCATCCACGGCTACGGTCGCGCGAGGGACCAGCACGGTACCATCGGGCAGGACCTCCACTTCCACCACCATCGCCACGTACGACAGGAAGCTGCGGTGCACCGCAATGCCGCGCCCACGGCCGCGTGCCAATGCGGGGCCGCGCCAGCCGCTCTTCTCGATGGCCAGCTCCACCACCCGTCGGGCGCGCGCCGAATCGAGTGGATGATCCGTCCACGTGGCGCCGTAATTGCTCGCCGGCTTTACCAGTCCTGCCTGCGACAGGTCCACGCGCCGATCTGGGCCCAGCAAGGCCAGCAGAAAGTCCGCCGGATCCTGTTTGGCGGCACGGGCCAATTCGTCAACGAATGACCCAATGGCGAAGCCATGATGGATGGCGTTGACGCTGCGGTACCAGCCAATCCGCGTGTGCGCCACTGCGGGGCAGATCTCCACCTGCATGTTCGGAATGTCGAACGGAATGTCGCTCGCGCCATTCGTGAGTTCGTCGGGCTCCGCGCCGGTCACCTTGGGTGCAAAAGTGGCCGAAATAGCGGGATATGCAGAACGATGACGCCACGCCACCACTTTGCCTGCGGCATCAAGACCAGCCTCCAGTCGATGCGCCGCCGGCGAGTGCAGGTAGGAATGGCGCAGGTCATCTTCCCGCGTCCATTGCACTCGCACGGGAGCCCCAACTTCCCGTGAGAGAAACGCGGCTTCGCAGATGAAATCGGGTTTGGACTTTCGCCCGAATCCACCACCCAGCAAGGTCACGTGCACGCTCACGTTGGCGACGTCGAGCTTGAGATACTCCGCCACGGTTTTGCGTGCATCCATGGGAGACTGCGTGGGCGCCCAGACTTCCGCCTTGCCGTTGGTTACCTGTGCCACGGCAACCACCGGTTCCATTTGGGCGTGCGAGAGGTGCGGCATGTAGTACTCTGCCGTGACGCGTCGCGCGGCGGTGGTCAGTCCGCGCTCCACATCGCCGTTGGTGCGGCCAGCGGCTCCAGGACGACGCACGGATTCCTGGAGCGACGTTTTGTAGGCGGCGCTATCGTACGAAGCGTTGGGCCCATGATTCCAGGTAATGCGCAGCGCGTCGCGCCCCTTCATGGCGGCCCATGTATTGGTGGCAATCACGGCCACACCGCCCAGTGGTAAAAACCCACCGGGCATGGGCGACGCGGGAATGCGCACAATGCGCTCAACACCGGCCACTTGTTTGGCCAGCGAATCGTCAACGCTCAGCACGGTACCACCCCACACTGGCGGCCGTGCGATGGCCGCGACCTTCATGCCTGGCAGCCGCACATCCGCTCCGAAGATCGCGCCGCCGGTGGTCATGGGCACGAGGTCGATGGACGGCATCGCCTTGCCTTCCCATTTACGTTCGGCGGGCGTCTTGATACGAACGCGCGTGGCAGCGGGCATGGGTATCGTCCGCGCGGTAGCCACCAGCGCACCAAACGCCTTGGTGCGTCCGGACGCCACGTGCACCACTTCGCCGTTGCGTGCCTGCACCTCACTGCTGGCCACCGCCCATTCCTTGGCGGCGGCATCTTCCAGCAACGCCCGCACGGTGGCGCCCGCCTCGCGATACTTCTGCAGGAAGTCGCGAATACTGGTGGAGCCATCGGTGTTCTGGCTGCCGTATTTCGGTTCGTTTCCGAGCCCTTGTTCCACGCGACACAGCGCCCAGTTGGCGTCCATTTCGTCGGCGATGATCATGGGCATGGTCGTGCGGATCCCTTGTCCCATCTCCGACCGATGGCAGATGATCGTGATCAGTCCGTCGTCGCCAAGGCGAATGTAGGCGTGCGGCTCCCAAGGTTCTGCGCTTGGGGCAAAACCTGCTGCCGCCTCCAGCCGACGCACACCAACACTGCTGGCGGCAATGAGCAAGCCGCCCATGCCGAGCACTTTGAGAAAGTCGCGTCGAGCCGGTTCGGTGCTGGTCGATGGTGTGTCGACTGCCGGCGTTGCCGCGGTGTCGGTGGCCGCGGGTACGGCCAGCCACGGGAGATTCCGACGCGCGCTCATCGAGCCCGCTCCGCCGCGGCCTTGATGGCGGCGCGAATGCGGGGATACGTGCCGCACCGACAGATGTGTCCGTTCATCGCGGTATCAATATCGGCGTCGGTGGGATTGGCGTTTCGCGCCAGCAGCGTGGCCGCCTGCATGATTTGCCCCGACTGGCAGAAGCCGCATTGGGGCACGTCTATGCTGCGCCACGCGTCTTGCAGCGGATGCGCGTCGTCAGGATGCAACCCCTCAATGGTGGTGACGGACGCGCCAGCCAGCGTCTGCATGCGACGCTGGCAGGCACGAACCGGTGCGCCATTCACATGCACGGTGCAGGCGCCGCATTGGGAGATACCACACCCATATTTGGTCCCCGTCAGCGCTAACTCGTCGCGCAGGTACCAGAGCAAGGGCATGGACGGATCGCCGTCAAAACGACGTGGCGAACCGTTGACGGTGAGCGTTATGGGGGCGGTGGACATCAGTTCTCCCTTCAGGATGACGTGGCGCTGCGCATCAGTTGAGACTAGACCTTTTTGCCGGAAAAATCGTAGACGCCAAACAGTTCGTACCCGGGTGGGAAGCCTTTCTTGGTCACGACATAGTTCTGGTAGTAAAAGCTCCATCCCGTTCGGTCCCGCAGCCCAAAGGTCGTGGCCACCTTGGCGCCGTCTGCGCGGTACGTGCCCGGCTGCAGCATCTGCGCAACGCCACCGCCGTGCAGCTGTGACGCAAAGCTGTGCTGACGACCGACCTGGCTATCCCCACCCTCCGTCACGCCCTTGGCGTTCCCGTGGGAGACGAGGACGTCTCCCGTCCCCGTAGGAGACCCAACCGAAAAGGTGCAACCGTCCATCGCGAAGGTGAAACAGAACTCCGATTCTCTGCCGAGGACCTGATAGCTGATGTTGCCCGTGCTGAAGTCGCAGATGTACGAACTGAAGGATGGTTCCCCAGGCTCGGCGGCCCGGAGTGCATACACCTTTACCGCTTTGCCCGCGAGCTGGGCCGTCGCCATGGGATCCAGCGACAAGGTCAGTGCCATAGGCCGACCGTAGACGGCGGTCTGGCAGGATGGGGCGCGGACCAGCGTTTGCTTCATGAAGTCCAGGGGATACTTCTGAAACACCTGTACTGCATTTGCGTCTGCTGCCATTGCGAGCTCCTGAAGAGGGTGGTCTGCGCCGATCGACAGCCAGCGGATTTTCTGAGGAAGGGAAGAAGTATGCGGCTCAGGTGCGCAGAGAGCGAGGAGGTGCATGGTGAAGAAGGAAGCGACCTGTACAATTCCCCTGTAATCGCTCTTCTTTCATCGCAATGAGCACCTTCGACGACCTCCAATACGCGCTCGGCGGCACCTACCGGCTCGACCGTGAGCTTGGCGGCGGGGGGATGTCGCGCGTGTTTTTGGCCGACGACCTCGCGCTCAGCCGTCAGGTCGTGTTGAAGGTGCTCCCCGTGGAGTTGGCGGCGGTGGTCAATGTCGAGCGCTTCAACCGCGAAACGCTGTTGCTGGCGCGGCTGCAGCATCCGCACATCGTGCCGGTGCTCACCGTGGGATCGCTGCACGGGTTGCCGTGGTTCAGCATGCCCTACATCGAAGGGGAGTCGCTGCGCGCGCGCATTGATCGCGATCGCGAGTTGCCCATAGGCGATGTGGTGAGTGTCATGCGGGATGTGGCCAAAGCATTGGCCTATGCCCACGAGCGCGGTGTCATTCATCGCGACATCAAGCCCGACAACATTCTGCTCACCGGTGACGCCGCTACCGTTGCGGATTTCGGCATTGCCAAGGCCATCAACGCGGCGCGGGCGGACGTGCCCGGTGAGGCTCTCACCCAAATGGGGATGGCCATCGGCACGCCGGGGTATATGTCACCGGAGCAGGTGACAGGCAGCGACAGTGTGGACCATCGCACCGACATTTACGCGCTGGGGTGCGTTGCATACGAGATGCTGTGCGGCAGTGCGCCGTTTGCCGACAAGCCGGTCCAACAGCAACTCACGGCACACCTCACGGTGAACGCCGTCCCCATTGCCGAGCGTCGGGCGGATGTACCGCCGGCGTTGGCGGCGCTCGTGATGCAGTGTCTCGAGAAGGACGTGGCGACGCGCCCGCAGGAGGCCCGCGACATCGTGGCGGCCCTTGAGCAGGCCGGCGTGCGCAGTGGAGAACGGACCGGCGAGACGGTGGCCGATCAAGGGTTCTGGCATACGCTCACACCGCGGCGCGTCGCGGCGTTGGGTGTTGCGGGGCTGCTGCTGGTGGTTGCCGGGTACGTTGGATTGGGCAAGCTGGGCATTGGGCCGGCGGGGTCGCTGCAGGCCCGCGGTACGCTGGCGCCCAACGAACGTTTGGTGATCACCGACTTCACCGTGCGCGGTGCCGACAGCTTGCTGGGGCGTGTGGCGTCTGACGCCGTGCGCGCTGGCCTGGTGCAGTCTGGCGCAATTACGCTGCTGACGCCCAGCGAGATCGCGGAGGCGCTGGGGCGTATGGAACGACCGCGCGAGAGCCGCCTCTCGTTGGAGCTTGTGCGCGACCTCGCCAGCCGAGAAGGGGTGCGCGCCATTGTCGATGGCGAGCTCACGGCGGTGGGCGCGTCGTACATATTGGCGGTGCGTTTGGTGACCGCCGATTCGGGCCGTGAACTGGCGTCGTTCCGGGCCACCGCCGCCAGTCCGGACAGTCTGATCCAGATGGCCGACGATCTGTCCCGAAAGCTGCGGTCACGCATTGGGGAGTCGCTGCGGTTGGTCAATGCGTCGCCGCCACTCGAGCGAGTCACCACCAGTTCACTTGAGGCGCTGCGCAAATATTCAGCCGCCGTACAGGCCGCCGATGTGGAAGGCAACAGGGTCCGCGCGGCGCAACTGTTTCGCGAGGCCGTGGCCATTGATACGCTCTTTGCGGAAGGATGGCGAAGGCTTGGACTGTTGCTGAGCAACATGACGGCTCCGCCTGGTGCTGCCGATTCGGCGTTGAGTAAAGCCTATCTGCTGCGGGACCGTCTGCGGGAAATCGATGCCGAGCGCGTCACGGCCACATACTTCGCGGCGGGTTCGCGGGCGGACCGTCGCAAATCCATTCCCGCCTTCGAACGTGTGCTGGCACTTGGTGACAGCAGCGTGCTGGGGAATCTTGCCGCGCAGTACGAAAGCCGGCAGGAGTTCGGGCGCGCTGAAGTGTTGCGTCGGCTCGTGGTGGCCCGTGATTCCGGCATTCTGCGGTTGAGTGCCTTGCGCGCCAACCTCTCGCTCCAAGGCAAATGGACGTCGGTCGACTCCATTGAAGCGATCGTCCGCCGTCGCTTTCCTGACGACGAACTGAATGGCGCGTGGGCTCGCACCCGCGCCTATAGAACGGGCGACCTCGAGTTACAGCGGCGACTCTTGGACGATGCCGTAGCCAAGGGGTATTCGCGCGACCCGGTGCAGAGCGCCAACCAGCAGATGCTCGATGCGCTGGAGGAGGGTCGCTTGCGCGACGCCGATCGTTTTCGTGACGCGTCCTTGGCGACCTACCGGGCCCAGGGTGTTCCCATTGATGCGTTTACCGGAGCGTTCATCTCGCTGGAGAGTGCCATCGACGCGGGCGTGGTCCCGCCTGAGGTACTGCGCCGGTTTGAAGATGCGGTACGCGCCTCTTCACCCAAAGAGCAATTGGCCGTAAGCATATCGGCGGCTCGTGCCTACGCGAAACTCAGGATGGTCGCAGAAGCAAAGGCCGCGCTGGCGCAGTTCGATCGACTCTTCACTGATTCCACGCAACTGGCGAGCTATGTCGACGGACGAAACGACATCCTGATGGAATTGGCGATCGCCGAAGGGCGATGGGCCGATGCCGCGGCCATGGTGCGCCGGGCGAGCCAGAAGCCAGATGGGCCGGCCTCCAGTTGTATGTCCTGTCTACCTCTGGAGTTGGTGCGCGTGTTTGCCACAGTGGGCCTCGCCGATTCGGCGCTGGTGCAGTATGACGCCTATCGACGTACGGCCGTTGGCTCCCGCCCGCGTATCGGGCCGGATCTCTACATTCCCATTAGGTCCACGCTGGCGCTGGCTCGCATCTACGACGCGCGCGGCGATCGCAAGAATGCGGTGCAACTGTACCGCGACTACGTCGCCCGTTATGAACGCGCCGACGCCGAGCTGCAGCCGTTCGTGCGCGAAGCCCGGGCGCGAATGCTGGCGCTGACGTCAGGTGAGCCCGGAGTACGCTAGTCGAGACCGAGCGCCTTGAGGACCGCTGGTGGTGGCGGGTCCCACTTGGGCAGCGCCATGTTGCCCACGTACCCCACGTCTTTCATCCCCTGATCGGTGGTGTAGAAAGCGGTGGCGGTGAGATTGCGCACCAGCGAGAAGAAGCGCGCCCCCGCCTTGAATTCTATCTTGGCCTTGGGCACGTAGCAGATGTCGTCGCAGATGGCGGTCTTCTGCGCCATGGTGAGACCAACAAAGCCTTTGCTGAAGCGGCGCTGGCTTTCGAGATTGAGCCAGCTCACTCCGCCGCGCACGCGCACGAGATCACGGGCGTTCCCTTCACCGGGGGCGCTCACATGCTCGTTGATGTACAGGTGCGCGCCCACTGCCGACGCACTTGGCGACTTGCCGTCCGCCGGGATAATCACATCGGCCAGTGCGGCCAGCGTGGTCATCTCGGCGGCGGTGAGTTTGCGCGGCCAGTCTTTCTTGGGATTGATGAGATCGGGATCCCACGCGTCGCCACGCGGTCCGCCGCGGCGCAACTGTACCGGAGGGGCGGTGGGTGCCGCCGGTTTCGCCTGGGCGTCGGCCTCCGGTGCGGCAATGCTGCCCAGAATGGGTAAGCTGGCCGCCGCGGCCATGGCCTTGAGGGCATCGCGCCGCTTCACCCCTTCGGGCGCTGCTTCAGGCGCGGCTTCGTGCTGTTCGTCAGACATCAGCCAATCTCCTTCTTGCGCATCTGCTCAAGCAGATAGTCGGTCGTGCGCCACGCCAGCGCGAGAATGGACAGCGTGGGATTCTTGTCGGCGTTGGAGACAAACGGCGCGCCGTCGGTGACGAACAGATTCTTTACGTCCCACGACTGGCAGTATTGGTTGAGCACACTGGTGCGTGCGTCGTCACCCATGCGGCAGGTGCCCACTTCGTGGATGATCTGCCCGCCTTTGGCGATAGCCTTGTTGCCATCGGTTTGCGGCTCACTGCCCGGCTTTCCGCCCATGGCCGTGATGACTTCAGCAAACGTCTTCTGCATGTGCACGGCTTGCTTGAGCTCATGATCCGACCACTTCCAGTGGAAGCGAAGCACCGGAATGCCCCACTGATCCACCACCTCGGGATCGATCTCGCAGAAGCTGTCTTCGTTGGGAATCATTTCGCCGCGGCCGTCGAACCAGACGAACGAGCCGTAGTAGCGACGAGCCGCTTCCTTGTACGACTTGCCGTACGCGCCTTGGGTGAGATTCTCGAGGAAATTGAAGGAGCCGTTGCCGGGCATGCCGCGGCCGCCGCCAAATTCCACGTGGTAGCCGCGCGCAAAATCGAGCTTGCCGCCCAACTGCTCCTTGTACTGCCACCAGGGCATGTACACGTGCATGGCGGAGGCGCCGTCGTTGTTGTGCGGCGGCAGGTTCTCGAGCATCGGGATCTGTCCCCCGAGGCCGGCACCCACCGTGTCCATGAGGTACTTGCCAACGAGACCGCTGGAGTTGGAGACCCCGTTGGGGTTCTGGCTGCTCTTGGAGTTGAGCAGAATGCGCGCCGTTTCGGCCGCGCTGGCGGCGAGCACCACCACGCGCGCTTTCACACGCCGGTCCTGCCGCGTGCGCTTGTCGATGTAGCTCACCCCGGTCGCGAGCCCGTCCTTCCCGACCGTGACTTCACGCACCATGGCGTCGGGCACAATGTCCACGTTGCCCGTGGCGAGCGCCGGCGGCAGCAGCACCGTGGTACTCTGGAAGTTGGCCTTGATGGAGCAGCCCCAGCCGCAGGGCGTTGCATAGAAGCAGGCCGCGCGCGACTGCATGGACTGGCGCAACACACGCTGGGCGAGCGCATTGCCCGGGTGCAGCAGTTTGGGCAGTCGATCGGCGTTCTGCCGCTGCGTCATGATGGCCAGGTGGGCCGGAATGACGGGAATGCCCAACGGCGTGGCGTGCTTTTTCACCAGCATTTCCACGGCGCGTGGCGCTGGTGGCGGCTGGAGCACACCAGGTGACGAGCGTGGTGTGTTTTCGAGATCGTCATCGCCACCGTACACGCCGATGAGCAACTCGGTCTTGTCGTAGTACGGCGCGAGATCCTTGTACGACAGCGGCCAGTCGGCGCCCAGACCGTCGCGCGTTTTCGGCTTGAAGTCGTACTCGCCCATGCGAAGGGAGATACGGCCCCAGTGATTGGTGCGCCCGCCCATCATGCGCGCCCGCCACCACCGGAAGTCGGTGCCCGGCGCATTGGTATAGGGTTCACCCGGCACTTCCCAGCCGCCGTCTACCGTGGCGTCGTAAAAGCCGAACGGCTTCTCGCGCCCCCCGGCGCCGCGCAATGGCGCTTCACGCGGCAGCTTGAACATGGGCGTTTCGCGCACCGGGTCGTACGACCGGCCCGCTTCGAGCACGAGCACCTTGAGGCCGGCAATGGCGAGTTGATAGGCGGCCATACCGCCACCGGCGCCGGAGCCTACGACGACGACGTCGTATTCAGTTTGCGACTTGGGACTGCTTTGAATCACAGCGACTCCACAGGGGGGCGGTGCAGAGGCGCGCGACTGACGCGCGCTGGGTGGGGAAGCGACTGGGGTAATCTACGGTCCGTGACCGGCCAGCAACTAGGCGGAAGGTGGCGCTGAGGGGAGGGCACCGGGTGCTGGGGCGGGCAGCGGCGCGGCCGCCTGCTCAGCGGCACGGAGCGCCAGTTCGGCGATGGCCAGCTCCACCTCGGACGCGAACTCCCGCGCCAACTCGACATCCGCCGTGCGTACAGGCAACACCAACTCGGCGGGGTGCGCAAAATCAAACCCGTCGTTGCCGGCCAGCGGGTCAAACGCCGACAGGTCGCGCGCGGTGAGGACCAGCTCCCAGCGGCGCCACCACCAGCGTCCGCGGGTCCGGACCCGTGCATCGCCCAGCTGATCGACGCGCACCGGGATGGATCGCATGCCATCGCGCTCCGTGTCGGTGCGGATCTCAACGCCGACGCGCTGAATTTCCCGTTCCACCCGCCACTGCACTGTGAGCGTGGCGCCCTCCAGGCGCAGCACGCCATGGCGGCGCTCTTCGGTGGTGGTCACGGTGCCTTTGGCAATGACCTGATTTTCGCCGCTCACCTGAAACGGGAGCGCGGCAACGCGAGCAGAAGTCATACCTGTGAACTAGCACGCCTGTTGGCGGCGGCGCAACGCTCTCCCGCCGTCTTCCGCCGAGCCCGGGGCATCATAACTTTGAGAGATGGTCGACCTCGTGCGCATGTCGGCCTGCTATTTCTCCGAAGTGGCGGTGATCGACGGAGTGCCTTGCCAGGCTGCATGGTTCTGGCGGGAGCTCACCGGCACCACGCAGCTCCAACTCTATCCCGATGGACGATTGCGAAGCTGCCGGTTGTCGCGGGCGGTCACGCTTGATGGCGTGCGATACACAAAGGGCCAGCGCATTACCCGGCCGGAATAGTCACCGACACGGGAATCGAATAGGTGGGCTTCCCGGGAAGTTGCGCCTGAAACAGATACGAGTGCCCGCCAACGACACCGTCCTGACGGACGGTGATACGCACGCGGACGGTATCATTGCCTGCGGGTACGACGGATGATGGACGCCACTGCAATCCAATCCCGAGATAATTCCCGAGCACGGTGAAGGTCACAGGGGCCGCACCAACGGGTCGCGCTGACAGCACAAAAACCACATCGGCGCTATCGCCGCGCCGAATGGTGAGGGCCCGCGTGCTCGGCGTGACGGAGAAGGTTTGCGGCAGCGGACGGGGCGGCAGAATGGCCAGTGGCGCGGAGATCCGTTTGGCAACCGCGCTCGCCGACGTCGCGGTGAAGACGAGACTGTGCGTGCCAGCGGTGACGGTGCTGTCCACACGAATCATGGCCGTACACGACGCGCCAGCGGCAGGCCCGAACGGTTGGGGTGTGAGAATCGTTCGGCAGTCGGTGAGCCACGTGGTAAAGCCGCTGGGGCCTTCAAAGGCAAACCCAACCGGCGATTGAAAGCCATTCCGGAAGGCCGAGAAGAGAGGCAGCGATGTCGTATCCCCAGGGCGCACGTCAGCGGGCGAGAAGTCACCAACGGAAAAGGTGAAGTCGCCAACGGGGGCCGTTGGCGTGGTGCTGTTGCAGGCGGTGGTCACCGCCACCGCGAGAAGCCGCCACGAGTTTCTCATGTGGAACTCCAGCATGAGGTGTGCGTCGCTAAAGGGTGCTTCAACACTACGACATTCGCGTTTCGCGAAAATCGGGAAGCGCCTTACACCCCGCTGGCGCCTCCTTCGCGTTCAGCCAATAGAATCGGCCCCGGATCGCCGTTGCCCCTCGGCAATCCCCTCCGTCAGCCCGTGGCCGCGGGCTCGGCCCGACGGAGGCGAATGGAGGTGCGCAGCACATAGTACAGCAGCAGTCCCGCTGGTCCGAACATGAAGGTCAGCAGGAGGCAGGGCACCACCAGCAGGTGGTGCAGTCGATGCTCGGGGGCATCAAGCACGATCCAGCACCCGACAAAAAGATCGAAGGCCAGATAGTGCACCCAACCGGCCAACACGGCGCGATCCTGGGTGAACAGGGCCTTCACCTGCGCCAGCGATCCGAACCCGCCATCCGGGTTGGCCGGAGCCGTTGTAAGTGCCCAGATATAGAGAAGTGCCATGCCCACGGGCACCACGATGCGCAACACGGGGGCGGCGCGCTTCGGCACCAGAATGAGAACCACCCAACTGAGCAGCGCGGTCGTGTTGGCATATTGGAACAGCTGCGCTTCGGTCACGTCTTGCCTCCCAGGAACGCCACCACCGGATGATCGTGCAGCGCCTGCCACAGCGCGCCCGCAAAGAGGAGATACGCCGCCGCCGCTGAGGCCACCAGTACCCCCAGTTCCAGTCCATCATTGCGGCGGCCACGCACGGCACGCACGCCAAGCAACAGCAAAGGCAACAGCTGCAGGGCATGCATCCCCACAAAATGCGGGACCCGCAAGTCGCCATGATCGCGACTCCACATGGTCACCGGGAGCCCCGGGCCTCCGTCCTGTCCACCCATCGTGTGCGCGCCTGAAACAAACGGACGTTCGCCACGCTGCATCGCCGCCACCTGCTGCGGGCGCGGCTGCGTCATCATCCAGCCCATCCCGGCGCCGACAATGTGCAAGAGCAGCCCGGCCCGAAACGCCACGGCCAGCGCACGGTCGGCGTGTGGCGTGCGCAGATGCAGGGCCAATACCACCATGGTCAGCACCCACACCGTGGCGATGCCCATGCCCATGCTGCTGAAGAGTGCAGCATCCAGCGGTGTGTCGATATTGAAATGACTGAGGCGGCCGCGCGCCGCCTGAACCATGATGATCACGATTTCCGCCACAATGATCGCACCGATCAGTGACTCCGCCACACGAAGCAGTCGCGTGGGGCGCAGGGTGTGTGTCATCCACGCCACCGACAGCAGGAACATTGCGCCGGAGGCTCCGAACTTGGCCGGCTTGAGCCAGGCGGGGGCTCCCCCAATAACGCGGTCATCGAGCAGCAGCCCGCCGAGGCTCACAGCACACAATGCCGCCGACACAGCGGCCAGGCGAACGAGCCAGGGCGACCATGTGGGTCGCAGGTCAACAGGAGCGGGCATGCGGTCCATGAGGTCGGGAGGGAAGAACGGCGCCCCTCTCCCAACGTGCCGGTTCGTCGTGCGGTTTCGCCTGTACTGTTCCTGCGCGGTTCCTGCGCGGGGAAACGACATCGCCCGACGCCGCCTGAGAGACAACAGGCAGCGTCGGGCGAGGAACACAGCGGAGCGGCGCCGATTACGGCAGCAGCACCGTGTCAATCACGTGAATGACACCGTTCTTGGCCACGATGTTGGCCGCCGTGACGGTGGCGAAATTCTTGGGGCCAGTCACGCGCACGCCGCTAGTGAGTCCCACCGTAAGGTTGGAGCCCGTGAGCAGCGTATTCAGGATCTGCCCGTTGGTGAGCTGCGACGACAGGGCACGCGTGCCAACCACGTGCAGCTGCAGCACCGGCGTCAGCGCCGCGGCCGTCGTGGGTGCACCACCGGGAATGGCGGCAAAGGCGGCATTGGTGGGCGCGAATACCGTGAGGTTGCCACCGCGCAGCGCCGTGCCGAGTCCGGCCGTGGTCACCGCGCTCACGAGCGAGCTGAAGCCGCGCACGATGGCGTTGTCCACGATGTCCATGCTGCCCAGCAACACGCCATCAATCAGGTGCACCACACCGTTCGACGCCGAGATGTCGGGGGTCGTGACGCGCGCGCCACCCACCGTCACCACGCCGTTCGCGACGGTCACCGGCAACGTCGTCCCTTCCACCGTCGTGAGCGTCTGTCCGTTCTGCAGCTGGCTGGCCGTGATGCGCCCCGGCACCACATGGAACGTCAGCACCTTGGTGAGAATGGAACGGTTGCCCGTCTCGAGCAGACGCTGCACGACGTCAGCCGGAAGCGCCGAGAACGCGCTGTTCACCGGAGCGAACACCGTGAACGGGCCGGTGCCATTGAGCGTCTGCGTGAGCCCGGCGGCGGTCAGCGCCGATACCAGCGTGGAGAGCTGCGCCGAACCGGCCGCCGTTTCCGTGATGGTCAGAGCAGGCGGCGCGACCGGATCATCGTCACCGCAGGCCGTCAGTCCAGTGGCCAGAACCGAGAAGGAAAGCACGAGCGCCGCGCGGCGCGAGAACAGCGTGGAACGCATGGAGGAAAGCCTTGTGTGGACGTGATCGGAGTGATCGACGGCGACGAACGCGACACGCGTCATGCCATCGCAACGGCATCGCCGTTGGTGATCACGGGGAGAACACGCAAGACTTCGTGTATGACTAGTCGGTCCGAAAAAACTCGGACCTCGCTTCCTTCGCGAGCTGCTCAGCGCCGCAGCTGCATCGTGACCACGGGAATACGCCCGGGCAGCAGGCGGGCAATCATGTCGTAGCCGGAGCCATCCGCGCGGCGCCGCAAGCCATAGTCGAGCACGTTGGCACGATTGAGCACATTGGTCACGCTCACGCCCACCTCCACCGTGGCGGTCCCTACGCGTTGCCGCCAGGTCGCGCCCATATCGAGGTCCACAATGGCGGGACGCGTCATGCGTCCGGGGAGATCGATGGGCAACCCCGAGCGATCAGGCGCGGCGCCAAACAAATCGTAGTACACCTGACGCAACGCCCACGGCCGTCCCATGACACCGCGCGCTCGAATGGCCGCAGTGAGCGGCGCCCACGGCGTCACTTCGGACACGGCCAGCACGCGATGCGGCTCCAGCCACGAGGGGGGCTGTTGCTGGCCACCAAAGCGCGACGGAAACGCCCGCTCCGCCCACCCATAGTCGTAGGCGAGTTCATGGCGCCAATGTCCACGCGACAACCGCGCGTCGCGAATGACCCGCACACCGCCACCCACCGCACGCCCGTTGGCACGCTGAACAAACTGCGCGGCGCGCACCAGCGACGGAGATGCGGGAACGCCTTCGGCGGCGTACAGCACGCCATAGTCGAACGTCGGGATACTGGGCATCCACTTGGCATACCCTTCCCCGCGCACTTCCCACCCGGGCGCCGGCCGCCAGACCGCTTCCTGGGCCACATGCCACGCCTGCGCCACCGGCGTGGTGCCATCGGTTGGCAACCAGAAGCGCACGCTGGGCACAAACGCCACCGGCATGGTGCTCGCCACATCGAACTGCGTGACAAACTGGTGGTAGCCTCCAGCCGACAGGCGCCAGCTCCACGGGACCCCCGCCGCGGCACTTTCGCGGCGAAGTGCCAGTCGAGGTTCGGCGTAACTGCGACCACTCTGCAGTTGCGACACGCGCACGCCGGCATCGAGAAACGTGGTGGCCGCCACACGCGTGGTGACATCCGCCATGAGTGTGCCACGCCACACCGTGTTGGCGAACGACAGCGGACGCAACACGCGATTGGCAATGTCCAGCTCCGCCTGCGCCCGACTCACCTCGGCGCCAAACGTGGCCGTCGTCTGTGGCAATAGCTGCACCCGCCAATCGGCCACCAACGACATTTCGCTGATCGCGTTGTGTTCACCGCCAGCAATGGCGAGCGGGGTCGATGCCATGGCCATGGACACGTCGTGATCGAGTGCGTGGCGCGAGGCCCGCAGCTGCACGCGTTGCCGCACCCGCGTGCCCAGCAGCCACCGATGCGTGAGCTGCGCCCCGGCTGTGCGCCATCCGTACTCATCCACGCTGTGCACGGTGGCCCGACCGCTGTCGCTGGCGGTACCGTCGTGGGCAATGCCCTGCGCGGTGGTGAACGCCGACGCGGACAGCTGGTGCGCCGTCCCCCAATCGAGCGCCACCGCCAGATGCACATCGTTGAGTGACACGGCCTGATCGCCCGCGCTCCCTGTATATGGGGTGCGATCCAGCTGCTCCATCCCCGGCACGGCGCCAAATCCACTCACGCGGGCCAGCAGCACCGGGTCGGGGGCACTCCAATGGCGCACCGCACGCACCATGGCCGGCGGAGCGGTGAACTGCCACAGCCCGGTGCGCGCCGCGAGCATGGCCCGTCCGGTTGCGTTACCCACCGCAACGGGCGTTGAGAGTCGGGCGGTGGCGGTCAACGGATCAATGGCGATGTCCGTCGCCACGCCACGCGACGCCGTTTGCGCCGACGGCGACAGCGGCTCACCAAGACTATGCGTGAGATCAATCGCCCCCGACGTAAAGCTGCCTACCGACGCTCCGTAGCCGGCGCGATGCACCGTGACGCGCTCCACCGCCAGCGGCGAGACAATGCCAAGCAGCCCCGTCAACGTGGTGACGTCGTACAACGGGATGCCATCGAGTCGCCACGGATGCTCACCGATGTCCCCACCCTGCACATGCAGATCGCCGGTACCGTCGCGGCGCGACACCCCCAAGGGGGCCACGGCGCCCGGCAGAAAGAGCGACGGCCCCACCAGCATGCGCGTGGCACTGTCGGCTATCGTCGCGGCACCAAGTCGGGCGCTGGCGTCGCCCGGACGAATGCCGTTCACAATGATGGGGCGCGCCGCCAATTCCTGGCGCGTCAACAGCAGTCGTACCCGACGTGTCGCGTTGGGGGTGACCTCCAGGGTGGTGGCCAATGGTTGGTACCCCAGTGCGCGCACGGTCACGGCATACGTGCCCGGCCGCAGACGCGCCATGGTAAAGGCGCCGTCATCGCCAGCAAACACCGCGTTGGGCAATTCGGCCAACTGCACGCGCGCCGAGGGTAACCCGGCGCCGGTGGCGGCATCGACCACAAAACCACCCAGTGCGGCCCACCCCGGCGGCGCTTCCGCCGCCGCAATCACCACGTAGGTGCCGGACGACAGCCGGTAGTAGTCGAGGTCGGCCGCGCGCGTGATGCAGCGCAACAGGACTTCGGGCATCTCGCGATCAATCCGGCAGCTGATGCGCGTGGAGGCACGTGCCCCAAGACTCGCCGGCTGCCACACAATGCTCATACGCGCCGCACCGGAGAGACGCTCCAGCGCCTCCACCACGGTGACGTCGAGGAGCGCCATGGTCAGAGCGCGTGTGCTATCGGCCTGCCGACCCACCGTCGACGCAGGCGGCGGCGTTTGCTGTTGCGCTGCCACGGGGCGGGGCGCCGCCCACGCCACCGCCGCACACAGGCCTATGGCCAGCGGCCACGCCCGCGCGTGAGTCGGTACGTGGCCAACGGGCCGCGCCATCCGCGAGCGTCGCTCGCTCACGGGCGCGTGCCACTCCGCGTAATGTGAAAGCCGCGGCTGGTCCGGGTGAGCGTCAGCCCCTGCGCCGTGCACAGGTCGTTGAGCACGGTGTCCACCGACGGCATATCCGGATAGAACAGGGAGACGGTGACCGCGCCGTCCACCTCACGTGCGTGCGTGATCTCCAGCGCCGACCGTCGCGCCAGTTCACTCAGCACCGCGTCGAGCGATTCATCGAGGGCGGAAAACCCGCCCGTGCGCCACGCACCCACCTGTTCGGCCGACACCGACCGCACAGGGAGGAGCTGCGCGCGACCGGCCATGGTGGCGGCGCGCTGTCCTGCCCCCAGCTCGACGGCGGCCCCAAGCGCCCCATCCTGCGACGTGGCCGACACGGCTACCCGCCCTTCCTGCACCGTCACTTGTGTCCCAACAGCGGGGCTCCCTGCCACGGCGGCGCTGAGCACCTCGAAGCGCGTGCCCAGCACCCGCACGGCGGCATCGGTGGTGCGCACCACGAACGGCCGCCCGTCCTTCTGTACCGCAAAGAAGCCGCGACCGGACAGCACCACGTCGCGCGACGACGCCCGCAGCACACCAGGCCACCCCAATGCACGCGGCACCGACAGCGTGCTCCCTGCCGCCAACCACACGTCGGAGCCGTCGGCCAGGCGCACGACCACGACCGGCGCCGCGCCGGCCGTAGCAGGCGCGGCATACGTGGTGGGCACGGCTCGCAGCGCGGCACCACCGGTGATCAACACACCGGCCGCGCTGGCCGCCACGAGCCAGCGCCGCGCGCGACCGATGGTCGCGGCAGGCGCCGGGACCACGGTCGGCTGGTCATCGTCCACCAGCGTAAGCGGCGCCGCGGCATCCGCAGTGAACGGTGTGCGCGAGGGGTCGGCAAGAGTGGCCCGGAGCCGGTTCCACGCCACCCGGCGTGCCTCCGGTGAGGGGTCGAGTGACGAAGGCGCTACGCGGGGGAGTGTCTCCCACACCTCCCGCAGCGCGTCGCGATCAGCGCGACCGGCCAGCATCGCCTCCAGATCACGCGAGCGGGTCGGGGTTGGGTCGTGCGTCATGTGAGCCACCAGGCTACGGCCGCCACCAGACTGCCGGCCTCGGAAAGTCGGCGCCGCAACGTAGACAGTGCGGCGACCAGGTGATTGTTGACCGTCCGCGGTGAGCAACCCATCGCGACGGCGACCTCGTGGTGCGTCAGCCCTTCAAATCGGGACAGCTGAATGGCTTCCCGCTGGCGCGGTGGAAGATCGGCGAGATAGCCGGTCAATCGCCCGCCCAGATCCTCCCCTTCCACCTCGGCGTCCGGCTGCGGCACGGCGGCCGGCGTGGCCGCTCCCTCCTGCGCGGCGGGATCTTCCAGCAGCCGCTCCCGGGTGGCCCGATCCCGTCGCACGTTCAGCGCCAGATTGCGCACCGTTTTGTACAGGTACGCGCTCAGGGTGACGTCGGCCGGAAGGCTTGCCCGGCGGTCCCACAGCCGCACAAAGGCCTCCTGCACCAGATCCTCGGCCGCTGCCGGCTCGTCCAGATACGACTGCGCGTAGCGCAGCAGTGGCCCATAAAGCGCGTCGAACAGCGCCTGAAAGGTCCCCTCGTCACCTGCCTGCACAGCAGCCAGATCGAACAACGGGGGATCGGGGAGAGAGCTCACGGAGAGCGGTGGCGGAAGAGGAGGCATACCAACGATAGACACCCCAGAACGCCCGCATGACCAGTCACCAGGGCCGGGGCCATGCAGACGCCTACTTGGGGGGGCGCCTCGCGCTCCACGCGGCCGCGTCGGCGGCGCGTCCCCACCCCTGGTAGAGCGCCACCAGCATGTCGACCAGCGCAGTACGGAGGATCGTGGAGGTCGTGGGGAAGCCGTTCAGCACCCGCTGCGCTTCCAGCAACAGTGGTTCTGCCTCGGCGAACTTCCGCTGCCGGGCGAGGCAATCCCCCAGGCTGGCCCGCAGGCGGTAGGGCACCGGCTGAGTGCTGTCGAGAGGACTCAACGCCACCCCAGCCCGCAGCAGCGAGTCGCCCTCGGCGATGGCGCCGGTGGCGCACAGGTTATGTGCCAACCACCGCTGTGCCAGCAACACGTTCCGGTCATTGGGCGCGCGCAACGCACTGAAGGTGCGGAACGACTCCCGCAACGGGGCAATGGATCCCAGCGTGTCGTTCTGCATTTCTCGGTACACCGCCATGTTCTGCAGGTGTCCCGCCACAGGAACGGAGCGGTCACCGTACACCGTGCGGCGAATGCGAAGACCAATGGTGCCCAGCGATTCCGCCTCGACCAGCCGACCGCGGTTGAGCTCCACACCGGCCAGTTTCTCGAGGGCGTCTCCGGTGAACCAATGATTGTCACCGAACATCGCTTTCCGACGCGCCACCACATTGGTCAGCAAAGTGTACGCCTCGTCATTCCGGTTCAGCTTGACGAGGGCAAAGCCCACTTCGCCTTCGGAGCGCAGGACTTCCACTTCAATGTTCGCGGCACGCCAGATGGGCAACGACTCGCGGTACCGCTTTTCCACCACCGGCCAGTTCTCGGTGAGTTTGGCCAGGTACCCGAGGTCCTGCAGAGAGGACGCCACGGCCGGACTGGTGGGCCCCAGTCGTGCCAGCCGCCCTTCGTAGGCCTGAGTGAAAAGTGTTTCCGCTTCCGCGAACCGTGAGAGCTGCTGCAGGAATCGCCCGCGCTCCACGCGACCCAGCTGCACGTCGGGATGTTGCTCGCCCAGCACCGCGATGCGAATGGCAATCGCTTCCTTCAGCAGCGGGTCCACTTCGGCAAACTTGGATTGGTCGCTCAGCACACCGCCCAGGCGCGAGACGACGTCGGCTACCGTGGGGTGTTGCGCACCAAACAGGGGGCGTGCGCTTTGCAGTGCCGTGCGATACGTGCGTTCGGCGATGTCGAACTGTCGCAGTTGGCGGCGCGTATCGCCCAGCATGATCAGCGTACTCACCGTGGCTGGGCTTAGTTCGCCGTTGGCGGCGCGACCGAGGGTCAGTGACTCCTCGAGGTACGGCAACGCCTTCTCCGGCTGCTGCGCAAACAGCAGGAACGTGCCGAGCGACAACAATCGTGCGGCGACAATGGGCCCGCCGCGAGGATACTTCGATTTGCTGAGCGCCAGTGCCTCGCGGTGCAGCCGTTCGGCGTCAGCATTACGCCCCAGTGAGTAGGTAACCGTGGCCAACAGCGACAGTGTCCCGGTGACCTGATCGTCATTGGCCGGCAGCTTGGCGCGCGCGGTGGCGAGCGATTGCTTGAGCAGGCGTTCGGCGGTGGGAAAGTCACCGTTGGCCCGGGCCAGTTCGCCCAGATCGCCGGCACTGGTAGCAACCTGCGTATTGGTCGCCCCCAGCACCCGCAGGCGAATGGCGTAGGCCGAGTCAAGATGCGGCTGCGCTTTGTCGTAAAGCCCCAGCGCGTAGTAGGTGCGCCCAATCGTGGACTCCAGGCCGGCGCGCGTTTCCGGCTGACCGGCAAACTGCCCCGAGTCCATGCGAACGGCGGCCCGATCGAGTACGGAACGCACTGTCAACTCCTGCCCCTTGGCGAGTGCCGGGTCGGACGAGTTGAGCATGTTCTGCAGGAACTCATTCACCGCGTTGGCGCGAGCGGCTTCGTTGGTGGCACGAACGGCGCTGGCCGAGGCGATTTCCTGTTGCTGCTCGGCATCGGCGCGCGCCACGTCTGCTTGCGCGCGCGCCGAATCCGCGGCCAAGAGTGCCTTCTCGGCCTGCAGGCGCCGTTGTTCCGCCAACTCGCGCGACGCGAGCGCTTCTTCGCGGCGTGCATCGGCCAACCGCTCGGCCGCGGTCGCGCGCACCGCCTGCCACACACTCACCACCGTACCCGCCACCAGCACGCCCGCCGCGATGGACAGACCGGTCACGAGCGAACGGTTGCGGCGCGCAAACTTGCGCAGCTGGTACATGGCACTGGCTTTGCGCGCCGTAATGGGCTCGTCGCTCAGATACCGACGTACATCGCTAGCGAGTTCATTGGCCGAGCTGTAGCGGCGCTGCCGTTCCTTCTCGAGTGCCTTGCTGACGATGACTTCCACGTCACCGCGGAGCTGCCGATTGACGGAGCTCAAGGGCGCCGGCTCGTCCACCAGAATGACGCGTGCCGCTTCGAAAATCAGCTTGCTGCTCAGGTCATAGGGCAGCCGACCCGAGAGCAGTTCGTACAAAATGACGCCGAGCGAGTAGACATCGCTGCGATAATCGAGCGGCATCTGGTCGGCATTGACCTGTTCGGGGCTCATGTACTGCAACGTGCCCACCACTTCACCCAGTGAGGTCTGCCGGTTCTTCTGCAGTCCGCCCTCGCTGAGCAGCGCCACGCCAAAATCGAGGATCTTGGGTTGACCGCTACTGTCCACCAGGATGTTGGCCGGCTTGAGATCGCGATGAATGACCCCCTGCTGGTGCGCGTAGTGCACGGCGTCGCACACCTTGGCAAAGAGCGACAGGCGACCTTGCGCATCCAGCTCATTGGCGCGGGCATATTCGGTGAGCGATACGCCCTTCACCAGCTCCATGGCGAAGAAGGGGCGCTGCCCATCGCGATTGGCAAAGGTGCCGGCTTCGTAGATCTGCGCGATTCCCGGATGCTGCAGCCGCCCCAGGACTTCAGCCTCGCGCGTGAAGCGCAGGATCAGTTTGGGAAGGACGTAATCCGGACGAATGACTTTCAACGCCACCATGCGCTGCGGCTGATCCTGCTCCGCCTCGAACACCGTGCCCATGCCGCCTTCGCCGAGCACACTGACAATGCGGTATCGCCCGATGTCCCGGGGGATACCGTAGCCGGCCAGCCCAGAGAGGTTGACGTCGTCGATCGGATCGGACATTACGAGCCGACGAGGCGCACCAGCACGTCGCCGGCGGGCATCGTGCAGTACCAGGCCTTTTCCACCGTGACGGATTCCACCGGATAAACCAGAGCGCCCTGCGCGAGCAAATCGCCGAGTTGGACTTCCACCTCCACGTGCGGATCGGGAAGCGCGCCGTGACTGGTGTCGAGGCGCAGCGTGCGTAGCTCCATGGTTTCCTGCCAATTGGGGCGTGCGCTTTCGGCAAAGGCGAGGCCAGCGCCGGTGGATTCTGCCTGCACCAGGTGCCCCGCCCCGTACACGTCAATCACGGACTCCGCCGGTGAGGCGTTGGCCGCCAGGCGGAACAGTCCCGGTGTCTCTGTGGGGTGCAGCGCACTGAACAGCGCCTCCCGATAGAGCCGGGTTTCCGACGTCAGGCCATTGGTGGCAAGCAGCTGATCGAGGACGACGCGGGAATCGGGTGAGGTGGACACGGGAGAGGCTGGGAGAGAGAGAACGGAGGGAGGCACGCCATCGCGCCACGGCAATCTAGCGTTTTGGCACGCGCGCGCTGAGAGGACGCGGCTGATAGTCGGGGAGGAACCGGCATCCGGTGGCCGGTGAAAACTGCGCGTCCACCGTGCGGCACTGCGCGGCCACTTCCTTCGGCGTCGGCTTCACCCCGCGTTCTGCCCAGGTGAGCAGGGCACGCATGGCCGCCACGTACTGCGCGTCGCTCAGGTAGCTATGCTCCCGGTCGTCGGTAAAGAGTTGCACCAGCCGATCACCGCTGCCGCCCCGCTGCATGGTTTCGCGGAACACCGATTCCAATTCGACAAAGGCGGTGGGGTCGTGTATGGCGTGCAGCGTGAGCACCGGTACGGGAATGCGGCCGGTGGGATCGGTGTCGTTCACAAACTCGGCCAACGCTGCCGGATCGGGGGTGGCCCGAAAGGCCGTCGCGTTCAGGGTGGCGTCGTCGAGCGACCCGGTATAGCGCACCGAGGCGTTGCCGAACGGATTGCGGCCGCCGAGCCGCCGGAATACGATGTCCTGGAAGTGCCAGGTCCCCCAGTTGAGATGGGCAATCAATGCCGTCTCGGGAATGGCAATCACGCCGAGGATGCTTTGCAGATTGCGCTGCTGCTGCGCACTGCGCTCGCCGGGCGACTTGCGGACGCCGGTACACTCGTCCACCCGGTTGGCCAATTCGGCGCGCGTGAGTGTGGACGACAGCGGGAGTCCCTGCCAGAGCGGATACGAGGGCTCGTCAGCGCGCGGGTGATTACCACAGATAGCCTGATACACGACCCGCAAGTCGAAGCGGACATCGTACGATTGCGAACCACCAGCCAGAACGCCGGCAGTGAGCAATACGGCGTCGTAGGGGTACCTGGCCCCCGTGGCTCCTGCGGTTCCTTCAGCGGCACGCGCCGCGACACTGGCGCCCCAGGACTGTCCGTGCAGCACCGTGCGCGTGGGGACGCCAATCTGCGCCACAAACAGCCGGCGCACGCGTTCGACATCCTCCGCGGCACTTCGTACGGCCACGCCGCCTTGATGGAAACCGGAGCCGGCGTAGGCGTACCCGGCCCGGGTCCAGATCGACCAGCGGGTCAGATCTTCGGCCACCCGGTCAGCCTTGGGATTGCCCAGTTCCGGGCCACCATGGGCATGCACCACCAGCGTGCCGTTCCACTGGGGCGGCACCGCAAACCAGTAGTACGCCCCGGCACTATCGCGCCCGGCGAGACACCGGCTGCCGGCAGCGACCGACGCCGGACAGACCGCAGCCTGGGCGGGCGTGTCGGCCGCACGGGACTGCGCCGCTGACTCCACGGGGTGCGCAATGAAGGCGACGAGCGGCACGAAGAATCGAAGGGACCGTTGCATGTCGGAAACGTACCACGCCGCCTCCCCCCCGTCTTCCCGCGCCCGTCGCTGGCGCCAGCACACCTCGTCCCGCAATTTCGGGCCATCAGGCATACTGCGTCTCCCCTCCATCCGCCTCCGCCCGATGCGTACCCGCTCCTCCGCCGCCGCGCTCCTGGTTGGCGCGCTCGCCACTGTACCACTGCCGGCCCAGCCGGCATCCACTGCGGCGCGCCCCGCCGTGGACACCTCAGCGCTCTCCCGCCTCACCTTCCGCAGCATCGGCCCGGCCAACATGATGGGCCGTGCGACCGATGTAGAAGGGGTCCCGGGTGATCCCAACATCGTTTACGTGGGCACCGCCAGTGGCGGCGTATGGAAGACCACCAACGGAGGGACCACGTGGAAGGCGCTCTTTGACGCGCAGCCCACGCTGTCCATTGGTGACCTCGCGCTTGAACCGGGCAACCCCGAGGTCATCTATGTGGGCACCGGCGAAGCCAATGTGCGCAATTCGGTGTCGTTCGGGCGCGGCATGTACAAGAGCACCGATGGTGGTGCGTCATGGCGCTTCATTGGCCTGGGCGATGCGCGCCACATTGCCCGTGTGATTGTGGACCCGCGTGATGTGCGCACGGTCTTTGTGTGCGCGGTGGGGCACATCGGGGCGCCCAGCGCCGAACGCGGTGTGTTTGTCACGCGAGACGGTGGCGAATCATGGACAAAATCGCTGTTTACCGACGATAAACACGGGTGTGCTGATCTGGATATCGACCCGGTCAATCCCAACCGCGTGTACGCGGTCATGTGGCACTTCGATCGCAAGCAGTGGACCTTCACCAGTGGTTCCACCGAGGGTGGCATCTTCGCGTCGGCCGATGGTGGCCGCACCTGGAAGAAGCAGGGCGGCGGGTTGCCCAAACTGCTGGGCCGCGTGGGCATCAAGGTGGCCCCGTCGCGCCCCAGCACACTGTACGCGCTCACCGAATCGCGCGAAGGCTACGTGTGGCGCAGCGACGACTACGGCGCCACCTGGCGCGCCACCAGTCAGGATGCCGCGACCATGTGCCGCGGCTACTACTACTCCGACTTGCGCGTGGACCCGCAGAATCACGATCGCGTGTACGCCATTGCCTGTCAGTTCTCGTACTCCATTGACGGCGGCCGCAACTTTGTCCGCTTCTCCGGCAACGTGCACGGCGATCATCACGGACTCTGGATTGATCCCACCGATCCGCGTCGCCTGTGGCAGGTGAACGACGGCGGTATTGCCGTCTCCAACGATCAGGGCGCCACCTGGCGCTTCCCCAATCAGTTTCCGTTGGCCCAGTTCTATCAGGTGCACGCCGACAACCGCGAGCCGTTCTACTTCCTTGGCGGTGGATTGCAGGACAACGGCAACTGGCTTGGCCCCAGCCGCACACGTGAACCGCAGGGCATTCTCGTGGACGACTGGCGGTTGGTGTCGTACGGCGATGGCTACTATCAGACCTCACACCCCGACGATCCGGACTTCATCGTCTCGGAGTCGCAGGGTGGCATGATCTGGCGTACGCACATGAAAACGCTGGAGCAGCAGGACATCTCTCCGCAGCCGCGCCGCAACGACGGCGGCCCGGTGAATACGCTCAAGTACCGCTTCAATTGGAACGCGCCTGTCGTGGCGTCGCCGCACGACGGCAAGATCCTCTACTTCGGCGCGCAGGTCATTTTCCGGTCGAAGGACTTCGGCTCGACGTGGGAAACCATCTCCCCTGATCTCACGAAGAACGACACCACGCGTCACGGTCCGGCAGGTGGTCCGGTCATCACGGAGGCCACCACGGCCGAGTACTACAACACACTGTACAGCATTGCCGAATCGCCGGCGCAGCGCGGCGTGATCTGGGCCGGTGCCGATGACGGGATGTTGCACGTGACCCGTGATGACGGCAAAACGTGGACGCGGGTGGACATGAATGTGCGCGGCGTGGGCCCGGAGGCGGTGGTGTCGCACGTGGAGCCGTCGCGGACCGCGGCGTGCACGGCGTACGCCACCTTCGAACGCCACTTCATGGATGACTACAAGCCGTATGTCTTCCGCACCACCGATTGCGGCGCCACGTGGGCGAGTGTCGCAGGCAATCTGCCGGCCATGGCCTATCTGCAGGTGCTGCGTGAAGACCCGAAGAACGCGCAGGTGCTGTACGCTGGCACCGAGATCGGTCTCTACGTCACGGTGAATGGTGGCGGCAGCTGGTTCCGTCTGGGTGGGAACCTGCCGGCGGTTCCGGTGCACGAAGTGCTGGTGCATGGCCGCGAAAACGACCTCATTGTGGGCACGCACGCCCGCGGGATCTGGATTCTCGACGACGCGTCGGTCATTCAGGAATTGGCGGCCGCACCGCAGAAGCCGATGCACCTGTTCGCCATGCGCACGGCTACACGCTTTGCCACCAAGACCACCAAGACCGGATCACTTGGCGATGCGCTCTTCCGCGGCGCCAACCCGCCCTACGGCGCCATCATTCGCTATCACCTGGCCACCAAGCCGGACGCCGCCACACCGGTGCGTATTGAAGTCCGTGATTCCGCGGGTACGCTGGTGCGTGCGCTGAATACGATTCCGCGAGAAGCCGGGGTGAACACCACGTCGTGGAATCTCGCCTACGAGGCGCCACGGGCGCGCCGTGCGGTGGCCGCCGACGATCCCGAGGTGGCGTTCTTCGGCGCGCTGAGCGGCCCGCGCGTGCTCCCCGGACGCTATCGCGTACGGCTCATTGTGGGTGACCAGCAGGTAGAGCAGCCGCTCACCGTGCGCGTAGACCCCACGGTGACCGTGACGGCCGAGGCGCTCAAGGAGCAGTTCACGCTGGCCATGCAGCTGCGCGACCTGCAATCACTGGTCAACGATACGCTGCGGGCACTGGACGGTCGTCAGGCCGAGCTGGTGGCTCGCAAGCGTGCTGCCGACGCCATTCCCGATGGCGGCGGCAAGCAGGTCGCCGAGAAGCTCGGTGCCGAACTCAAGGCGGTGAACGACTTGCTCGATATGCTCGCCAAGCCGTCCACGGCGCCGTACTGGAGTGAAGGCCCGCGCATTGCCGACCGCCTGGGGAACCTGCTTCGCAATCTCGAAGCCATCAATGCGGCGCCAACGGGTCCGCAGCGCGGCTTGTCTACCGAGCTGGCGACGGAGCTGCGTACCGCACTGGATGCCGTAGCGCGTCAGCTCAACCGGATGGGGATCACCATGTAGCAAGGCCCCGCGTATCGGCGAGTGCCTTGAACTGATCACACGAAGGCATCAAAGGCATTCAAGGCATCCGAGGCTCACGCTGTGTGGCCTTGGATGCCTTGAATGCCTTTGATGCCTTCGTGCTATCTGTTCAACCCAGCCGAGCAAGTCGCTTACGGGAAGATGCCCATGTCCACGTACGACTGGGCCACCTTGTCGATGGCGCTTACCATGGCGGCGGTGCGCAGCGTGACCTTGGGATCATCGATACGGCGATGCACCTCGGTGAGTTGCCGATAGGCCACAATCATCGACTCGGCGAGCCCGGAGGCCACGAGATCTTCTTCGTCGGCACCCTCGGTCAATGACAGCGCTTCCGCATCGGTAAAGCGCTGACCGGTCTTGTCCTCAATGGCGCGCAGCAGCTTGCGCAGTGTCTCTTCCTCGTGCCGCTTCTGCATGCGGCCAAAGCGTACGTGGGAGAGATTCTTGAGCCACTCGAAGTACGACACGATAACGCCGCCGGCGTTGAGCCACACGTCGGGGAGTACCAGGATGCCTTTCTGTGCAAAGACCGCTTCGGCTTCCGGCGTCGTAGGGCCGTTGGCTGCTTCGGCCACGATCTTGGCCTGAATGCGCGGGGCGTTTTCTGCCGTGAGCTGATGCTCCAATGCGGCCGGTACCAGAATGTCGCACGGCAGTTCCAGCGCGGTCAGCGCTTCGGGAATATCCGTGGCGCCGGGGAAGCCGAGCAACGAGCCATGGGCTTTGCGCCAGGCATCAAGCGCCACGATGTCGAGGCCTTTGTCGTTGGCCACCGCGCCATTGTACTCGGCAACCGCGACCACCAGTGCGCCGGCCTCCTGCAGAAAGCGTGCAGCCCAGTAGCCCACGTTCCCCAATCCCTGCACAATGACGCGCTTGCCTTCGAGGCCACGCGTGAGGCCGAGGCGCTTCATGGCTTCGGCATCATCGCACGCTTCGCGCAGCCCGTAGTACACCCCGCGGCCGGTCGCTTCCGTACGACCACGAATACCACCCTGCGCCAGCGGCTTGGCGGTGACGCAGGCAATCGCGTCGAGCTCACCGTTGGCGAGCGAAGCGTAAGTGTCGGCAATCCACGCCATTTCCTTGGATGACGTGCCGTAGTCTGGTGCGGGAACGTCAATGCCGGGGCCGATGAAGCGCTTGCGCACCAGCTCGAAGGTATAGCGGCGCGTGATGCGCTCCAATTCCGCTTCGGAATACTTGCGCCGGTCAATCTTGACGCCGCCCTTCGCGCCGCCAAACGGCACGTCCACGATGGCGCATTTGTACGTCATGAGGGCGGCCAGTGCCTGCACCTCATCGTCGCTCACATTGGGAGCGTAGCGAATGCCGCCCTTGGTGGGCGACTTGTGCTGCGAGTGCTCCGCACGCCAGGCCTGAATGACTTCGATGGTGCCGTTGTCACGGCGAATGGGAAAGCTGACGAAGTACACCGCATTGCAGGCGCGGATCTGTTCGAGCAGCGTGGGGTCGTGTTTGGTAAAGGCGGCGGCACGGTTGAAGGCCGCATCAACCTGCGCCAAAAAGCTCGTTGACATGCGTCGAGAGCAAGAGGATAAAACACGGCCGCGTGAGGCGAGCCAGCTTCGGCGGCGGTCACCGGCGGTGGGGGAGGGTGTATGGAAACTAGACGATACTGGCGGGATTCGGTAATGCGCCCCGTTGGTAGCCTTTGGAGATCAGAACGTGAACCGCACGGTCGTGAGCGGCCCGAGCGACACCGTGAGACGGCCGTCGAGGGCGCGCGACGTGCTTTGCATGACACCACGCAGGGGGCCGGCATCCTTGGCTGGCCCGATGATCTGGTCGGCGGCAAGCAGTCCGATCAGGCCACCTGCCGACGCGAGGCCAAACGTGACCTGTCCATCGGCGCTCCCCAGGGTGGCGACACCGGCCCCCATCAGGGCACCGGCGGCTGCGCCGAGTTGGGCCAGTGTGCCATCGGCGCTGGTGCGGTCTGCACTGCGCACAAACCCGCGGTCGGCCAGCCAGGCACCACCCAGCAGTCCCACCGTAGCGGCACCATAGACGGCGGGGGAATTGGAGCGTTCGCTGGGTAGTGAACCAAGGGCGGCGGCGCCAAGGAGTGCACTGGTAAATACCATCGTGACATCGCCGGCGGTCACGTTGTAACCGGCGCGTCGGGCGTAACGCGGTCCCAACGTATAGCCAACGATGTTGGCACCAAGGGCCGCCGCGATCGTGGCTTTGCCGGCGTTCCGCAGGGTGTTGTCGGTCCGGGTAAAGGTCCCGAACTCAGGACGCAGCGGATCGCGATACTGCACGATGGTGCGTCCACGGAATGCGCCGGCGGCACCACCAATACCACCCGTTGCCACCGCGCCAAGATCGGCAAAGAGACCGGCGCCGGCGGCTTCGCCATCACTCAGTCCGCGGGCGTGTTGGAAGCCAGCCATGGAGCCGCCAACGGCACTCCCGAGTACCAGTGCGCCGCGTGCCGGGGCCCCATCCGTATCGATGATCGCCGCGAGTCCAAGACCCATGAGCGCACCACGTGTGCCGCCATGCGCGGTACGACTCGCCTGGGCACGGGTGATGGTCCGCTGTTTTCCCAGATTTGCGGCAATAAAGAACGAGGTGCCGGCGGCGAGCAGATACCCGCCACCCGCAACGGCGCCATTCGTCTTGCTGAGCAGGGCCGCTGTGGCTGGCCCGTACGCGATAAGACCGAGGACCGTCTGGTTTCGGACAAAGGTATTGCCGGCGGGTTGCGAGACATCAAGGCCGGTACCGGTCCCCACAAAACGTTCACCGCCACGACCCTGGGCCAGTACGCCATCGGTGATCGCACGCCGGATGGCGGTGGTGGCCTCGTTGGAGAGCGCGTAGCGGGCAAACGTGCCATCAATGCGCTGGACCGACAGCACGTGCGTGCCGCTGTCGGTGAGGTAGAGGCGTGCTTCGCGAAAGCCCGTGGTGACCGGCCACGCGGGCGCCGTCAGCCCCAGGCGCGCCGCCAAGGTGGGGGTGACAACGGTGACCCGCCCTGCATCGTCAAACGCCACGAGCGATTCGATAACCGGGGCCGTTTGTGCGTGGAGTTGGGTTGCGCACGAGACGCCGACATGCGGGACGAACAGCGTGAGCAAGAGCGCCGCGCAGGCAAGAGAATGATGTCGCGGCAATACGAGACACTTGGGCATGGAGTAACCATGAAGGGCAACACGAACTGATGAGTCACACATTGCACGCGGATCCGGACGCGTGGTACGCATGGAAGGATAAGGCACGACCCCTGCACGCTTTATACCTCCAAAGCCCCCCGGCCCTGACGGTTCCTCGTGTTCGGGCAGTCGCCTTCAAACTGGCGGCTTCAGCCCCGGCGGCACGCCGTCCGGATGCATGCGGCAGGAGGGGGGCTGCTCGATGGTGTACGTGAGATTCACGATCCGCCACGCGCGCTCCACCTTAACGAGGGTGAAGTGATCAATGCCGCAGTGCGACCACTTCCCTTCCGCCCACAGGTCATACGGAAGCCAGACGGAGGCAATGGTGCCGGCAAGGTGGACCGTCGGATTGAAGCCCCGCTCAATGATTGGTGCGCGTTGGGCGGTAACCCGCTGCGCCGCCGCCGTGCGCATGGTAAAGGCCCCGCCCACACCGACGCGCTCCCGGGCGGCGTAGACCTGACCGTCGGCCGTCATCATATCGCTGAGCCCGGTCATGTTCCCGGTGTTGATATACCCGAGCGCGGAGTCTACCACCGCGAGGACCGCCCGGCGGACCGCCACGGTGTCGTACGTCTGGGCCCGCAACGGCACCGCGGACAAAGCGGATGCCACCGTGAGCAATAGAGCGGAGCGCAGGGGAGAGCGGCGCATGGGTGTTGGAAGAGCGTGAGGAGAAACGAAGACATCGCACCATCAATCAACGCCCGGCACCGCTCGCTGTCCAACTTCGCCGCGGCGTCCGCCCGCCCCGTTCAACGAAGCGACGCCTTGAACGGTACTTTTTGAAGAGACGCGAACGCGGTATGCCACCGTCGTGCCGTCACCTTCTGGCCACTCCGAGGACTTCCTACTATGGAACGCAAGACGGCGCACGACTTCGATCAGGATCTGCTCATCCTGTTCGATGCCTACGTCCACGGCGGTATTGATCGCCGGACCTTTCTGGACCGGGCCTCCAAATACGCTGTAGGAGGCGTCACGGCGCTCATGCTGCTCGAGCAGCTCACGCCCAAGTTCCTCGAAGCGCAAGTCATCAAGCCCGAGGACGACCGCATTCAACAGCAGTACGTCGAATACGCGTCGCCCAACGGCTACGGGACGATGCGGGGCTACCTGGCCAAGCCCGCCACGGCGGGCCGGGCGCCCGGCATTCTGGTCATTCACGAGAATCGCGGTCTCAACCCGCACATCGAAGACATCGCTCGGCGACTGGCGGTGGACGGGTTTGTCGCGTTTGCTCCGGATGCCCTCTTTCCATTGGGTGGGTATCCTGGCGATGAAGACAAAGCCCGCGAACAGTTTGGCAAGCTCGAGCAGCCGAAAACGCGTGAAGACTTCGTGGCCGCTGCCGCGTGGCTCAAGGCACGTCCCGAGTGCACTGGCAAGATTGGTGCAGTAGGCTTCTGCTATGGTGGTGGTATGGTGAACTACCTCGCCACGCGACTCGGCACCGAGCTGTCGGCCGGTGTCGCATTCTACGGGTCGTCTCCCGATCTGGCCGATGTGCCCAAGATCCGGGCGCCGCTCATGATCCAGTCGGCCGAAACCGATGCGCGCATCAACGCCAGCTGGCCAGCGTTTGAAGAAGCGCTCAAGGCGGCCAAGGCGCCCTATGAACGGCATCTGTATCCAGGTACCCAGCACGGCTTCAACAACGACACCACACCACGTTACGACGCCGCCGCAGCCAAGCTGGCATGGGACCGTACGCTCGCCTTTTTCCGGCAGCACGTACGAAGCTAGCCGCACGCGGAACATGGCTCCCGTGAGTGTGATCCATTCACGGGGCCCGTGTTCCGGAAGTACGCATCTCATTGAACAGAGGTCGAATTATGAACCGCCGGCCGTTCGCCATCGGCATTGTCGTCCTCAGTGTGGCCGCGTTGGCCACCTGGTACTACCGGAGCGCGCAGACCAGCGACGCCCCCACGTTTCGTTACGCCACGGTAGAGCGCACCACGCTTGAGGCCACGGTGGCGGCCACCGGTACGCTTAGCGCCGTCCGCACGGTACAGGTTGGCACGCAGGTGTCCGGGCTGGTGCGCGAACTGCTGGTGGACTTCAACGATCGCGTGAAGAAGGGGCAGTTGCTCGCTCGCATCGATCCCATTCTGCAGCAACAGGCCGTGGCCGAGTCTCAGGCGAGCCTGGAGCGGGCCAACGCCCAACTCACGCAGGCCAAGGCGGAGTACGACCGCACCAGGACCTTGTTTGAGGCCCAGGTGGTTACCGCCAGCGAGTTCAACGCCATCGAGGCGACCTACGCGGTGGCCACCTCCAATGTCCGATCGGCGCAGATTGCCCTCGACCGCGCGCGACAGAATCTGTCGTACACCTCCATCTACGCGCCGATTGAAGGGGTCATTGTGTCCCGTACGGTGGACATCGGACAAACAGTGGCGGCGAGTCTGTCTGCGCCCGAGCTGTTCCGGATTGCCAAGAATCTCCGGGAGATGCAGATCCTGGCGTCGGTGGATGAAAGCGACATCGGAAAGATTGCGGTGGGGCAGCCGGTTACCTTTACCGTGGCGGCCTACGCCGGGAGGACATTCAGCGGTATCACGAAGCAGGTTCGATTGCTGTCTTCCATCACCGACAACGTGGTGAACTACACCGTCGTCGTTGGGGTGGAGAATGGGGATGGCAAATTGCTCCCCGGCATGACGGCCACCGTAAAGTTTCTTACCGCGCGCGCGCCGGATGTGCTGGCCGTGTCCACTGCCGCCCTGCGATTCACGCCCACGGCCGCCATGCTTGGTGCGGACAGCGCTCTGCTCACGGCGTCGCGACGGCCGACAACGATGGGCGATACCGCTGCACGCCGCGCTGCGTCGGTCCGGCGACGTCCGGGAGGCGACTCCACCGGTACGCTCTGGGTGCGTGATTCCACCGGCACCTTTGCCCGTCTGCTGGTACGCACCGGCCTGAGCGATGGTCAACGCACCGAGGTGCGCGGACCCAACCTGACGGAAGGGCTGCAGGTGATTGTTGGGATCACCACCGCGTCGTCCGGCGCGGCGGCGACAGCCGCCACCAGCAATCCGTTTCAGCCGACGCAGCAGGGTGGTGGAGCGCCACGACCGCGAGGGGCCTTCTGATGGCGTCGTCCAACGGGCCCCCGGTCATTGCGCTGCAGCAGGTGGTGAAGCGCTATCTCATGGGGAGCACCGAGGTACTGGCCCTCCGTGGTGTGGACCTGCAGGTGGACGCCGGAGAGATGCTCGCGATTATGGGGGCCTCCGGGAGCGGCAAGTCCACGCTCATGAATATGCTGGGGTGTCTCGATGTCCCGACCAGCGGGCGTTACGCGCTCGATGGTGTGGCGGTGAATGGCCTCAGTCGGAACGCGCTGGCTGATCTGCGAAACCAGAAACTGGGGTTTGTGTTTCAGGGCTTCAACCTGCTGCCGCGCACGTCCGCGCTGGACAATGTGGAGTTACCACTCCTGTACGATCGTACCGCGCGCTGGACGAACACGCGCGAACTGGCGGCCGCCGCACTGCACCGCGTAGGGTTGGGCGACCGTCTTGATCACGACCCCAGCGAGCTGTCGGGGGGACAGCAGCAGCGGGTGGCCATTGCGCGCGCCCTCGTCACGAAACCGACACTCCTTTTGGCCGATGAGCCCACCGGCAATCTGGACAGTCACACCACGGTCGAGATCATGGCGCTGTTCCAGGCGCTGAACGCACAGGGGATCACGATTCTCATTGTGACCCACGAAACGGAGGTGGCGCAGTACGCGAAGCGCATCGTTGACATGCGGGACGGCCGCATTATCCGGGATCATCCGGTGGTGGGGCGCCGTGACGCCGCCGTCGATTTGGCAGCGCTGCAACAGGACGTCGTGCTCACGGGGGCGTTATGAAGAGCTCCACTCTGTTCAAAGTCGCGGCCCAGAGCATCCTCAAGAACCGGATGCGCACCGCCCTCACCATGCTGGGTATCGTGATTGGAGTGGGCGCCGTGATCATCATGGTCGCGATCGGCAACGGCGCACAGGCGCAGATCGAACGGCAGATCAGCAGTCTCGGTACCAACATGATCGTCATCACGGCCGGTACCACGACACAAGGGGGAGCCAGTCAGGGCGCGGGCACCTTCAATCGCCTCCGCGTGGAGGATGCGGACTTTCTGCGCGCCAACGCCGAGCAGCTTTCGGCGATTTCGCCGGTCATTGTCACGCGAACCCAGATCATTGGCGGTTCGGGAAACTGGCGGACTGGTGTAAATGGGGTCTCCACCGACTACCTCACGATTCGTGACTGGGGCGTGGCCAGCGGCGCGCTGTTCACGGACGACGATGTGCGGGCGAAGCGTCGCGTGGTGGTACTGGGGAAGACCGTCGCCGCCAATCTGTTTGCCGATGATGATGCCGTGGGAGCCACCGTGCAGCTCGGGCGTTCACCGTTCGTGGTGGTTGGTGTGCTGAACGCCAAGGGGCAAACGGCGACCGGCAGTGATCAGGATGATGTGGTGCTGGTGCCGTACACCACGGCACAGGACCGGCTGAGTGGTTTCAGTTTCGTCTCGCAGATTCTGGCGAGTGCTACGTCGGCCACGGCGGTGCCGGCGGCCATTGAGGAGGTCACGCAGCTCATGCGCGATGTGCATCAACTCAACGGCGGAAATGTGCCCGACGACTTTACGGTGCGCGATCAGACGGCCATTGCCGCCGCGGCGACGAGTACGGCGTCCGTCATGACCGGGCTCCTGGCGGCCATTGCGTCCATTTCCTTGCTGGTCGGTGGCATTGGCATCATGAACATCATGCTGGTGTCGGTCACGGAACGAACGCGCGAGATCGGCATTCGCATGGCCATAGGTGCCCGTGGCTCCGATGTACTGACCCAGTTTCTGGTGGAAAGCGTGGTCATGAGCATCTTCGGCGGCCTTGGAGGATTGGCGCTGGGAATTGGCGGGGCGGCAGTGGTGGGTCGGATCACGGGATGGGCCACGTCCACCCCACTCTCCGCCGCGTTCATCGCCATCGGGTTTTCCGCGGCCGTGGGCGTGTTCTTCGGCTATTACCCGGCCCGAAAGGCAGCATCACTCAATCCCATCCAGGCGCTGCGCTACGAATAGCGTCGACTGTGTACGTCTATCCTCATTCCGGAAACGTTAAACATTCGAGTATGGGAATACACCCTAAAGTTGGGCTGTCCCCAAGCCGACACCACTGGGCAGGAAGCGGTCCCACTTGAGTGCCCGGTGGGGCCTAGAGGCATGCGCTGAGGCATGTACACGAGCCACCGACTATGAAACTGCACTCCATTTCCACCAAGTTGCTGGCCGCGTTTGCCGTGGCTATTGTGCTGGCCGTTGTTGCCACCATTCAGCCCATTCAGGCCGCCCGCGGTGCCCAGGCGCGATTCGCGACCGTCTTCGCCGACCGCGTGGTGCCGCTCGAACAACTCGGGTTGATGCTGCACAACGTCAATGCGGTGACCGATGGGCTGACGTCGTCCGGCGGCTCCACCGAGAAGACGTCACCGGCGGTCATGGTGCAGCAGGTGGACAGCATATAGACTGCTTACCTCGCCACCTATCTGACCGCAGAAGAGTCGCAGCTGGTGGATGGCTTGCGGACCCCCATGAAAGAGTGGCTGGCAGCTACGCGGGCGTCGATCGGTGGTGACTCCTCCGCGGCCGTCCGCAGCGAGGCGCTGCACCATGCCCTTGATGATGGCATGCGCCTGTTGATGGCGCTGCAGGTGCGCGTTGCTCGCGAAGAACTCACGAGCGCCGGTAACGAAACGGAGCGTTCGGTGCTCGCGGCACAGCTCATTCTGCTGGCTGCCACACTCATCAGTATGGGCGTTGCCGTGGGGGTCTCGCGAAGCATTATTCGCGGACTCGCCAGCATACAACGTCGGGCGGAGTCGTTGAGTGAGCACTGCATCAAGGCCGTGACCAATGGGCTGCGGGCGCTGGCGCAGGGCGATGCCAGCCAACGCGCCGAACCGGTGACCCAACCCATCACCCTGCGCAGTCGCGATGAGTTGGGGCAGTTGGCGGTCACTGTGAATGCCATGATCGCGAACATGCATATTGCCATGCATGCGTACAACGAAACCCGTCGCAAGGTCCGTACGCTGGCCGATGAAGTGCAAACGCTGGGAACGACCATTCTTGAAGGCAAGGTGGATGCACGCATCAACAGCAGCCAGTTCGAGGGGGCTTTTGAGGAAGCCGCGCAGGCCGTGAATGAGGCGCTTGATGGTGTCCTGAAACCGATGTCGGTGGCCATGAGTGAATTGCACCTCGGGATTCGCGGCCTCGCCAAGGGAGACCTCACGGTCCGCCCATCGGCCGATCGCACCGGCCATCATGCGCCAATCGTGCAGGCGTTCGCTGATGCCGTGTCACACCTGGAAACCACCGTGGGGGCGGTGAAGGCCGCGTCCGAGGAAGTGAACAGCGCGAGCAACGAAATCGCCCAGTCGGCGGAAGTCGGGGCGACCGGCGCGTCGCGGCAGGCTGCCGGCTTGGAGGAAGTGGCGGCCGGCACCGCAGAGTTGCGGGCCGATGCCATGACCATCTCGGAGGAAGCGGAGCGGGGACGTCGTTCCACGGCGGATGTGAGCACTGCGACCAGTACTGGCACCAAGGAGCTGCGCGCGCTTTCCGAGGCGCTCGGCACCATGAAGGATCGGGCCGATGCCACCTCGCGCGTGGTCAAAGCCATCGACGAGATCGCCTTCCAGACCAACCTGTTGGCCCTGAATGCGGCCGTGGAAGCGGCGCGCGCCGGCGATGCCGGTCGCGGCTTTGCGGTGGTGGCCGAAGAGGTGCGCGCGTTGGCCCTCCGCGCCGCCGAATCGGCTCGGCAGGCCAGTCACCTCATTGAAGAGAACGTGCAGGCCGTGCTGGATGGCGTGTCTGCCGGTAATCGCGCCGTTCTCGGGATTACCGGTATCGAAACACATGTGGCATCGCTCTCGGAGATCATGGCGGCCGTGAGCGCCCGTTGCGCGCAACAGCTGCAGCATGTGTCGCAGATCTCCGAGGCGGTCGATGGGCTCAATGTCATTACGCAGCAATCAGCGGCCACGGCGGAGGAAACGGCCGCCACGTCGGAAGAGCTGCGCAGTCAGAGCGACGCCCTGAATGTGCTGATGGGATCGTTTACGGTGCGAAAGAATCACCTGCACCGGGGTGAGAGCCAGCGGCGCGCTGCCTGAGCGGCTTACCGTCCCACCAATCCGCCGGTGAGTTGCAGCGCGTACGGCGCACACAGTGGGTCTCCAATGACCACGTCCTTCCACAGGACCATGGGTGACGCGGCATAGAACGCCTCGGCCAGGGTGGCACCCCGGAGATACCGATCAAACAGGATCTCCGGGCGCGCCAGGGCGAGCGTGTAGGGCTCGCTCACGTATCCCTTCACGCCGGTAACGCCCTGCGCAATGAGATCCGCAATACGGCTCTGACCACCGGTGACGGGGGCGAAGGTCCGGGCACTGGTGGAGACAAACGTTTCCGCCAGCGCGCCGGGGAGAAAACGCAGGGCATGGTAGGCCACGCTGTCAAAGCGTGCATCATTGCTCCCCCAGCTGACGTAGCCCATGAGCGGCTCGGTGGTCGCGACAAAGGCCGCACTGGAATCGATGTGGGCAGTGTAGCCCTGCAACCGCACCAGAAAGTGACCGGCATAGAGCCGACGGTTCATGAGGGCGTAGCCGTCGGTGCTCTCGCGCAGCGGCATGGCATCGAAAAAGAACGGTCCGGTCTCCGGCCGCGCGTTTGTGGCACGATCTACCAGTGCCAGACAATCCAGCGTGCGCGCACAGTCGAGGCGCGTCACCAGATACATGCCGTAGCGTTCGCTATTGAATGGCAGCTGCGCGTTGTAATACGGATTGCGGTAACGTCGCAGCCAGGTGGTGTCGAGTCCCACCATGGGAGGAATGCTGAGGTGCATGCCCGCCAGCAGGGCGTCCACGCTATAGCCGTTCTTGCGGGCCACCCGCAAAGGCACGCCCTTGGTGAGCACGATGAAATCGATGCGGTGCGGAAGCGCCTCGATAGCGTGACGCACCGGTGCGATGATGTCGGTGCGCAGGGCAATATCCCCAATCTCGTCCTCAACGGGCACGTCGATAACGATCACGTGCGACGAGTCGAGGTTGCGCTGTGCCGCGTAATACCGCCCCACCGAATCACTGGCCGGGCTGCGCCGATTGATCACAACGACGGTGCGTTGCGCGCCCGTAGCCGGGGCGAGTTTTTCGGTGCGTGGTGGTGCCTGACACCCCAGCATCAGGACACCACCAAGCAACACGACGGCACGAGAGGCCAGAGAAGTGAACGACATGCTCTGGCCAATGTACGGCGCGCTACTCCGTTTCGCGGAGCCAGCGCCAGGTTTCGCGCAGCGACGGCTCCTTGCCATGCATGAGGATGCCAATGGCGAAGATCTTGCCGGCGGCACGGCGGAACGCCCACGTGGCGGTCGCGAGCAGGAGCACGGCAAGTAGCGGTTCCCACCACGGGACACTGGTCATGAGCAACCGCACCGGCAGGACCGCCATGGAAGTGAGCGGAAAGACCGCCAGCAGTTGCGCCAGCCACGTGTCGGGGCGGGACAGCAGGGTAAAGGCTAGCCCCATGGGGAGCACGGGAATGAGCAGCATGGCAGAGCGCGGAGACGAATTGGGGTCGTCGATCGTGGCCGCGATGGCGGCCATGAACGAGAACCACATTCCTACGCCCAGCACCGTCACGAGGAGCACAATGAGGAGGGAGAGCGGATCAGAGGGCGCCGAAATCGCAAAGGGGGTACTGCCAAGCACGGCCGGCAGCACTTTCGCGACTGCGAGGCCCGTCACGGCAAACAGCAGCGTGCCAACCAGTGCCGCACCAACGAGCCCGAGAATCTTGCCGTCCATCCACGTTTGCGGCGACACCATGGCGATGATCTGCTCGGTGATGCGCTGCTGCTTTTCTCCGGTAATCCCGGCGAACAGCGAAGCAAACCCGTTGAAGAGGACCAGCACGCCGAAGAACAGGATGATGCCGGTAAACAGGCGCGTGGCGGAATCTGAGGTTCCGTTCTTGAGCGTGATGGTGCTGACCTCTACCGCGAAGGGCGTGGTCATGGCCGTACGCTGCGCGGCGTCGAGCGGCAGAGCCGTGTAGAGCGCGGCCTGTTGGGCAGCAGTCATCGCACGCGCCACCGAGGCGGACCACGCGCTGCGTTTGCGCAACACGAGGTGCGCCGCGCCTGGACCATCGACCACCAGCGCCCCCGCAATGGAGTCGGCGGAAATGGCCGCCCGCGCCAGCGGTTCGGTGGTGAACTGATTGACGACCCACCTCACCCCATCCACTGGTGGCATGGCAAATCCCAGGCGGTCACTACCGATGACGGCGACGCGTGCCGGCTTGCTTCGTGCTTCCTTGGCCATTTTCCCAAGGCCACCGGAAATGCCACCCACGACCAGCATGATGAGAATGCCGTAGGCCTGCTGACGCCACTTCACAAAGCGGTTGAACTCCCAGCGGGCAATGCGTCCTACCTGTTGCCAACGCGTCATGCGTCCTCCGATGCGGCGGTGGGTGCCGTTACGGCACCGACGGTATTGATGTACACGTCGTGGAGTGATGGCTGTTCGGTGCGCACGTCGATGATGCTGAGCAGCTGCGCGCAGCGCGCCAGCAGGTCCCCCACCGGGTGTGCTGCGTCGAGCGTAATGACAATGGTGCCGTCGTCCCGTCGCTCGACGTCACTGGCAGCAGCGTGCGTACGCAGGATGGTCAGCGCTTCGTCGGGGCTTTGCGTGACCTGCAACAGCAGCCGTCGCCCGCTTCCCCAGCGCTCCCGCACTGTCGGGATAGTACCATGCAGCACTTCGCGGCCATGCTGCATGACAAACAGGCGATCGGCCAGACGTTCCACCAACGCCATCTGATGAGCGCTGAACAGCACCGTGGTACCGTCGTCGCGCAAGGCACGCACGAACCCGAGGAAGACTTCCTGGTTGAGCGGGTCCAGTCCGCTGAACGGCTCATCGAGAATGACAAAGCGCGGGCGGTGCAGCACCGCAGCGGCGAATTGCACTTTCTGCTGGTTCCCCTTGGAGAGCGAACCCACCTTGTCGCGCAGTCGTGCGCCCAACTCCAGACGCTCCAGCCACGTCGTGGCGGAGGCCCGGGCCTCAGCGGGCGTGAGGCCACGCAACGTGCCGAAATACTCGAGGACGGCAATGAGCGGCTGGTCCTGATACAGACCGCGATCTTCGGGGAGATAGCCAATGGCGTGCGACGGCAGCCGCGTGTGCGTGGCGCCGTCCAGCTGCCACGCAATGTGTCCGCTGTCCGGGCGGGTGATGCCCACCAGCATGCGGAGCAACGTGGACTTGCCGGCGCCGTTGGGCCCAAGGAGCGAGAAGATCTCCCCTGCCGAAACGTGGAACGAAATGTTATTGACGGCGTGAACCCGAGCAAAACGACGGTGCACCTGCGCAACAGTCAGCATGGACAACCGGGATGAGGGGACAACAGGGATTCCCATCGTTCCCTACGAAGGCGATCGCCAAAGAGTTCCGCCGATCCGGCGGCCGTCGGCGCCAGCGGTTATGATCCCCATCATGACAGCCTCCTTCCGCGATCCGCTCCGGCTTGCACTCGGCACTACGTTCCAACCCGGGCGTGAGCTGGGAAGGGGAGGGATGCGCCGCGTGTTCATGGCCCGTGACAACACCCATGGCCGCAAGGTGGTGGTCAAGGTGCTCTCCCCGGAGCTTGCGCAGGAGCTCTCGGTGGAGCGGTTCGGTCGTGGTGTTGCACGCCAGTCTGTCGCGCCGTATTTGGCTGCTCCGCCGTTGCGATGGGTGGTGTGGTGCTGATCGCCATTATGCATACCCGACGCCTTCCGCCGGAGTAAGCGGAGATGTCCACGGTGCCGTTCTCGCCTGCCCGCATGTACGAGTATCTCGGCCGGGCGCGTCGTGATCTTTGGGCGGCACTGGAGGCCGTGCCCGACGAGGTGATTTCCCGATCCCAATTGGACGGTGAGCGATTTCACTGCATCAAGGATCTGCTGTTCCATGTGGCAGCCGTTGAAGACGGGTGGCTGCACGAGGATATCCTGCGGGTCCCGCCGGTCATTGACAGTGTGCCGCTGCTGGCGGCCACCACCGGTGGCCCCGAGTACGGCCATGTCGCACTCTCCGTGTTGCTGGACTATTGGCGTGCCGTTGAAGCGCGTATGCAGGCGTATCTCTCCACTACCACGGCGGACGAACTCGCCCGGGTGGTGACGGTACATGATGCGCCGAATGAGCAGTACACCGCCGAGCGGTTGCTCTGGCACGTGATGCTGCATGAGGTGCGGCATACCGCGCAGATCTGCCTGCTACTGCGGCAGCAGAATATCACGCCCCCGTCGCTGGACCTGTTGTTCTACCTGCCCGAGCTCCCCAACTGATGCCACATCTTGAACTGGTGACATTGGTGGTTCGCGACTATGACGCGGCCATTCGGTTTTTTGTGGACGTGCTGCACTTCGATCTGGTGGAAGATCATGCATCGCTCACCAATGATGGCCGGGCGAAGCGATGGGTGGTGGTGCGCCCGAGAGGAGCCGTGACTGGACTGCTGCTGGCCCGTGCCGACGGGGAAGCACAGGAAGCGGTAGTGGGAAAGCAAACCGCAGGACGCGTGGGATTCTTCTTGCGCGTGGACGATTTCGCGGCGCAGTACGCACGTCTGTGCGACGCCGGCGTGGTGTTTCACGGCGTGCCCAGGGTGGAAGCATACGGCACCGTGGCGGTCTTCGAAGACCTGGAAGGGAACCGCTGGGACCTGCTGGGCATGACAGATCTCGAGAGTTGAGACGGGGGGAGTTAAGAGGTTTGCGATGCCAGAGGTGCGATGGATATCGAGTGTGAGAGTGTCGAGATAACCACGACGATGAGAGGTCCGAGCACTTCGTCCGCACTGCAGTGCCCCACACGAGCTGTGGGGAACTGCGGGGACGCCGCTGTTCCAGCGGCGTCCGGGTAAGGGCGGGGACTGGCGCTGTTCAGCGGCGTCCGGGTGGGGCACATTCGTGCCGACGCCAGCACTCGGACCTCTCAACTCGCTTTCATCGGGCCTCTCACATTCGATATCCATCGCAGTGTCTCGACTCCGACCGCTGACCTCTCCACTCTCCAATCTCCCCCCCCACAAAACTCTCACCAATGACAGTCGGCTGTCGCCGTGTCGCTGCGCCCGATGCCGTGCAGGGTGTCACGTTGCCGGTGTGGGTGCTGTATCCCACCGTCTCGTCCGGGCAGGACCAGTCCTTTGGACCGTACACCATGACGGTGGCGACCGATGCCCCAGTGGCAGGGCAGGACATGCCATTGGTGGTGATCAGTCATGGCAACAACGGGTCACCGCTTACGCATCGTGATACGGCCATCGCGCTGGCGCGCGCGGGCTGTGTGGTGGCCATGCCTGAACATCTGGGCAACAGTCGGAGCGACAGCTCGCTGGCAGGCACCGCGGCGATGCTGGCACATCGCCCGCGGCACCTCTCGCTCACGATTGATGCGGTGCTGGCGGATGCGGTGTTCCGGGACCACGTCCAAGGCACACAGGGTGCGCGTGATTGGGCATTCCATTGGCGCCTATACGGCACTGGCCGTGGCGGGCGGGGTGCCCAACGCCATGACACCCGACCAGCCGTCATATGCGGTGACGCCGGTGCTGGTCACCCCAGACACGCGCGTGAGCAGGCTGGTGCTGCTGGCTCCCGCCTGCGGATGGTTCACGGTGCCGGGGGCGCTGGCACCGGTGCAGGTCCCCATCCTGATGTACAGCGGCGCACAGGATCATGTCACGCCATTGTTTCACGCCGATCTGGTGCTGAGCGGAGTCGCGCACCCCGAACGGGTAAAACACATCGTGGTGGACGATGCGGGACATCATGCGTTTCAAACACCATTTCCGCCCAGCATGACGCGTCCGGATTTTCCTCCCTCGCAGGACCCCCCGGGCTTCGATCGCCGCACCTTTCACGCACAGATGAACGCGGAGATAGTCGCCTTCCTGCGTGGCGGTATCTGAGACAATCAGACGGCCGAGGCGGGACCAAGACGTCAGAGCGTTGCGAGTCGAGCGGTGTGATGGATATCGAGTGTCTCGACTCGCAACGCTCTCACCTCCAGGTCCCACCTCTCAACCCGGAGGTCGCAGTTGCCTCTCTCCCGGTTGTGGGCGAAGTTTGCCCGGTCCCGCAGTTACGGCGCACGTCCGCTCCTCCTTCCTGAGCGCTCCATGTTCCCTGTTCGTTCGGCATCATTCGCGCTGGCGAGTCTGCTGGCCTGTCTCCCTGCGCCCGTGCTGGCACAGCAGTTCTCGCCGCCGGGTAGTACAAAGGTGTTTATCGACGAGCTCACCTGGATGGAAATCCGGGATCGACAGCAGGCGGGGACCCGCACGGTCATCATTGGCACGGCCGGACAAGAGCAGAAGGGGCCACACATGGTGGACGGAGAGCACCGCTACGTGCTGGAGCACACCACGGCGCGCATTGCCCGCACGTTGGGCGATGCGCTGGTCGCGCCCATTATCACGTATGTGCCCGAGGGCAGCTGGGATCCGCCACGCGGGCATATGACGAAGCCGGGCACCATCACGCTCCCCGAGGAGCGTTTCGTTGAGCTCTTGCTGCACGCCGGTCGGTCGCTCAAGGCCGGTGGCTTCACCACCGTCATCTACATTGGCGACTCTGGCGGCAATCAGTCTGGGATGCAGAAAGCGGCCACGCAACTCAACACCGAGTGGCAGGGGAGCGCTCGCGCCCTCTTCATTGGAGACTATTACACCAAGGCGGGTGACGACATGCGCGCCTATCTGCAGGGCAAGGGGTACACGCCCGCTGATATTGGCAGCCATGCCGGCATGCTCGACACCTCCGAGCTGCTGTACGTGAATCCCAAGCTGGTCCGCAAGGAACGTCTCGCGCCGAACGGTGGTGGTCGGGACAGCGGGGTCAGTGGGGATCCGACCAAGGCGTCTGCCGAGATTGGTGCCGAGCTGCTCAAGATCAAGATCGACAACGCGCTCAACCAGATCAAAACCCTGCGTGCCGGAGGAAGCCGCTGATGCTGTCACGTCACAACGCACCGCTCCGGCAGGTCGCTCTGGCCGTCGCTCTCGCCACCACTTCGGTGGCGCTGCCGCTGCGCGCCCAGGACCGTCCCGATCCGCTGGCCATGCCGTACATGGAAGCCATGACGTGGACGGAGATTCGTGATGCCATTGGAGCCGGCCGGAAGGTGGCCATCATCCCCACCGGCGGCACCGAGCAGAATGGCCCGCACATGGTGATGGGCAAGCACAACTACATCGTCACCTTTGCCGCCGGCGTACTGGCCAACCGCCTGGGCAACGCCCTGGTGGCGCCTACGCTGCAGTATGTCCCCGAAGGCGACTACACGCGTCCCGGCTTTGGTGACAAGCCCGGCGTGATCTCCCTGCTGCAGCCGGCCTACGAACAGGTGCTCGATGCCGCGGTGCGTTCACTCAAGGTGCACGGCTTTACCGACATCATTCTCATTGGGGACAGCGGCGGGAATCAGCGCGGCATGGTCAACGTGGCGAAGGTGCTCAATACCGAGTGGGGCGGCAGCGGGGTGCGGGTGCACGCCATCACCGACTACTACGAGCAGGGGCGCACTCTCATTCGCGACTACCTCAACAAGACCTACGGGTGGAGCGAGCAGGTGGTTGGGTCGCACGCCGGCACCAGCGACACGTCACAGCTGCTGTATGTGTTCGCTCAGGGCATTCGCACGGACAAGCTGGCGCTCAACGGCGGCAGCCCCGACGCCGGTGTGCAGGGGGATCCCACCAAGGCGAGCGCGGAGATTGGCAAGATCGCCATCGACTTCAAAGTCAATGCGGCGCTTGCACAGTTTCGCGCGTCATCCGGTGGCGCGAAGCCGTAGGCTCGCCCCACGGCACGCCATCAGCCGTCGCATTCACGAATCACTCATGCCACTCCCCATCCGTCCCCTCGCGGACTTTCCCCGCCACGCCACCGATAAGCTCCGGTACGCCGACACCGATCGTCAGGGACATGTCAACAACGCCACCTTCAGCACGTTTCTGGAGACGGGCCGGGTGGAGGTGCTTTACGATCCGCAGGCCCCGCTGGCGCACCCCGATGGCGAGTTCGTGATCGCCAGCCTCATGCTGGAGTTCCGCGGTGAAATTCAGTGGCCGGGCACCGTAACGATTGGCACCGGCGTCGCGCGTGTCGGCGCCAGCTCCGTCACCCTCACGCAGGCAGTGTATCAGGACGACCGGTGCGTGGCGTTGGCCGAGACGGTGATTGTGCACATCAGCACGGCCACACGCCGCGGCATGCCGCTCGATGAGCCTGCCCGGGTACGGCTTGCGGGTTGGCAGGTGCGTGATGTGAGTGGCTCGAGTGCGGCGCCCTGATCTTTGGGCTCACGGAACCGCAAACGGGGGCGTACCGGAAATTCCCGGTGCGCCCCCGTTTGTCATTACTCGCCACCTGGGCAATTACGCCAGATCGAAGCGATCGGCGTTCATCACCTTCGTCCACGCCGACACGAAGTCGTGCACGAACTTCTCCTTCGCGTCGTCCTGGGCGTACACCTCGGCGAGCGCGCGCAGCTCCGAGTGCGATCCGAAAATGAGATCTACACGCGTGGCCGTCCACTTCACGTCACCCGTGACGCGGTCACGTCCTTCAAACACATCACCCGCCGCCGAGAGGGGTGCCCACTTCGTGCCCATGTCGAGCAGGTTCACGAAGAAGTCGTTGGTCAGCGTTTCCGGACGGTCGGTGAACACGCCGTGCCTGGACGCGCCGTAGTTGGCGCCCAGCGCGCGCATCCCACCCACCAGCACCGTCATTTCCGGCGCCGTCAGTCCCATCAGCTGCGCCTTGTCCACCAGCAGCTCTTCTGCTGACTTGGTATACGACGCCTTCTGGTAATTGCGGAAACCATCGGACTGTGGCTCCAGCACGGCGTACGAATGCACGTCCGTCTGGTCCTGCGTCGCGTCCATGCGGCCCGGCGTGAACGGCACCGTGATGTCGTGGCCGGCCTTTTTCGCCGCCACTTCAATGGCGGCCACACCGCCCAGCACAATCAGATCGGCCAGCGACACCTGCTTGCCACCCGTCTGGATGGCGTTGAACTCGGCCTTGATGGTCTGGTAGATGTCGAGCACGCGCGTGAGCTTGGCCGGCTGGTTGACTTCCCAGCTCTTGGCCGGCGCCAGACTGATGCGCGCGCCGTTCGCACCACCGCGGCGATCGGAGCCACGGAAGGTGGAGGCCGACGCCCACGCGGTGTAGACGAGCTGCGAAATGGGGAGCCCCGAGGCGAGGATCTTGCCCTTGAGGGCGGCCATGTCGTCGGCATCGATGAGCGCATGCTCGCAGGCGGGAATCGGATCCTGCCACAGCAGCTCTTCCTGCGGAATCCAGGGGCCGGCATACCGCGTCTTGGGGCCCATGTCGCGGTGCGTGAGCTTGAACCACGCGCGCGCAAAAGCGTCGTGGAATTCCTGCGGGTTGGCGTGGTAGCGCTTGGAGATTTCGAGATACTTCGGGTCCGTCCGCAGCGCGATGTCGGCGGTGCTCATGGCCGGACGCACCTTCTTGCTGGCATCGTGCGCATCGGGTACGACCAGCGAGGCGTCCTTGTCCGTGGGCTCCCAGATGTGGGCGCCGGCCGGGCTCTTGGTGAGCTCCCACTCAAAGCCGAACAGCGTGTCGAAGTAGCCGTTATCCCACTTGATGGGGTTGGGCGTCCACGCGCCTTCGAGTCCCGAGGTCGTGGTGTGCGCGCCCTTCCCAGTACCAAACGAGTTGGCCCAGCCGAAGCCCATCGCTTCAATGGGCGCGCCTTCCGGCTCCGGACCCACGAGGGCCGTGTCGCCGGCGCCGTGCATCTTGCCGAAGGTGTGGCCACCGGCCACGAGCGCAACGGTCTCTTCGTCGTTCATCGCCATGCGCGCAAACGTTTCGCGGATGTCGCGCGCCGACGCCATGGGGTCCGGCTTGCCGTCCGGGCCTTCGGGGTTCACGTAGATGAGCCCCATCTGTACGGCTGCGAGCGGGTTCTCCAGTTCGCGATCGCCCGAGTAACGGCTGTTTTCCTTCTCGCTTGTCGCGAGCCACTCCCCTTCGCTGCCCCAGTAGATGTCCTGCTCGGGCTCGTACACGTCTTCACGGCCGAAGGAGAAGCCGAAGGGCTTGAAGCCCATCGTTTCCATACCGATGTCGGCGGCGAGAATGAACAGGTCCGCCCACGATACCGTGTTGCCGTACTTCTGCTTGATGGGCCACAACAGGCGACGCGCCTTGTCGAGATTGCCGTTATCGGGCCAGCTGTTGAGCGGTGCAAACCGCTGCGTCCCACTGCCGGCACCGCCACGACCATCGGCCGTGCGATACGTGCCGGCGCTGTGCCACGCCATGCGCACGAAAAACGGCCCGTAATGACCGTAGTCGGCCGGCCACCAGTCCTGCGAGTTCGTCTGCAGCGCGACCAGATCGGCCTTGAGTGCCTCCACGTCGAGCGACTTGAGCGCCTCGCTGTACTTGAACCCCGGCAGCGGATTGGAGAGCGACGAGTGCTGGCGGAGGATGCCGACGTTGAGGGCATTGGGCCACCAGTCGCGATTGCTGCGGCCGGCCGCCATGCGCGTGGTGGTGGAGCCCGTCCGCTCGGTACCGCCATGCATCACGGGGCACTTGCCCCCGTTCCCACCAGCCTGTCCTTCCATAGTCCGTTCTCCGAATGTCGTTGCGGTAGTTGAGCGCTCGGGGGCATGACACGCCTGAGCACGATCGCACGTGATCTCTTTCGGTAAGAATACGGATTCAAGCCATAGCCAGCAATAGGGGTTTACCTATACTGGATATAGACGTATGCTATAGCTTATGGACGGGATACTTTTGCGGGCGTTCGTGGAGACTGCCGACGCCGGCTCACTGAGCCGGGCTGCGGGGCTCCTGGGGTTGTCGCAGCCGTCGCTGACGGCGCAAATCCAGCGACTCGAGCGGCATCTCGGTGCCGCGCTCTTTACCCGGCATGGTCGCGGGATGACGATGACCGAGGCGGGCAAAGCGCTGTACCCCCGCGCCTTACGCCTGTTGGATGAACTGCGGGAGACCGAGCACGCGGTGCGCCGGGAGGGGGAGGACGAGGCAGCCACGCTCAGTGTGGGCGCCATTCCGACGGTCGCGCCGTACGTATTACCCGCCGCGCTGCGACGGCTGCGCGTTCGCAACGGCACGTTGCGAGTTGAGCTCCGCGAGGATTATAGCGCCGTACTGGCGCGTCAGTTGCTTGATGGTGTTCTTGATGTGGTAATAGCTGCCCTGCCGTACGCCTTCGAGCATTTGGATGCGGAACCGCTCGGCTCCGATGCGCTGGTCGTGGCGGTGCCCGCGGCGCATCCCGCGGCGCGAGCTGGGCGCATCACCCTGGCGCAGCTTCGCGACGCCCCCGCGGTCACACTCGATCCCGCCCATTGCCTGGGTGAGCAGGTGGCAGGGTTCTGTTCCAGCCGCCAGGTGCATCCGTCGGTTGTGTGCCGCAGTGCGCAGCTGGCCACCGTGCTGGAGTTGGTGGGGGCGGAGGTCGGTATCTCGATTGTGCCCGCCATGGCAGCCGCCCGCCACAACACCCCGCAGACCGCCTACGTGCCGCTCGCCGAGCATACGCTGCAGCGCGAAATCGTGGCGGTATGGCGTCGGGGGGCCATTCAGACACCGGCGGCACGGGCGTTCGTGGACTGCGTCCGCGAGGTCGTCCGGGGCTGGTAGGGGGAGGGGACCCACAACCCACAACGCAAACCCGGAACTCGAAACTGATCAGTTCCGGGTCCTGGGTTCTGGTTTCGGGTTGAGGGTTGTTCTGCTTGGGAGGGGCGGTCCGGACCGGTGGGCACAGAACGGGCCGCTCCGCCGTTCGCTAACCCAGCGGCTCCGGCGACGTTGTTGGTGCCCTCCGAACTCCCGCCCCGTGTTATGACTTTCCGACTGGCTCGCCTGAGCCTCTCTTGTGCCCTTTTCGCGGTCCTTACCGCGCCAGCCCTTTCCGCCGCCCAGTCCGGCCCCCCCACCGGCCGCCCGGGTGGCCCGCCCATGATGGCCCGGCCCGACTCGGCCACCCTGCAGTCCCAGGCCATTCGCGTCTTTCTCGATTGTCAGGGACGCGTGCGCGGCTGCGACCGGGATTTCATCGTCACCGATGTCAACTTCGTGAACTGGATGCGCGACCGGTTTGACGCCGACGTGCAGATCCTCGTTTCCGGGCTTACCAACGGAGGAGGCGGCACCGAGAACACCATCACCTTCATTGGGCGTCGCCGCTTCGAGGGGATGGCCGACACCCTCGTGCTCAACACGCTGCCCAATGACCCCGACGACCGCATCCGCCGCGAACTGGCGCGCACCTTCAAGCTGGGACTCGCGCGCTACGTGGCCAAGTCGCCCATCGCCGCGCGTCTGCAGATGGCCTACATGGCGCCGTTCGGCATGCAGCAGCAGCAGGCCTCGGCGGCCAACCTGAAGGACAAGTGGAACCTCTGGACGTACACGACGAACTTCAACGCCTTCGTTCGCGCCGAGGACCAGCAGCAGTCCATCAACGGGTCGCTCTCGTTATCCGCGAACCGGGCCACCGAGAAGTGGAAGATGAACTTCTCGCTTAGCGGCAACGTGAACGAGCAACGCTTCGAAATTCCCGAGACGGCGACCCGCCCGTCGTTCACGGTCACCAATGAGCAGCGCACGTACAACGCCAATTCGCTCATCGTGCGCACGCTGTCGTCGCACTGGTCGGCGGGCATGAAAGTAGGCGCCGGCTACTCCGACTTCCTCAATCAGGATATCGCGCTGCGCCTGCAGCCTGCTATCGAGTACAACGTGTTCAACTGGAGCGAGCAGACGCGCCGGCAGCTCACCTTCCTGTATAACATTGGGCCCAACTTCTACGACTACCAGCGCACCACGGTGTACAACCGGGACAGCGAGACGCGCTTCAGCCAGCAGGCCACGGCGTCATATGTGGCGCGGCAGTCGTGGGGGTCCAGCAACGTGTCGCTCGACTGGCTCAACTACCTGCACGACTTCAACCGCCATGCGCTCACGCTGAGCGGCAACGTCGACCTGCGCCTCGGTCGCGGCTTCTCGCTCAACATCGGCGGGTCGGCCGCGCGCATCAACGATCAGATCTATCTGCCGCGCGAGGGTAACACCGAAGAGGAGATCCTGCTGCAGCGTCAGGCGCTGCAGACCGGCTTCCGGATCACGACCAACATCGGTATCCGCTACACCTTCGGTTCGATCTACAACACAATCGTGAACCAGCGCTTCAGCAGCCTCGGCGCCAGCGGCGGCCGGTTCTCGTTCTTCTTCTTCTGACCGCGCGGTCCCCCAACGATTCACGCCGTCACTTGCCGGAAGTGTCTTCCCACAGGCTGGGGAAGCGCTTCCGCAAGGCGTCAATCTTGGGAAGATCGTTGTACACGATGTACGGCTGGTCCATGTGGGAGTACAAGTAGTTCTGGTGGTACCGCTCGGCGTCGTAGAATTTTTCCAGCGGTGCCACCTGTGTGACCACCGGCTTGCGGTAGGTCTTGGCGGCATTGAGCTGGGCAATGGCCGCCGCCGCCTTCTGCTGCTGGTCGGCGGAGCTGAAGTAGATGGCCGAGCGGTACTGCGTCCCAATGTCCGGCCCCTGCCGATTGAGCTCCGTGGGGTCGTGCGCCACCGTGAAGAACACCGTGAGCAGTGTTTCGTAGCTCACGACCTTGGGATCGAAGGTCACCCGAACGGCCTCGGCATGCCCGGTGCGCCCGCTGCTCACGTAGTCGTAGCCGGGATTCACCACGTTCCCGCCGGTATACCCCGAGACTACGCTGCGCACGCCCTTGAGGTGCTCAAACACGGCTTCGACGCCCCAGAAGCAGCCACCGGCGAACACGGCGGTTTCCAGCGCAGGGGCGGGTGATTTGGCGGCCTGCGCGGCCAGCCCAACGGGGGCGACCAACGTGGCACAGAGCAGGGCACAGGCAGAGAGCAGACGCATGGGAGGCGGGAAGGGAGGCAGAGGCAACCGGATACACTCAAGTGTAGCCGCGGCGCGGCGCCGAAGTTCCCGTGCAGCGCCGTCACTGGCCAGTACGTAGCCCAGGGGTGAGCATTAAGGGCGTCGCCATGTGGCGCCGCTCACCATTCCCCTCGTCCCCTCTCCATGTTCGTTCACGCCGTCTATTTCTGGCTGCGCCCCGACCTGACCGACGCCGAGCAGGCGCAGTTTGTGGCTGGTCTCGAGCGTCTCAAGACCATCAAAAGCGCCGAGCAGTGCTATGTGGGTGTGCCCGCCGCGACGGATCGACCGGTCATTGAGCGCAGCTACAGCTACGCGCTCGTGCTCGTCTTTACCGACGAAGCGCAGCATGATGCCTATCAGGTGGATCCAGTGCATCAGCAGTTCGTGGCGGAGTGCAAGCCACTCTGGGCGAGTGTGCGCATTTTTGACTCCATCGGCTAAGTCCCAGGCGCGTCTCGTTTCAGGACGACCATGTCACGGGTGAGCGGCAGTCCCTTTCTGACGCACGTGGCGCTGCGGCGCGAGCGGGCAACGGACGACTATCCGTTTACCATTCCGCTGCTGCGTGGTGAGTTCTCCCTCGAATTCACCACGCCGGTCACGTTTCTGGTGGGCGACAATGGCACCGGAAAATCCACGCTGCTGGAAGCCTTGGCGTGGAGCGTGGGATTCGGAGCGTTGGGAGGCAGTCGGGACCAGCACTTTGAAGAACACACCGATGGATATGCCCTGGGGCGTGCCCTGTCCCTGGGGTGGCGACAGCGCACAACCGACGGATTCTTCCTCCGGGCCGAAACGTTTTATCACTTCGCCAGTGAACTGGAAGCCACGGGCACGGCCTTTGGACGCTACGGTGGACAGTCGCTGCATACCCGTTCGCACGGCGAAGCGTTTCTGGCGCTTTTCGAGCACCGCTTTGAAGACGGGCTCTACATTCTCGACGAACCCGAAGCCGCACTGTCGCCGCAGCGCCAGCTCGCCTTTCTCCGCATTCTGCACAGTCTGACCGCACCGCGCATTGCCCAGTTCATTATCGCGACGCACTCTCCCATGCTGCTCACGCTCCCGGGAGCGACGATCCTCAGTCTGGAGGGTGGGACGCTTCGGCAGGTGGAGTATACGGAAACCGAACACTATCAGTTGACCCGCTCCTTTCTGGAAGCGCCGGAGCGCTACTACCGGCATCTGCTGGAGGACGCCGATGACGACGAATCCTAGTCCGGCCCGGCGAAGGCTCCGTCGGTCGTTGTTGCTGGGATGCCTGATCGTCCTCGGCGTGGCCCCATTGGCCTGGTCGCAGCGTCGAGCTTTTGTCGAACCCAACGTGCCGTACGACGGGCGGTTTACCTTCGTCCGCCTGCGCTATACCCAAGGGTATCGCATGGCGTGGAGTGCCGACTATCCGGCTATGGAGCGCAACTTCATGGCCATTCTGGGCGATCTGTCGGTGATGCGCGTGCATCGGAAGGGGAGCAATGTGCACGTGTTGAATGATCCACAGCTGGCACACTACCCGGTGGCGTATCTCACGGAGCCCGGGTACTGGTACCCTACCGACGAAGAGGCGCTGGCGCTGCGCAACTGGATTCTCAAGGGCGGGTTTCTCATTGTGGACGACTTTTACTTCGAGCGACAGTGGGCCGTGTTTGAGGCGGGCATGCGCAAAGTGTTGCCGGAGGCGCGCATTGAGCCGCTGAAGGTGTCGCACCCGGTATTCCATTCGTTCTTCAGTATCCGCACGCTGGATGGCATGACACACCCGGCCACGCCGGCCGCCAAGGCGGTGTATCTGGGTATTCACGAAGACAATGATCCGGCGAAGCGGCTGCAGGTGGTGATCAACTTCAACAATGACATTGGTGACTACATGGAGTGGTCGGGCGAAGGATGGTACCCCGTGAACCTCTCCAACGATGCGTACAAGTTTGCGACGAACTACGTGGTCTACGGGCTGACCCATTAATGAGATCGCCCGTCTGGGACGGGCGAGGCGGGATGCAGAGGTGCGAGCGTTGGGATGATCAAAGTGCGATGGATATCGATGTCGGACGTCCGATGACAGCGAATTGAGAGGTCCGAGCACTTCGTCCGCACTGCCGTGCCCCCCACGGACGCCGCTGGAACAGCGGTCGTCCCCGCAGTTACCCAATGTCCGTGTGGGGCACATCTGTGCGGACGCCAGCACCCGCGCCTCTCATCGTCGTGGTTGTCTCGACACTCTCACCCTCGATATCCATCGCATCGTCTCAGATCCCCTTTCTCAACTCTCTGTACTAACTTCTGGCGATGAAGCCACTGGAGAAGTTGGGCGAGGCCCGCACCCCGAACGGGTCGGTGTTGCAGCTGTATCGCCACGATGGAGCGTACCTCATTCGCGCGGATGGGGTGGAGCTGATGTCCACTCGTCGCCATCTGTCGGAAGACAAGCTGGCCGAGGTGGCGTGTGCGCCGTTGGCGGCCAAGCCCAAGGTGCGCGTGCTCATTGGCGGCCTGGGGCTCGGGTTTACCCTGCGTGAAGCGTTGCGTCATGTGGGCGCTGACGCCGAAGTGTGGGTGGCCGAGTTGGTGGCAGAGGTCATTGAGTGGAACGCCAATCCGGCGTATGCGCTTTCGGCGGAGGCCATGGCCGATCCGCGTGTGCGCATTGTGCATCAGGATGTGGTGAAGGTGCTCAAGGATAATCCGGGGCGCTTTGACGCCATCATGCTCGATACGGACAACGGTCCCGACGGCATGATCATGAAGGAGAACTCGCGGCTCTACGCCACGAAGGGTTTGGCCGCCACGATCACGGCACTGCGCCCCGGCGGGGTGATTGCCTATTGGTCTGTGAGTGCGGACCCGGCCTTTGTGGGGGCGCTCCAGCGGGTTGGGCTCACGGTGCAGTCCATCAGCGTTCGCGCCCACGCCACGTCAGGGCCGTGGCACACGTTGTATGTCGCTCACATGAAAGACTGAGCGGGAAACCGGACGCCTTACCCCGCGCCCACGGCTTCGTCGGCGCGGAATCGCCAGGGCACATCGCGCTCGGCGGCATCACGCTTGCGATACTCGCCGGGCGACACGCCAACCGCGCGCTTGAACGCTTTCGAAAACCCGAACGCGTCGTGGTACCCCACCGCCAGCGCCACCTGCTCCAAGGTGCGATCGCTTTCGGACAACAGGCGCATGGCGCGCTGCAGTCGCAACGTGCGAAGATACGCGAGCGGCGTTTCGCCCATGGCCTCGCGAAACCGTTCCGCCAACACACTGCGCGATGAGCCGACCGCACGGGCCAGCGTATCCAGCGTCCACGGCAGGGCGCAGTCTTCGTGCAGCTGGGCAACTGCCTGACGGACCTGTGGATCTCGCACGGCGTGACTCCACCCGGCAACCTCGTTGCCTCGGCGTGCCACGTACTCCCGCATGAGATACGTGAACAGGATGTCCAGCAATCCGTGCACCACCGTTTCGCGTCCCAGCGCGTCGCTGCGGGCCTCGCTGGCCAGCATGGAGACCGTGAGGCCAAGCGGCTCCAGGCGGGCCGTGCGTTCGGCACGCACCACAAACCAGGGGGGCAGCTCCGTGAAGAACGGATGCACCGGGGTGTTCCATAGCTGGTAGGCGCCGCTCACCACGGACACCTCACCGGGGGCGTCGCTCTCTTCGTTGGCGGCGAGTGCGATGGTCTGCACCGGCACATCACGTATCTGGGGCTGCGCGGAGAGCATGTGCTCACAGCCGCGTCCCATCACGGCAATGTCCCCGGCCTGCAGGGCCAGCGGCTCGGCGAGCGCCGGCGCATGGACATAGGCCGTGCCTTCGAGCACCACGTGGAAACCCACGCTGCGGTCGCAGGGAAAGCGCAGGGCCCGGTCGGTACGGAGCTGCCGCACATCCAGCAGGCGGCGGCGCAGCCCCGCATCTTTGAACAAGTCGGTGAGCAAATCCATGCACAAACGTACCAATAACAGGACGATTAGACAAATAAATGCGACGATTTGCCATTTGGCGTCCTGAGCTCTGGCCCCATTATCTGGGTGTCACCTGTCGTTCCATTCCGGACACCCGAGAGCATACCCATGTCGACATTTCTGGTTCTTGCCGCAAACGGCAACGTTGGAAGCACCCTGAGCACCCTGTTGGAGCAGGCCAGTCACACGGTTCGCCGCGCCACGAGCAGGACGGCCGGAGCCGGACAGGTCCATGTGGATCTGGTGAGCGGTGATGGGCTGGCCGAAGCCCTCACGGGCGCCGATGGGGCGTTCCTGTTGTCACCGCCAGGCTACGTCAATCAGGATGAGCTGCTGGGCCGTGTGATTGAAGAAGCCAAGGCGCGTGGTGTCCGCAAGATCGTGCTCATGACGGCCATGGGCGTCGATGCCGATCCCAGCGCGCCGCTGCGCAAAGCCGAACTCCATCTGGAGGCGTCGGGGCTAGCCTGGAACGTCATTCGGCCCAACTGGTTCATGCAGAATTTCCACACGTTCTGGCTGCAGGGCATTGCCCACGCCAACGCGGTGCAACTGCCCACGGGTACGGCCAAGGGCAGCTTCATTGATGCCCGTGACATCGCGGCCGTGGCCGCCTCATTGCTGCAGCGATCAGACCTTGATGGTCAGGCCTTTGATCTGACCGGCGGTGAAGCGCTCGATCACGACGAAGTCGCCGCGCTTCTGACGCGTGAGTTGGGGCGCGACATTCGTTACGAGGATATCTCGCCGGACGCGATGCGCGGCGGACTGCTCGCCGCAGGCCTTCCACCGGCATACGCCGAAAACCTGCTCGTGATTCTCGAGTACTTCAAGCTGGGATACGCCGCACGCATTACCGATGCGGTGGCACACATCACCGGCAAGGCGCCGCGCACGTTTGAGGCGTACGTGCGCGACTATCGGGACGCGTACGCGCTCACCGCGGTCTGAGCCGCGCTAGACCCCAAACTGCCGCAGATGGTGATCAAGGTGTTTGGAAAAGAGCCCGTTCCATTCTGCGGCGGTGAGCGGCCCGAAGGAGAGTGACTCCCGGCCTTCAAAGGCACGCTGCCCGTCGTGTTGCACGCGGCGCAGATAGGCCACCAGACGTTCCCGCTCCGTGTGAAAATCGCGCGTGTCCTTGATGCGAAACACCGGAGCGGTGGGCGTGTTGTGCGGATAGGGATCCGGACCCACCACTTTCTGTTTCACAATGCGCTTGAGCACGAAGCGCATGAGCGCATTGGGGCGGGGGTGCTTGTCGTCGTATACCATCTCGTAGGCGACGTTCACGTGAGCGAGCATGGTGGCGACGCTCATGCTCCCCCACGCGGGCACCGTTTTGGGGGTGAGGGCAGCAAGACGTTGCACGGCGGCATCCACCTCGGCCGCCTCGAAGAGATTAGGATAGACAGGCATGGTCTCAAGTATATGGCACGCCGCGGTATATTTCACCGCAATCGTCGCGACCTGTCCGTCTGACTGAGCCCGTCTCCCATGCCTCCGCTTCGCCACCGTCTGGCCCTCACCACGACGCGGCCCATTGACCTGCTCGATATCACCGAGTCGGTGCGAGAATGGGTACGTCAGAGTGGCGTCCAACATGGCCTCCTGACCGTGATGTCGCCGCATACCACGGCACGCATTACGCTCAATGAGCGGGAAGGGGAGTTGCAGCAGGACATGATCCGCTGGCTGGAACAGCTGGCGCCGGCGACCGCTGCCTACGGTCATAACCGGGCACCGGTGGACGATCGACTGAATGCGCACGCGCATTTGCTCGGGCTCTTTCTCAACGCCACCGAAACCATTCCGGTGACAGATGGCGAGCTTGAGCTGGGCGGATGGCAATCGCTCTTTCTGGTGGAGCTCGATGGCCCGCGCACTGCGCGCGAGGTGCATCTGCATCTGCTGCGCACCGAGTGAAGCAGTGACCCCCCAGGACATCGACGCCTTCTTTGCGTCCCGCGATGCGCTGATCACAGACCAGTACATCGAACTGGAATTCACCTTCGAGTGCGCCGGTGATCCGCGCGCCGCGGCCGCCCATCTGGCCAGTGAGCAGTCCACGGCACAATGGCAGCGTATCGGGGTCGCGGAGGATTTCCGCCCGCAGTTTGCCGCCCGGGTGCTGTCGCTTGTGTCGTCACCGCGCCCCGCAGGGTTCTCCGTACCGGTGCCAGCCGCGCCAGCGGGCGCCGTCCACGCCTGCCGCGCGGTCATTGCGCACCCGCACGGCAATTTCGGCCCGCGTCTCCCCAATCTGATTTCCGCAGTGCTCGGCGAAGGTGTGTTCTTTGCCCCCGGCATCCCGCTCATCCGACTGGAAGACATTCGTTTTCCGGCCTCCTACCTTGCGGCGTTCGAAGGGCCGCAGTTTGGCGTGCAGGGGGTGCGTGACCAGCTGCAGGTCTACGGGCGCCCGCTCTTCTTCGGCGTGATCAAGCCCAACATCGGCCTGCCCCCCGAGCCGTTTGCGCAGTTGGGCTTCGAAGGGTGGATGGGTGGGCTGGATGTGGCCAAGGACGATGAGATGCTGGCGGATGCGCCCTACTCGCCGCTCGCGACACGGGCCGCGTTGTTGGGGGATGCACGTCGTCGGGCCGAAGTTGCCACTGGTGTGCCCAAAGGCTACCTCGCCAACATCACGGACGAAGTGGACGCGCTGCACGCGCTCCACGACACGGCCGTCGCCGCAGGAGCCACCATGGTCATGGTGAACACCATGCCGGTGGGGCTGAGCGGAGTGCGGGCACTCCGTCGTCACGCTCGCGTGCCTCTGGTCACCCACTTCCCGTTCATTGCGTCGTTCAGTCGGCTGCCGCTGCACGGCGTCCACTCGCGCGTGATCACCCGTCTACAGCGTCTCGCCGGTGCCGATGTCATCATCATGCCGGGGTTCGGCGATCGCATGATGACGCCGGAACACGAGGTGATGGAGAATGTGCAGGCCTGTCTAGAGCCCATGGGACATCTCAAGCCGAGTCTGCCGGTGCCGGGAGGCAGTGACTCGGCCGCCACGCTGGAGGGGGTGTACCGCCGCATAGGATCGGTGGACTTCGGCTTCGTGCCGGGGCGAGGGGTCTTCGGCCATCCCATGGGCCCACGTGGCGGTGCGGCGAGTCTGCGCCAGGCGTGGGACGCCATCGCGCAGGGCATCCCGGTGCGCGAATACGCGCAGCAGTATGCTGAACTACGGGCCGCGTTGCGCTAGCACTTCTCGCGATCCCGCCGCAACACCGGTGTGAAGATCACTACTTCATTGACTCCCGGCAGGAGATGTATGCACGCTGATTGGACATCACTCGTAACGTTGGCGTCGGGCTTTGAAGCCGATATCACCATTGCCCTGCTGGAGGCCCACGACATTCCGGCCGAGCGTGATGGCAATGATACCGTGGGGATTTTCGGACCCGGATTTCAGGGGGCTACGTCCCGCGGCGTCACGATCCTGGTGCCGGCCAAGAGACTGGCCGAGGCCCAGGCGATTCTGGCGGAACCCAGAGAACTCCCGGACGACGTACTCCCGGAGTGAGGGAGATCTGAGATCTCAACGCGGGTAAGGCGTGTCCCAGTGCATCATGCCTCCTGCGAGTGAGCGCGTCTGCGCGAAGCCGGCGGCGATGAGTTGCCGGGCCGCGCGCGCGCTGCGCACGCCACTTTTGCACACCAATACCGTGACGACGTCGGTGGCCAGCGTTGGCAGCTGCTCGGACAGGGTGCCAAGCGGAATGCAGCGGGCGCCGGCAATCGTGCCGGTGGCCGTCTCGTTGGGCTCGCGCACATCAATGAGCTGCAGGGGGGTCCCGCTGGCCAGCCAGTCGCGCAGCGTGGCGGCGGTGACTTCCTCCACGATGGCGTGGGCGTCGGCATGCAGTCCCGGCGTGCCGCAGAACTGGTCGTAGTCAATCAGCTGCGTAATGGTGCGCGTGCCACACGCGGGGCACTCGGGGTCACGTGCCAGTCGGACGGTTCGAAACGCCATGCTCAGCGCATCGATCATGAGCAGGCGGCCGGAGAGTGAGTCGCCGAGTGCGAGCAGCAGCTTGATGGTTTCCGTGGCCTGAATGGTGCCGACCATACCTGGCAGCACACCCAGCACGCCGCCTTCGGCGCAGTTGGGGACCATCTCCGGCGGCGGCGGCTCGGGATAGAGGCAGCGGTAGCAGGGGCCATCGGGGAGACCGAACACCGACGCCTGCCCATCAAAGCGAAAGACCGACCCGTGCACGTTGGGAATTCCCAACAGTACGCAGGCATCATTCACGAGATAGCGGGTGGCAAAATTGTCGGTGCCGTCCACGACCACATCGTAGCCACGCATGATGTCGAGCGCATTGGACGACGTGAGCCACGAGGCGTGCAACACCACATGCACATGCGGGTTGACGTCGTGCAGCCGATCGCGTGCCGACTCCAGTTTGCTGCGCCCCACGTCGCTGGTGCCGTGCAGCAACTGACGCTGCAGGTTGGTGGCGTCCACCCGGTCGTTGTCCACCAGCCCGATGGTCCCCACGCCGGCGGCAGCCAGATAGAGCGCGACCGGCGACCCCAGTCCACCGGCCCCGACAATGAGCACGCGGGACGCCTTGAGGCGCGCCTGCCCCTCGGGTCCCACGCCCGGGAGGATGAGATGCCGGCGGTAGCGGTTGGATTCCTCTGCCGTGAGCGGGGGCAGGGACTGGGACGTGGCTGTGGGCATGGGTACATCGCGGCGGCGGTTGGTCCCACGATGAGTTTGCGTGGGATCTGTGGTCCAAGGTACGTGCAGACCGCTGGAATCTCCACGTATGTTTACAACCGCTTGATTCTCCCTGTGACCAGGAGCATGTGATGAGCCGGGTTCGAGTGCTGGTCGGTACGCGCAAAGGTGCGTTCATCCTGTCGGCTGATGGGACGCGCACGAAGTGGACCGTGGACGGGCCGCATTTTCCTGGCTGGGAGATGTACCATCTCAAGGGATCGCCACTCAATCCTGACCGGCTTTATGCGTCACAGTCGAGCGGATGGTTTGGCCAGCTGGTGCAACGCAGCGACGACGGCGGCCGCAGCTGGCAGGCCATGGACAATCGCTTCGCCTACGATGGTATTCCCGGCACGCACATGTGGTATGACGGCACGCCGCATCCGTGGGAATTCAAACGGGTCTGGCACTTCGAGCCATCTTTGACGGAAGCCGATACCGTGTTTGCCGGCGTGGAAGACGCGGCGCTGTTCAAGTCTACCGACGGTGGCGCCAGCTGGCAGGAGCTCTCGGGGCTGCGCGAGCACGGGTCGGGGTCGCAATGGCAGCCGGGTGCCGGGGGCATGTGCCTGCACACCATCGTGCAGGATCCCACCGATGCGCAGCGGATGTACATCGCCATCTCTGCCGCCGGGGCATTTCGTACCACCGATGGCGGCGCCACGTGGATGCCTATCAACAAGGGGCTGCGTTCCGGCGAAATTCCCGACGGCGATGCCGAGGTGGGGCACTGCGTGCATCGTCTGGCCATGCACAGCGCCAACCCGCAACGGCTGTACATGCAGAAGCACTGGGACGTGATGCGCAGTGACAACGGTGGCGACAGCTGGTATGAGGTGAGTGGCAATCTGCCCACGGATTTCGGTTTTCCCATTGATGTGCACGCGCACGAACCGGATACGGTGTACGTGGTGCCCATCACCAGTGACACGCACCACTTCCCACCCGACGGGAAGCTGCGTGTCTACCGCAGTCGCACCGGCGGACACGAATGGGAGGCCTTGGGGAACGGGTTGCCTGAGGCCAACTGCTACGTGAACGTGCTGCGTGATGCCATGGCCGTGGACACGCTGGACGATTGCGGGATTTACTTCGGGACGTCCGGTGGACAGGTGTATGTGTCTCCCGATGGCGGTGATCATTGGCAGGCGATTGTGCATGACCTGCCACCGGTGTTGTCGGTGGAAGTGCAGACGCTGCCGTGACCCAGCAAGCCACCGTGGCCGCGCGTGTGGTGCGCGTGGTGCTTCCTTCGCCACTGCGCGCGCTGCTGTCGCACACCGGTGAACTGGCCCTGTCGGTGACAGGGCCACTGTCGCTGCGCGCCGTGCTGGATGCGCTGGAGGCCGCCTATCCCGTGTTGCGCGGGACCATTCGTGATCATGGTACGCACAGGCGACGCGCATTCGTGCGTTTTTACGCCTGTGAGCAGGACCTGTCGCTCGCCTCACCGGATGACCTGCTGCCGGAGGCGGTGCAGACGGGGCGTGAGCCCTTGCTCATTGTCGGAGCCATGGCCGGCGGATAACCGCGCGAAACGTGCGGGCCAGCGGCTCAGTTCGCGGGCGGCAGCTCTACGCTCCACAAGCGCGTGCCCGTGACATCCCATAGTCCGGCCGTCAGCGCACGGGTACGTGGGTCGATGTCGAGCGTGCCGTAGAACTGCAGGTTGTCGCTGGGCGGACGGTTGGGTTTCGGCGCCGCGCTGGCGAAGCGCACCTCAGGCCCGAACGTCCCGTCGAGCGCGTTGGGCCCAAAGGTGCCGGCATGCATGGGGCCCGCCACAAATTCCCAGAAGGCATCGAACTGCGTGAAGGCGGCCCGCTCCGGCGCGTACTGGTGTGCGGCACAGTAGTGCACATCCGCCGTAATCCACACCACGTTGCGCACCTGCGCCTGCTGCAGGGCGCGCAGCAACCGGGCGATGTCATGTTCGCGGCCAAGAGGGACACCCGCGTCGGCGTTGGCAATGGCTTCGTAGTTGCGCACCCCCTCGCGCAGGCGGTCCTCCACGACGAGCCCAATCGGCATGTCGCAGGCAACTACCTTCCAGGTGGCCCGACTCTGCCGTAGCCCGCGTTCCAGCCACGCCAACTGCGCGTCGCCCAGGATCGCGGTCTCGCGTGACGCGCTGGTTTGCCGATTGGGAGAGTTGGCGCCGCGATAGCTGCGCAGATCCACGACGAAGATTTCCAGCAATGGCCCCATGGAAAACGACCGGTAGATCCGGTTGGGTTCGGCGGCGTTCCGCCGGATGGGGAGAAACTCGAACAGCGCCTGCTGCGCCCGCTGCGCGAGCACCCGCACGTTCTTCTCGGTGTACCGTGGATCGTCCTCGAGCACCAGATCGTGAAACCAGTTGTTCACGACTTCATGGTCGTCCCACTGCGCAATCACGGGCACCTGTGCCCCGAACCGACGCGCGTTGTCATCGAGCAGGTTGTACGCAAACGCCCCGCGATATTCGTCCAGCGTTTCCGCCACCTTGCTCTTGGCGTCGGTTACCAGATTGCGCCACACCGTGCCGTCATCCAGCGGCACTTCGGTCTGCAGTGGACCGTCGGCGTAGATGTTGTCCCCCGAATGCACAAACACATCGGGCTCCGCGCGTCGCAGCGCCTCGTACATGCGAATGCCACCGCGCGAGGCATCGATGCCCCAACCCTGACCCACCATGTCCCCCGACCAGGCCACCCGCACCGGCTTCGTGGCGCGTGCCGACGCGCGAGGAGGGGTGCGCAGCTGCCCGGTCACTGGTTCGCTGAACGCCCCGGGCGTCTCCAGACTTTCGTAGCGCGCGCGGTAAAAGATGGTTTCTCCCGGGGGGAGCCCGGTGAGATCGAGATGGGTGGTAAAGGCGGCTTCCGCCCGGGCGATCGGCCCGCGCACGCGGTGGACGGTGCGGAAGGCTTCCGTGGTGGACCACTCCACCTCCAGCTGCGCCGGACGATCGGTGCGCCCCCAGAGCACGGCGCGGGTGGGCCAGGGGTCGCCACTCTGCACCCCGTTGGGGAGTACCGGGCGTCGTCTTTCACTGGTCACCACGGCCGGTGCCCCCGAGGATGGCAGCCAGAGCCCGGCTCGGCCAAGGGTCAGCCCTGCGCCAGCGGCCAGGGATCGGGCGAGGAACGTGCGCCGGGGGAGTTGCTGGTCAGACATGCGTGGGGAAGTGAGGTCACCGAAGCCTACAGATCGCGGCCCAAACGGCAACGGGGCGCGATGCCTCAGCATCACGCCCCGTCGTCGCTTTAAACCCTCAGGACCCTCAGTCGCCGAATACGGCCGCGTCGGGCTGCGCCTGCTTGGTGCCGTACGCCGCCGAGGCGGGCGGCTGAGACTGGCCAAGGCGCGTGCTAATGGCAAAACCACCAAACGTCAGGAACACCACGCCAATCACCATCACGACGCGGTGGATAGCCTTCAGCGAATGCGCTTCGTGCGCATCGTCGCACAGATCGTTGAACATGAATCGGATGCCCGGATGTTGTTGAACAAAGTCGGAAACGGGACCAACTTGTTCAAATATCGGCCGGTGTCGCTTCCAACTGCAGTCCCACGCACCAGCTATCCGGCGTTTGCCCGGATCCCGACGTCCCCACCCATGAATCGCGCCGGCCAACTCCTTCTCGTTTTCGGAACGCTGATCGTTGCCATCACCTCGCCCGTCTCTGCGCAGACTCCTGTGCGGACGGTGGACCAGTGGCGTGCCACGGTGGACAGTCTGTCCGCGATCCGGGACCAACCGGAACGGCTGATTGAGGCCTGGCGGGGGTTGGCCGATGCCTATTCGCGGGCCGGGAAGGTGGATTCGGGGGTCGTCGCCGCTCGGCAGGCGATTACGCTGGCCGAGCGCCTACCGGATTCCCCGCTCAAGGCCGACGCCATACTGTCCATGGGATCGCAACTGCTCCGCGCGAACCAAAACGAAAGTGCGTTGGGGTACGTGCAGCGCGGGCGAAACATGCGTCTGGCGCTGGGTGATACGGTGGGGGCATCGCGTACCTGGAATAACACCGGTTCCGCGCACTACCAGCTTGGCAACTACGAACAAGCGCTGTACGCCTTCTCGCAGTCGCTCGACGGACGTCGTCGGCAACATGACACGGTAGGCATTGCGCGTGTCCTGACCAATATTGGCAAAGTATACCAGGATTGGGGCCAATACGGGCGTGCTGAAGCCCGACTCAAGGAAGCCGTGGCCATGGCAGGTACGTCCGGCGATCAGGCCATTTTCGGCTATGCGCTCAATACGCTCGCCCTCGTCTATGTGGATACCAGGCAGTTCGCGCTGGCATATGAGACCATTGCCCGGTCGCTGGCGGCGTACTCCAGCGGCTCGCCACAGATCTCCGTGGTGGACTCCCTTGGCGGGTGGCGCTTGAACGCGGCGGCGCGCGGTGAAGCGCTGCTACGGCAGGGTCGAGCGCGCGAGGCCTTGCCGCTGCTTGATTCGCTGGCGGCCATGGGCAAGGAGAACGGCAATATCCGCAGCCGGGCCCGCGCGCTGCTGCTGATGGGTGAGGGGCACGCCCAATTGGGGGAGCTGCCGGTGGCGCGTTCGCGCTTGATGGAATCGCTCGAATTGTCGCGCAGTGTGGAGCAGCGGGTGTTCATGTTGCAGGCCTTCGAGGCGCTGTCGCAGGTGGAGGAGCGGGCCGGGAATTCCGTGGCCTCGCTGCGGGCGTTACGCGCAGCCACCGCCATGCGCGACACCATTTTTGATCGGTCCACGGCCGAACGACTCACCGCCGAGGAAGACCGCGAAGAACGTGAACGCCAGCGCGAAGAAACGACCAGGCTCCGCGAGGCGCAGCAGGCGCAGGCGGCCATCATCGCGCGGCAACGGGTCACGGGACTGTTGGGGCTGGCCGTGTTTGTGCTGGTGGCGATCCTGGTCTATCAACTCGTGCGCTTCAACCGCTTGGGACGGGCCCGCGAAGAAGCGCTCGCGGCGACCAATACGCAGCTGCGCACGGCCTTGAACGATGTGCGGACGCTCTCCGGCCTTATTCCCATTTGCGCCAACTGCAAGCGCGTCCGTGACGACCAGGGGTATTGGCAAGCGGTGGAGTCGTATATCTCCACGCACTCGGATGCGACGTTCAGTCATGCCATCTGCCAGTCGTGCGGCCCCACCTTGTACGGCGAGCTCTGGCCCGAGCAGACTGAGCCTACCTGAGCCTCAGGGAATGCAGGTCACGCGCGCCACAGCCACGTTGGCGCTGAAGGCCCGCTTCGCCGCGACAATGCCGAGGCGGATCAGTCGGGACGGATCGAGTGGTTCGCGCAGTGAAACGGGTTCGCACTCGTGCCACGGGACGACCAGTTCTTCCCAGGCCCCATCTACCGGGAGCGGCGCGCTGTAGTACTGCCACGGGGCGCGGCAGTCTTCCGTGCGCAGATGCAGAAAGTACGGGCCGCCCGCGCCCCAGAGGCGCAGACCAATGCCATCGTATCCGCTGGCGTCGAACGGTCGCCCCGCCCCGTTGTTCAGGGCTCGCGCCACCTGCACAAATCCCCCGTTGTGCTCCAGGGAGACATTGCCGGTGAGCCGCAAGGCATATTGGCCATCCACCCATCCCAGCGTAGCGTTCGCCGTTGAGACACCGCCCATGACGCGATCGCTGAACACCGACCAGCGTGCAGCAATCACCTCGGACGCTTCTGTGAAATCGTCGAGCAGCAGGGGCATGAATGCAGGTAATTCGTTGCAGGCGGCGGGCCGTTCGTTGCAGCGGTGACTCCCAAACTTCGCTGCCGCGTACAGCTTCGGACAGGGTGGTACACCGCCTGTTCCCTTTTCACCGCCGACGCTGAGACCGATCATGATCCGTACCGTGTTGTGGGCCGTGGTGTTCGCCACGGGCCTTGGTTCCACCGCGCACGCACAAGCCACCGCCCTGAGCACGCAGGTGGATCCCGCTCGGCTGAAGGTCGGCGTAGACTCCTTTGCCGTGCTCATGCGCGGCACACCCATGGGATGGCAGACGCTCGCGCGCACGCGCGACAGTCAGACGATGGGGTGGGAGCTGCGTGATGCCATTGCCCTCGGGGGCATGGTGAATCAGGAAAGCATCCTGTCGTTCACGGCCACGCTGGCGGAGCGCACGTTGCGGCAAAGCGGTGTGATGCGCGGCGCCCCCATGCGTATTGCACTGGATTTCGTTCCGGCGGCCGATGGGGTGCGCATTATCGGGCAGTCCGCCACCCCCACCTCCGCAGGGGGTGTGCTGGCGATCGATACCGTGGTGCCCGTGGGCACGGTGGACGACAATGCCGTCACCCCGCTGCTCGCCGCGGTGCGGTGGCGCGAAGGGTTGGACCTTCGCGTTCCTGTCCTGACCAGTGGCAAGGGGACGGTCGCCGAGTATCGCCTGCGGGTACTGCGGGCGGATACGGTGACCGTGCCGGCCGGACACTTCGATGTGTGGCGTATTGAGCAGCAGGCGGAACGAAGCATGGTCACGCTCTTTGTCACCCGAACGGCACCATACCGACTGGTGCGCATGCAGGAGAGCGGCATGTCGCTGGACATCGTGCTCGTGTCCACGCGGAACACGCCGCGCTAGCTTTCGCTTATGACCGTCGCCTCTGCCGGGACTCGTTTTCGTGCTCGTTGGTGGCTCGTGGGCACGGTGCTGCTGTGCGCCGTGCTGGGACTTACGCCCCTGGTGCAGGCGCTCGAGTATGTGCGTGTGGCGTCCATGGTGCCGGTCGCCCTCTGGGCACAGGTGGCAACCGCTGTTTTGTGGCTGCTGCTTGCGCAACCGCTCGCTCACCGCTGGTCGCTCGTAGACTCGGAAGGGCGCGCACTCGCCGTGCTGGCGACGGTGGCGCTGGTGATATGCGGCGTGGCGTCGGCGATCATTTTGCTCATTGTCCAACCCCCCTCGCCCTACCGGTGGAGTACGAGTTGGCAACTGGTGGTGCTGGGGTGGCTGCCCACGCACGCCATCACGGCCGGGCTCATTTCACTGGTTGGAAGTTGGACCGACGCACGGCGCCAACGAGCACGAGCGGCCGACCGCGAGGCCGTCCTGCAGGCCACACTGGTGCAGGCAGAGCTGGAGGCGTTACGGGCGCGACTGGAACCGCATTTCCTGTTGAATGCGCTCAATACCGTGTCCGGGCTGGCCCGTCGCGGCGAGGGTGAACGGGCCAGTGAGGTTGCGGCTGATCTCGGCGATCTGCTGCGCTTTGCCCTGACCGAATCGAGCGATGCGGTACCGTTCGATGCCGAACGGGAAATTGTGGAGCGCTATCTGGCCATTGAGCAAGCGCGGCTGGGAGATCGGCTTCACATCACGTGGCACATTGACGCCAGCGTTCGACCCGTCGCGCTGCCGGCGCTGGTTTGGCAGCCGTTGGTGGAGAACGCCATTCGGCACGGAATTGCGCGCCGGAGTACCCCGGGGCGCGTGGTGCTGTCTGCCCACTGTGAGAACGACATCGCGACGCTCACGGTGGATGCCGACGGGCCGGAGGACGGAGTGGACGCCGAGCCGTCGCCATTTGGTGGGCTGAGAGTTGGGGTCGCCACGACCCGCCGCCGGCTCGCGCTGCTGTACGGTGGTGCCGCCTCGCTTGCGTTCACCGAGCGCCCCGGTGGCATGTGCGCCACGCTGGTACTTCCGGCGCGACGACCGGAGGCTCCGTGACGGTTCCACTGCGTGTGGTGGTGGCGGATGATGAACCGGTGGCTGCCGCCGTGCTTGCCGACGATCTCTCGCGACTGGGGTGCGACGTGGTGGCCATAACCGCACGTGGGGACGACGCGGTTGCCGCCTGTGCTCGCTACGCCGCCGATGCCTGCTTTACGGATATCGCCATGCCGCAACACGATGGGCTGGAAGTGGCCCGAACGCTGCGAGCACACACGCCACAGCTGTGCGTCGTGTTTGTGAGTGCGCATGCGCACTTTGCGGTGCAGGCGTTCGGCGCCGATGTGGTGGACTATGTATTGAAGCCGGCACGTCGCTCGCGTCTGGCCGAAGCGGTAGAGCGAGTACGACGCGTACGTGCGGAGCGGGCTGGAGCGTCGGATACGGCGGAGCAACGCCTGATCGTTGTGGAACGGGGCAGTGTGCACACCGTCCCCGTAAAGGATATTGAATGGGTGCAGGCCGATGGCTATTCTGCGTGGCTGCACACGGCGAAGCGCTCGTACATTGTGCGGGAGCGTATGCACAAGCTGGAGGAGCGGCTGGGGATGCACGGGTTCCTCCGCGTGCATCGATCGGCGTTGGTACGACAGTCGGCCATTCTCACGCTGGAGCAACCGGCGGCCGGAGATCCGGCCGTGGTGTTGCGATCTGGCACACGGGTCAAGGTGGCCCGTGATCGCGTGAGTGCGCTGCGGCACGCGTTGATCTCCCCAGACCGTGACCACCCCTCAGTTCCCTGAACCCAGAGGATGCCAACGGATGGCTACGCAATACTACACCGCGTCATCGCTCGACGGCTTCCTGGCTGATGAGCACCATTCGCTCGACTGGTTGTTTCAGTTTCCGCAGGAAGGCGAACCCGACTACCTGCAGTTCATCAAGCAGGTTGGTGCGCTCTGCATGGGTTCACATACGTACGAGTGGCTGTGGCGTCACCATATCGCCCCTGATGCGCCGCAGCCCATGGCGTGGCCGTATACGCAGCCCACGTGGGTGTTCAGTTCGCGCACGCTGCCGCACATTGCCGGGGCCGACATCACCTTCGTGCGTGGCGACGTGCGGCCGGTGTACGAAGCCATGCAGGCGGCGGCCGGCGATCAGCACGTGTGGATTGTGGGCGGCGGCGAGTTGGCCGGACAATTCCACGACGCCGGCCTGCTGGACGAAATCATTGTGACGCTCGCCTCCGTCACCTTGGGGCGCGGCATGCCGTTGCTGCCGCGCCGCATTGTCACGCCGCCGTTGGCACTGACTGACGTACGGCAGATGGGGAGCGGATTTGCCCAGCTGCGCTATCAGGTGGTGCGCGCCACCTGATAGCGCGGGGGGACCGGACTTACCGGAACGGCAGCGGCCCCTGACCGTCCTTGAGCTCGCGAATCATGCGATCATCGCCGGTGAGTTCCCAGTAGATGAGCGACACGGGAATCATCCCCGCGGCGTTCAGTTCATCGAAGAACCGCTTCATCGTGAACTGTGCGCCGAGCTGCCGGCCCCGTTCGGCGATGGCTTCTTCCAATAGTCGCCCGCCGCTCACATAAGTGGCGCCGTAGCCGGGCTGACGCAGATACAGATGCTGCTCAAAGCCCAGTAGCGGATCGCGCCGCATCCAGCCACGTGGTGTCCATCCCACGTGCAGTTCGCCGGCACCGGCCATGTCCAGTTCGTTGGAGTGCGCGTACAGATTGCCGAGCCCGCGCGCCGCGCGGGCGGCAAGCATGGCCCACACAATCTCGCGTGATCGCGGGCTGTCGTCGTACAGCCCGGCGTGCATGGTCCACTCTTCCATGACGGTAGCCATCCCTTCGGCGCGGCTCATCCACACGTTGTAGCGCAACGGTTCGCGGCGAATGGGATTGGCGTGCGGCGCTACCTTGATACGCATGTTGTCCCACCAATGAAACAGGTGGGTCCACAGCGTGCGCGGATCACGGTGCGTGGCCTGCGAGAAGAAGTTGCGCGTCGGTTCCGGCGAGAAGCTTTGAAAGCGCTCGCGCAGCGCCAGCTCCATCCACGGCTCCATGGTCATGAGCTGCTTGTCGCGCCAGAACCCGAGGTAACGCGGCAGCATGCTCTCCTGCAGCGCCGCAAACTCGGCCGGGCTTTCCGCCGTTTTCATTGGCGGCAACGACGCATTGCGCGCTTCTTCGAACCGCAGCGAGGTATGCGCCCGCGCCAGTTCGCGGCGCAGAATGACCACTTCGTCTTCCCACGTCAGTGGCATGAGCTGCACGTTCTTCAGGTACCAGGTGTACTGTGCCTTGCCAATACCCGAAGGGCCGGTGCGGCGCGGCGCTTCGGCGCGCAGCCACGTGGTGAACTGCTCGGTGGCGGTCCTCGCCTCGGCGATGGTGCGCGCCAGTGCCGCCTCTTTGGGATGCCGCGCCTTCACGCGATCGGCGAGCACGCCGAGGGCATCGTGCTGCTCTTCAAACGCGCGGACACCACCCACCCACAAATCCTTCGCGTTGGCGTCGGCCAGATTGGCGCGCGCCTGCGTCAGCAGCGGTGGGACCGAGCGCAGCTCGGTGGTGAGTCTGGTGATTTCGTCGGCGGTGAGGTTGCGTACGGTGTCGAGCGCGGTGCGCGGCCAGATACCATAGCGCCAGAGGCGCACGGCCCCGTGAATGGTCGGTCCCTCTTCCGCTGGCGTATCACTTTCGTCGGTACGCACCGACGCATAGTAGGCCGGGTCGCGGGCGAACGGCTGCAGCACCGTGAGGTGATACAGCATGCCGTTCATTTCGGCGCGCACGATGTGCCAGTCGACCTGCTGTGACACCGTCCAGCCGGTGGTGTCGATGGCGGCGAGCTTCTGTTGCAGGGCCCGGAGTTCGACCAACCGGCGGGCGGAGGTGCCCGGGGTGTAGTCGGGCATGCCATTGACCCGCGGGGCCTCCTCGAAGGCGCGCCAGGAGGTAAAGAGGGCGCTGAGATCGCCGTAGCTGGCGCCTCGTGCCGCCTGTGCTCCCAGTGGTGCGACGCCCAATGGCATCACTTCAATGGGGGCCGTGGCGGCGGCGGCCAGGAATCCAAGTGTGAAAAGCTGCAGGCGAAGAGAAGTCATGCCACGAAGCTGTGGACCGGTTCGTCAGGCCGCCAGTGGCGGGAGCCGTGCAGCGAGCGCATCGTACCGACTGGAAGAATCCCCTGAAAGTGCGACAGGCTCTCAACCCGGACGTTCATGAGTGATGCATTGCCAGACGGCGCCCCCCGCACCGGGTTGCGACGGGAGCTGGGGCTGGTCGGCCTCGCGGCCGCCGGCATCGGGTCCATGGTGGGCGCCGGGATCAACATCGTGCCCTTTGCGCTGCAGCGCTCGGTGCCGGGGATCGGGGATTACGTCTTGCCTGCCTATTTCATGGCGGCGGTGCCGGCGGTGCTCGCCGCGCTTTGCTACGCCATGCTGGGGAGCGCGATGCCGAGGGCCGGTGGCTCGTACGTCTATGCCAGTCGCTCCATTGGCCCGTATACCGGGTTTCTGGCCAGCTTCTCGCAGTGGTTTGGCCTGTGCATCGCCATTGGGGTGGTGTCGTATGTGATCCCGCCGTTCCTGCGGGACACCGCCAAGGCCGCGCAATGGACGGAACTGGCCGTCGTGCTGGAGCAGCGCACCATAAGGTTGATTCTCGCGCTGGGGTTCCTCTGGACCTTTGTCGTGGTGAATCTGCGGGGGGTAAAAGCCGTAACCCGCACGCTCGTGCCCCTCGTGGTGCTGGTGTTCCTGTGCAGCGGGCTCGTGATCGTGACCGGGTTTACGCACGGACCGGAGGAATACCGCACGCTGGTCGAGGCACGCGGCGAAGGTGCGATGCTGCTGGGCACGCCCGGCGCTTTCTGGACCGTGGTGCCTCCGGCCGCTGCGGTGCTCTTTTCGAGCTTCATTGGCTTTGACGTGATTGCACAGGCGGGCGGCGAGGCGCGGAATCCGTCGCGGACGCTGCCCATGGCCATCTTTCTGGCCATTGGCGTGGTGGGGGTGTTCTACTTTGCCTTTACCGGTGCGGTGTATCGGGCGGTCCCCTGGCAGTACATCGCGTCGGCGAGTGCGCAGGGCGACGTGACCGCGCCCGGGTTGCTCACACCGCTGGTCTCACCGGCCGTCGGCGTGCTCATGATGTCGGGCGCGGCGCTCGCGCTCATCAAGGATCTTCCGGGGATGCTGCTGGGCGTCTCACGGCTCTGCTTTGCCTGGGCGGAAGACGGCGTATTTCCGCGCGCCATGTCGGTGGTGGACCCGGCCACGGGCACGCCGAGGGTCGCGCTCTTCTCGTCAGCCATCCTGTCTACGCTGGGCATTCTTGGCGGACACTTTGCCGGCGACTTTTTTCTCGGCGTGGAGATTCTGGTGACAGCCATGCTCGTCAACTTCGTCATCATGGCGTTGTCGGTGCTGCGATTGCCGTCGTACAACCCGGCGTTGGCCCGCGAGGTACAGGTGTTGCGATCCCGGCCGCTGCAAATCGTGGTGGCCGTACTCGCGCTCATCACACTGACGGCGTTGCTGGTGGTGCAGTGCTACCGCGATCTCACCGCAACGGTACCGGGATGGTATGCGCACTCCACGCTGGTCTGGCTGGTGGTCATGACACTGGGCACACTCGTGTACTGGCGCGAAACGCGGGCACTGGCGCGGCGGGGAGGAGATCTCACGGCCATCACCCGCGTCCTGCCCCCGGAATGAGACAACAGACGTGAGACGGCCGAGGTGAGACGTGGAGGTGAGAGCGTTGCGAGTCGCGAGGTGCGATGGATATCGAGGGTGAGAGTGTCGAGACAACCACGACGATGCGAGGTGCGAGTGCTGGCGTCCGCACGGGACGTGCCCCTCACGGACACCGCTGGAACAGCGGTCGTCCCAGTTCTTACCGCAGTTACTCGGTCACCCGATAACCCATAACCCATGACGCTGTTTCCATCGCCCCCCGCACGTCTGATTCCCATATCTCCCCTCTCACTTTTCACACAGCAATGATGCAGCGGACTACCCTGGCGCCTGGTCTCGAGATCTCCCGTGTGCTCACGGGCCTCTGGCAGATTGCCGATATGGAGCGCGATGGTCGCGTGCTGGATCTCGATGCGGCGGCGCAGGCCATGGCGCCGTACGTGGAGGCCGGTTTGACCACGTTCGATATGGCCGATCACTACGGCTCGGCCGAACTTGTCGCCGGGAAATTCCGCCGCGCCTCGTCGGCCGCGGTGCAGTGCCTTACCAAGTGGGTGCCTGAGCCCGGGCCGGTCAGTGCGGAGGATACCCGGACGGCCGTGGAGCGCGCCTGTTCCCGCCTGCAGACGGACACAATTGATCTGCTGCAGTTCCATGCCTGGACCTTTGCCGATCCGCGCTGGCTGGACGCGCTGTGGCATCTCGAGGCGGAGCGTGATGCCGGGCGGATCACGGCGATTGGGGTTACCAACTTCGATACCGCCCATTTGCGCGTGGCCATTGCCAGTGGCATCCGCCTCGTGAGCAATCAGGTGAGCGGAAGTCTGGTGGATACGCGCTTTACCAGGACGCTGGCGCCGTATGCGCGCGAGCACGGTGTCGGTGTCCTGTGTTATGGCACCGTACTTGGCGGATTCCTGAGTGAGAAGTGGCTGGGCGCCCCGGAGCCCAATTGGGAGACGCTCGATACCTGGTCGCAAATGAAATATGGGCGCTTCATCCGGACCGCCGGCGGCTGGGGGGTCTTTCAACAACTACTGCAGGTGGTGCATGCGGTAGCGCAGAAGCATGGGGTGTCCATTGCGACCGTGGCCAGCCGGTGGGTGCTCGACCAACCTGGCGTGGCCGGGGTGATTGTGGGGGCGCGACTCAGCCATTCGCAGCATGTGGGCGACACCGCGCGCATCTTTGCCTTCGCGATGGATGACGCCGATCGTTCCGCCATTGCAGCGGCACAAGCGGCCCTGCTGCCCATTCCCGGCGACTGTGGCGATGAATACCGCACGCCGCCGTATCTCACAGCCAGTGGTGATCTGTCACACCACCTGTCCAGCTTTCCGGCGCCGTTCAGCACCCGCCCGGGACACGATGGGCGTACGCTCGCCTTGAGTGGGACGGTGTGGGAGCCAATGGCCGGCTACAGCCGCGCGGTGCGGAAGGGGCAGCGTATTCATGTGTCGGGTACCACGGCCACCCACGGCAGCCGCGCCATTGGCGGCACCGACGCGGCCGCGCAGACCCACTTCTGCATCGACAAGATCGCCGGGGCGCTGCAGTCGCTCGGCGGTCGTCTGGAAGATGTGGTGCGCTCGCGTGTCTTTGTGAGCAACGTCAACCGCGACTGGGAGGCGGTGGCTCGTGCGCATGGCGAGCGTTTCGGTCACATCCTGCCGGCCAACACCATGGTGGAGGCGCATCTCATCGGGGATGAGTATCTGGTGGAGATCGAGGTCGATGCCGACCTCGGTCCGGCCTGATTCGGCGAGAGGTCTCTACGGCTAGGCCGCCGCGCGCTGCATGCTGGTCGCTTGACGAAGGCGCTCCAGCAGCGCGCGGCGTTTCACCAGCGCCTGCACGTGCGCCCGCTGCAGGATGTATACCCACTGGCCAAACACGCCCGCGATCTGCGTGAGCACCAGTAAGGACAGGCTGGCCCCGTGCGATTCATGGAAGCCGCGGGCCGCCTGGAGCAGCACGGCGGCGACACCGCTCCAGAAGGCCAGACGGAGCACCCCGGTCCCGCCGTTCGTGTCTTCGCGGCCATGGTATTCGGCGCCCATGTAACCCACCAGCGTAAAAGCGGCGACCTGTTCGAGTGCACGATAGACCAGCGGTTGGGAGAGGGGAACGCCGGGGAGGGTCAGCGCCAGCGCACCGTGCCAGACGGGTGTGGCGTCGGTGAGGGGCCAGAGTGCCGATAGCGCGAGGTACGCGGCAAAAATGGGGAGCACCATCCGGAGGGTGGGTAGCTCCAGGCGGCGGGAGCCCCCGGCGCGCACGATTCGACGCGTTCCAATGTCGCGCAGAAAGCCGCTGGCCAAGGTGAGCAGGGTCCCCGACACAATGACCGACAGGTCCCCCCGCGCCCCCGGCACCAGGGCCACCAGCGACCAGCCCAGCGTCGAGGCGACCAGCCACCACGGTATCCCGCGGGGCGGTGGGGTGAAGCGTCGTGGCCCGCCCCCCGGTTCGTGCCGGACAAAGGACGCGTGGACCGTGCCCAGAATGGCGCCGGCCATGACACTCGGGCCCAGCACCAACAGACGACGCACCTCGGCCTCGCTGCCCAGGCCAATTAGCCAGCAGAGCGGCACCAGCAGGTACACGAGTCCCATAAGCGGCAACTCGAGGGCGAGCAGACGGACGGCGGCATCTCCGCGGACCCGCGCAGCCAGGGCGTTGAATGCCCAGGCGCCCAGCAAGGTCCCGGTCGTGTTCGTGGCCAGATCCAACAGGGAGGTATACCGCGTGGGGGCAAAGAGCTGGGCGATTTCTATGGCCCCGCTCAGCACCGCGCCCAAGAGCAGCACCTTGGGCCAGCGAAATGGCGTTCCCCGCGGGCGTGTAAGCTGGTAGACGAACCCGAACGGCATGAACATCACCACGTTCAGGATGAGATCCTGCCAGTTCCAGAGGCTGGTGAGCCCGTGCACCGGGGCACTGGCAAAGCGGAACGGGGCCAGCGTGATGATGGCGACGATGACCGCGAGGTATCCCAGAATGGCCCGGCCAAGGCGGAGCGCCGTGAAATCGGCGGTCCGTCGGTAGCGGAACGTGGTGGATGCTGGCGAGGGTTGGAGCAGGGACACGACTTGGAGGTGAAGGTGATAGCTTGGAGTTTCGACCTGCCCCTTCCGATCCTTCAGGAGCTCGACCCGATGCCCCGTCATCGTCGTCCCCACCTCGCCGCCCGCCGGGCGTCTTTGGCGCTGGCCTTGGCGCTTCCCTTGGCCCTCCCGGCCTCGCTCAACGCCCAGACGGCAGGCAAGGCCGCCGCTCGCCCCGCCCTGTCCGCGTTCGATTCCACGACCTTTGCGGCGCTTTCGTGGCGCAACGTTGGCCCGTGGCGTGGGGGCCGGTCGGTGGCCGTGGTCGGCCTGCCCAGCAACCCCATGACGTACTTCGCCGGCTACACCGGCGGGGGGCTTTGGCGTACCGACGACGCCGGCATGAACTGGCGCAACATCTCCGACGGCTTCTTCACGTCGAGCTCCATTGGGGCCATTGCCGTGGCGCCGAGCGATGAGAACGTGCTGTACGTGGGGAGCGGCGAGCACGCCATTCGCGGCCAGTCGAGCACCTACGGCGACGGCATGTACAAGAGCACCGACCAGGGGCGCACCTGGACCCGGACGGGGCTGGAGGCGTCACGGCAGATCTCGGCGGTGCGGGTGCACCCCACCAATCCGGATGTTGTGTACGCCGCCGTGCAGGGCGATCGCTGGAAAGGGACCACCGATCGTGGCATCTACCGCAGCACCGACGGCGGTAAGACGTGGACACTGCTGCTGAAGGGAGAGAACGCCACCAGCGGCGCCAGTGACCTGTCCATGGACCCCACCAATCCGCGCATCCTGTATGCGGCGTTCTGGGATCACCAGCGTACGCCGTGGATGGTGCGTTCCGGCGGCGCCGGCAGCGGCATGTGGAAGAGCACCGATGGCGGCGATACCTGGAAACGGCTCACCGAAGGACTGCCCAAGCTGATGGGCAAGATTGGCGTGTCCGTGTCGCCGGCCAATCCCGACCGTGTGTACGCCATTGTGGAAGCGGAAGCCGGTGGGTTGTTCCGCAGCGATGACGCCGGCAAGTCGTGGCGCCTGCTGAGCGGCGACCGGCTGATTCAGACGCGCTCCTGGTACTACATGCACATCACGGCCGACCCCACCAACGCCGACGTGGTGTACATCAGCAACGCGCCGTTGCTCAAGAGCATTGATGGTGGCCGCACGTTTGCCGTGCTGCCGGCCATGCACGGCGACAATCATGGCGTTTGGGTCAACCCGCGTGATTCGCGGTATCTCATCAATGCCAACGACGGTGGCGCCAGCATTTCATTGAACGGTGGCAAGAGCTGGAGCACGCAGGACAACCAGCCTACGTCGCAGTTCTACCATGTGGCGGTGGACGACGACTTCCCGTACAAGCTGTACGGCGGCCAGCAGGACAACAGCTCGGTCATCATTGCGTCCCGCAGCGACGGCGGCGCGATCGGGTTGCGCGACTGGAAGGAAGGCCCGGGATGCGAAAGCGCCAACATGGGTGTGAGTGCGAAGAACCCGCGCTACGTGTACGGTGGCTGCTATCAGGGCATCATCGAAGAGCAGGATGCCAACACGGGGCTCACCCGCGCCATCATGCCGTGGCCCGAGATGAACCTCACCGAGCCTACCGACAAGACGAAGTACCGCTTCAACTGGACGGCGCCCATTGAGGTGTCGCAGCACGACGACAAGGTGGTGTACCACGGCGGCAACGTGCTCTTCCGCACCACCAATCGTGGGCAGGCGTGGACGCCGATCTCCGGCGACTTGACGCGCAACGACAAGACGCGGCAGGGGTGGGGTGGTGGCCCCATCACCAACGAAGGCGCTGGTGGCGAGGTGTATGCCACCATTGTGGTGATCGAAGAGTCACCGCACGATGCGTCCACACTGTACGTGGGCACCGACGACGGTCTCATTCAGCGCACGCGCGACGGTGGCAAGACGTGGACGAACGTCACGCCGGCTGCGTGGGGCGATGGCCTCGTGAATGAAATTGCCATCTCGCCGCACGATCCGGCCACGCTGTACGTGTCGTTCCGCAAGGACCGCGTGGGTGATCCCACGCCGCACATCTTCGTATCGAAGGATTACGGGGCCACCTTCACGCGCATCGTGAATGGCCTGCGTGATGGAGAGCCGGTGCGTGTCGTGCGCGAAGACCCGGTGAAGAAAGGGCTGTTGTACGCGGGGACCGAAACGGGTGTGTACGTGTCGTACGATGCGGGCGCGCAGTGGCTGCCATTCCGCGGCAACTTCCCGGTGGTACCGGTTACGGACTTGCAGGTGAAGCACGGCGATCTCATTGCGTCCACCGAAGGGCGCGCGTTCTGGATTCTCGACGACCTGTCGGTGCTGCGTCAGCGGGCCGAGAGTGTGGAGAAGGCCACTGCGCATCTGTACGCACCACGCGAGGCCATTCTCTTTGCGGGTGGCGGTGGCTTTGGTACGCCGCAAAACGCCGGCAAGAATCCGCCCAACGGTGCGACCGTGTATTTCCGACTGGCCGCGGCGCCGGACAGCGCCACGGCGGTGTCGGTCGAGTTTCTCGACAGCAAGAACATGGTGGTGCGCTCCTACGCGACCAAGGATTCCCTGAGCCGACTCACCGCCAAGGCGGGACTGAATACGCTCACGTGGAACCTGCGCCGCCCCATGCCCACGCGCGTGGGCAATGTGCTGCTCTTCGGCGCACCGAGCGACGGCGGCGCGCGAGTTACGCCGGGCAACTACACCGTTCGGCTCACCGTGGGAAGCACGGTGCAAACGCAGCCACTCGTGGTGAAGATGGATCCGCGCATTGATGCGCCGGTGGCCGTGATTGCGGAGCGCGATTCGGTGGCCAACCTGCTGGCGACGCGCATTACCGAGATTCACGAGTCCGTGCTGCGGCTGCGTGATGTGAAGACGCAGGTGCAGGGCTACGTGGCGCGTGCGAAGGAAACCAGCGCCGCTGATACCATTGCCAAGGCTGGCCGTTCGTTGAATGGCAAGCTGGAGAAGATGGACCCGCGGTTGACCACCAAGGCGGCCAACGGGCAGGACATCATCAACTACGCCAACGGGATCAACGGGCAGTACGGCTTCCTCATGGGGCAGGTGGAAGGGAACACGGCGCTCACGCAGCCGGTGAAGGATCGTCTGGCCGAGTTGGAGAAGGTGTGGAGTGCCATTCGCGCTGAAGTGGAGCAGATCGAAAACGTGGATGTGCCGGCGTTCAACGCCCTGCTCAAGGCGAACAACGTGCCGGGCGTGATTGGCAAGGCGAAGGGGAAGGGGCCGATCGCATGACCACAGTTCGGAGTATTGGGTATCGGGTTGTGGGTGCGACGACGCTGGTGGTGGGGCTTGCCTCACCGGCGTCGGCGCAGAAGAAGAGTGCTTCGGTGGCGCCCTATGTGCCGCCGGCCGGAAGCTGGGAGCGTCGGGCGCCGTCTGCAGTCGGCATGGACTCGGCCAAGCTCGCGGATGCGGTGGCCTTCGCCATCAGCAAGGAAAGCAAGACGCCGCGTGATCTGGAGCTCAATCATCTGCAGAGCTTCGGACGCGAACCGTTGGGAGATGCCATTGGGCCGCTGCCGCCGCGTGGAGTGGCGACCGGCATTGTGGTGCGTCGCGGCTATGTGGTGGCGACCTGGGGTGATCCTGAAGCAGAGGAGATCACGAACAGCGTGACCAAGAGCTTCGTGAGCACGGTGGTGGGGCTGGCCGTGGACGAAGGGCGCATTCGCAGCGTGCACGACACGGTGGCCAAATACGTACCACCCATTGTGCGGGCACGTCCGAACGGCACCGCCTACAGCCGCGATTGGCCTGGCACCGACAAGCTGCTCATGCCCTTCGACACGCCGCACAACAAGCGGCTCACGTGGGATCATTTGCTGCGCCAGGTGAGTGATTGGGAAGGCACGCTGTGGGGCAAGCCGGAGTGGGCCGATCGACCGGCGCAGAACGCGGCCACCTGGACCACACGCCCGCGCGTGGAACCAGGCAGTGCCTACGAGTACAACGACACTCGCGTGAATGTGCTCGCACTGGCGGCGCTGCAGGTGTGGCGGCGGCCCCTGCCGGAGGTGCTCAAGGAGCGCATCATGGACCCCATTGGGGCGTCCAACACGTGGCGCTGGTACGGCTACGACAATTCGTGGATCGTGCTGGACGGGCGTGAGGTACAGAGCGTGAGCGGCGGTGGCCACTGGGGTGGCGGCATGGTGCTCAACGCGTGGGACATGGCTCGCTTTGGCCTGCTCACGCAGCGGCGGGGCCTGTGGGGTGACAAGCGGCTGCTGAGCGATGCGTGGGTGACGCAGGCGCTCACCCCCACTCCGGCGCAAAAGACCTACGGCTACATGAACTGGTTCGTGAACCCCGACCGGTCGTATCTGGCTGCCGCGCCGCCGGAGGCGTTTGTCCACGTCGGCGCCGGCAACAATTTCATCTACGTGGATCCCGTCAATGACGTCGTGGCGGTCATTCGCTGGATGGATACCACGGCCAGCCTGAACGGCTTCGTGGCGCGACTGCTGGGGTCGTTACGGTAACCACCAGCTCGGTCGGTTAGATTTCAGGAATGTCTCAGCGTCGAACTGCCGGCCCCCGTGAAGAGCTCGCCAACGCTCTCACGCATGGGGCCGGTTTTGTGGCCAGTCTGATTGGCCTGCCTATTCTGGTGCTCTCGGCGGCCAACCGCGGCGAGCGGACTGCCCTTGTGGGAGCGAGCGTTTTTGGTGCGGCGCTGGTGGCGCTCTACGCCGCCAGCACGCTGTACCATGCCATCTCGCACCCCACGCTCAAGCAGAAAATGCGCGTACTCGACCACGCCGCCATCTATCTGCTGATTGCCGGCACGTACACGCCGTTCACGCTGGGCGTATTGCGTGGGCGGTGGGGATGGACCCTCTTCGGCATTGTGTGGACGCTGGCGGCACTGGGGGTGCTGTTCAAGGTGCTCTTCGGCAGCGGCGCCATGGCCAAGCTCTCCACAGCGGTCTACGTGGCCATGGGGTGGGTGGCCATCATTGCCGCCAAGCCACTCATCGCCTCCATGGATAAGGCTGGATTGGCACTTTTGGTTGGTGGTGGCTTGTTCTACACCGGTGGCGTGGTCTTCTACGTGGACAAGCGCCGGGCGTGGACACACCCGGTATGGCATCTGTTTGTTCTCGGCGGCAGCATTTGTCACTACTTCGCGGTGCTCTTCTATTCGGCGCCGGTCGCGGTCACCGTCCGCTAAAGCACTAAACCGCAGCGTCCTTCGTCTTTCATTCCGAATACATGGCTACCAGTCTGCTCGTGCTGCTCGATGACATCACGTCCATGATGGATGATGTCGCGGTGCTGACCAAAGTTGCGGCAACCAAAACGAGTGGCGTCATGGGTGATGATCTCGCCCTCAACGCCGAGCAGGCGAGTGGTGTACGGGTGGAGCGTGAACTGCCAGTGGTGTGGGCGGTCGCCAAGGGCTCGTTGTGGAACAAGGTCATTCTGGTGCCAGTGGCGCTGGTGATCAGTGCCTTTGCGCCATCCATGGTGATGCCACTCATGATGGTGGGCGGCCTGTTTCTCTGCTTCGAAGGGGTGGAGAAGCTGGTGCACAAGTACCTCCACAAGGACGAGGTCGATGCGCCCTCACCGGTAATTGCCAATCCGGATTTGAGTGCAGAAGAGCTGTTGGCGGTGGAGCAGGGCAAGATCAAGGGCGCCATTCGCACGGACTTCGTGCTGTCGGCGGAAATCATCATTCTTTCGCTGGGCACGATGAGTACGGCCCCGATTGGTGAGCAGGTCCTGGCCTTGAGCCTGGTCAGTCTTGGCGCCACGGTGTTTGTGTATGGACTGGTCGCGGGCATCGTGAAAATCGACGATCTGGGACTCGCGCTGCACAATCGCGGTCGCGCCATTGGTGGCGTACTGCTCAAGGGCGCGCCGATGCTCATGCGCGCGCTGTCGGTGCTTGGCACCGCCGCCATGTTCACTGTGGGCGGTGGCATCATCGCGCACGGGTGGCACGCGGTGGATGTGATATTGGAAGCGTGGGCACACACCACGGGGCCGCTGGCGGTGGTTGCCAAGCCGGTGCTTGACGCGCTGCTGGGCGTCGTGTGCGGCGGTGCCTTGGTGCTGGTCTACACATTGGTGCAGAAGGCCCGCGGCAAGCACTGATTTCGCGAAGAAGCGAGGCACGGCTCGTTGTGCGATCGGTTCACAGAATTCTCGGGCACCTGCCAGGTTCGAGTCAGCGCATCGCTAGTTCAGCGGCACCACCGAGTCGCCGGCTATGCCAAAGAGCCGGTCGCCGGGCGACTGCTGGTACATGCCCCCACCGGTAAAACTCGAGAAGGCGGGCAACACGCCTACGCCATCGCCAAAGACGAAACAGGGGAGGCGAAGCGATTGTCGGCCGCGCCCGCGAACGGTCACGCTGGGATGCAGATGGCCGGCGAGCACATAGCCGTTCGCATGCCCCATGGGTTCGTGCATGCCTACGAAGGCCCCGAGCGGTAGGGGATCGTCGGTGCAGCCAATCCGCAGGTCGGCCGGCGGATCGCCGGCGTGTTGATCGTGATTGCCACGCACGAGGGTGATACGCAACGCCGAGTGTGCCTCGCGCCACGCCGCGATCGTGCGGAACGTTTCGTCGTGGCGACCGGTGCGTGCGTGCAGCAAGTCCCCCAGCACAACCAGATGTGATGCGCCGGTCACCTCGAGCGCGCTGGAGAGCCGTGCCAGATCACGGGAGGTGGTGCCCATGGGCACGGGCACATGCGCCGCGCGAAAGGCCGCCGCTTTACCCCAGTGCAAATCGGCCACACACAAGGTGTCCTGCGCCGGTAGCCAGAGGGCGCGCTCGGGGAGCATGACCACGTGCTCGCCAGCTACCGTGGTGGAGAGGGCGCCCGCCGGCACTGGCTCGTCTGCTGTGCTCACCGTTCGCCGCCGCTCGGACCCATGAGCTTCGTCACGGTCTCGTCAATGCGGAACACCGACATCACCCCCGACTTGGTCGGCTTCTCCGCCGCTACGGTCATGCGCTTCACGCGGTCCGCCAGCTTTTCGGTGCTGAGTTTGGCCCGCGTCATGTCCACCATGAGGGGGAACGCGAGTGGCGTGGGGCGCTCTACATCCACCACGCGAATCGTCGCGCGCGACAGCCGGTCCAGCACCCGCCCCAATCGGCTGGCCTCAAGTTGGCGCTCCAGCACTTCGCGGCGCGCCTGCGCCACGAGCAGATTCTCCGGGTCGTAGTTCACAAAGACATCGTACAACAGGCCGCTCGATGCCTGCAGCTGCTTTACGCTTTTGGATTGTCCGGGATAGCCGGAGAAAATGAGTCCCGCCACGCGGGCAATCTCGCGAAACTGGCGCCGCGCCAACTCTGCCGCGTTGAGACTATGCGTGACATCGTGCAGTAGATGGGTGATACTGAAGAGCCCCGCCTCCAACGCCTCTTCCAGCGGTGCCCGCTCGGGGCTCAACAGCTCAAGCCCGTAGTCGTTGCAGCTGAAGGAGAAGGAGAAGGGCTGCAGCTGCGCCATGCGGTACGCACACAACGCCGCCAGCCCTTCGTGTACCAGCCGTCCCTCAAAGGGATACACAAACAGATGATGACCATCACGCGTTTCGGTGCGCTCAATGAGCAGTTCATCCGGGCGCGGAATGACACTGCGCTCCGCCTGCATGAGCAGCACCGGCTTCACGGACCGCATTTCCGGCGACAGATACTCGCCGCGTCGTGCCTCTTCGAGTTTGTCGCGCACGGCGGCCGCGAGTTCCGTGGAGAGCGGCATGCGCGCCCCCTGCCAGCGCGGAACGGCCCCGCTCATCCCTTTGGCCTTGCGCACCCAGGCGGTGAGATCACGCAACCGTACAAACTCGAGGGGCGTACCGGCAAAGATGAACCTGTCGCCGGGTGACAGCCGCGACACGAACGACTCTTCGACTGTGCCAAGTCGCCCACCCTTGAGATACCGTACGGCAATGGCGGCATCACTCACGATGGTGCCAATGTTGAGCACATGCCGCAGCGCCACTCGGCGATCGGTCACGATGTACACGCCATCAACACAGACCACTTTGGCATATTCGGGGTACGCCCGCAGCGCTTCACCACCCCGCGTGACGAAATCGATGACCCAGTCCAGCTCGTCCCCGGTGAGATCACGATAGGCGCGCGTGGTGCGCAGCTCCGCCAGCACCCCTGCTCGCGTGAACCCTCCACCTAACGCCAGCGTCACCAGGTGTTGCGCGAGCAGATCCAGTGGGCGGTCCACCGGGTCGCGGCTTTCAATGGCGCCGGCACGCATGGCATCGCGCGCTGCGGCCACCTCCACCAGTTCGAAGGCGTGGGTGGGTACACACACAATGCGCGACACGCGCCCCGGCGAGTGTCCGGAGCGTCCAGCCCGCTGCAGCAGACGCGCCACCCCCTTGGGGCTTCCCACCTGCATCACCAGGTCCACCGGCGTGAAGTCCACGCCCAGATCGAGGGAACTGGTGGCCACCACCACGCGATATCGCCCGGATTTGAGGCCGTCTTCCACATCTTCGCGCTGCGCGCGCGATAGTGAGCCATGATGAATGGCCGTGAACTCAAACCACGACGGGTTGGCGGCAATGATGCTCTGAAACCAGATCTCGCACTGCGAGCGCGTGTTCGTGAACACGATGGCGCTCTCCGCCTGTGCAAGCCGCTGCATGACTTCGGGGAGCAGCTTGGTATTCAGGTGCCCGGCCCACGGAAAGCGATCCATGGTCTCGGGGACCAGTGCCTCCACCTCGATGTCCTTGGGTACAATGCCTCGTACGAGCCGAGGCGTGCGCGGTGCACCGGTGTTGGTGTAGCCCAGAAGGGTCTGCGCCGCCACATCAAGATTGCCCAGCGTGGCAGATACCCCCCACGTGCGCAGTGTCGGGCGCAGCTGCCGCAATCGCGCCAAGGCGAGCTCCACCTGCGCGCCACGTTTGGTGGACAGCAGTTCGTGCCATTCATCCACGACCACACAGCGCAGGTCGGCGAACAGCGCCGCCGAGTCCTTGCGGCACAATAGCAGCGACAGCGATTCCGGAGTGGTCACCAGTGCCGTCGGCAGGCGCTCCCGTTGGCGCGCGCGACGCGCCTGCGAGGTATCGCCGGTGCGCGATTCCACGGTCCACGGGAGCCCCAGCTCGTCCACGGGCAGTCGGAGCGCCTGTTCAGTATCGGCGGCCAACGCGCGCAATGGCGTAATCCAGAGGACGCGCAGCGGCAGCGCATCGGCCCGACGTCGCGCCTTCCGGACGACCGGCGTGTCGTTCAGCGACTCAATGAGTGGCCCCATCCAGGCGGCGTATGTTTTTCCCGTGCCGGTGGCCGCGTGAATGAGTCCCGATTCGCCGCTCGCATACGCACGCCACACCTCCCGCTGAAAATCGAACGGACGCCAGCCCCGCGCACCGAACCACGCCTCCACCCGATCATGCATCGAGCAGGGCCTTTACGGTGGCGAGGGTGTCTGCTTCCTGCGAGGGCTTATCCTGCCGCCAGCGCGCAATGCGCGAAAAGCGCACGGCAATACCGCTCTTGTGGCGCGGGCTGCGCTGAATGCCTTCAAAGGCGAGCTCAAACACGAGTTCCGCCTTCACGGTGCGTACGGGGCCGAACTTCTCGATGGTGTTGGCGCGGATGAAACGATCCACCTGTCGTATCTCGGCGTCCGTCAGTCCACTGTACGCCTTCGCGAAGGGGACGAGCGTGTCACCGTCCCAGATGGCAAACGTGTAGTCGGTGTACAACCCGGCCCGTCGTCCGTGCCCCGCCTGCGCATAGACCAGCACGGCATCGACGGTGAGCGGGTTCACCTTCCACTTGTACCACTCGCCCATCTTGCGCCCCACGCCGTAGGCCGAGGTCACGCGCTTGAGCATGAGTCCTTCGGCCTGAGCGCGTCTGGCCTCCAGCCGCGCCGCGCTGACTGCCTCCCACGTGTCTGCAGCAATGACTGGCGAGAGGCCAATGCGCGCGCCGCCGGGCAACGCCCGCACCACCTGCTCGGCCTGCTGACGGCGATCCGTCATGGGCAACGCGCGCACATCGGTGCCCTGCGCTTCGAGGCAGTCGTACACCAGCAAATGACACGGAACATCGGCGAGCAATTTCTTGCCAACGGTGCGACGGTTGATGCGCTTCTGCAATTCGGCAAAGGGGAGCGGCTGCTCATCGCGCCACGCCAGCAGCTCCCCGTCGAGCACGGTCCCATCCGGGAGCCACTCGGCGCTCGCTTCCACTTCGGGAAAGCGACCGGCCAGCAACTCTTCGCCGCGACTCCAGAGAAAGGTGCGTCCACGACGTCGCACCAGCTGACAGCGAATGCCATCCCATTTCCATTCCACCTGCCAGTCGTGTACGTCGCCCAGCGACTCCGCCGGGCCTTCCAGCGGATGTGCCAGAAAGAACGGATACGGGCGGCTCCAATCTGCGTCGGTGGTTTCCGTGCCAATGAGCTGCGTATACCACGCCGCAGTGGGCTCCCATTCCCCCATCAGACGATGCGCGATGGTCTCTGCGGGCACCCCACTCATCTGCGCCAGTGCGCGAACGACCAGTCCATCAGAGACGCCCACTCGAAAGGCGCCGGTGAGCAGCTTGTTGAAGACAAACCGTGCCGAGCCCCCCAGTGTGCTCCACGCCGTCAGTAACCGCTGGTGCTGTTCGTCGGGCTCGCACTGCGCGAGCGGGAGCAACTGCGTCTCCACCCACCACGTGAAGGATTCATCATTGAGCGTGTGGCCGTGCGGTACCAGCAGCGCCATGGTTTCTGCCAGATCGCCGGCCTGTGCGTAGCACTCTTCAAAGAGCCAGTCGGGCACGCCAGCAGCGGTGGCGGCCCAGCTGCGCAAATGGGGTGCCTTGACCAGACGCTTGGGGCGGCGTCCCAATAGAAACGCTGCCGCCCACGCTGCATCCGCCGGTGGGGCCTCGCGGAAATACGCCACCAGTGCCGCCACCTTGTGATTGGTGGCGGTACTCTCATCAATGGCGTCGTACAGGGCGGCGAATTGCTGCATGGGTAACGGACGGGGACGTGTGCTCGACAATCACCAGGACAGCACCGCACATTCCCGGTAATGCAAAGCCTCTGCAACAGAATAGCTACCGTCGCCGTCTTGTTCTCGGCCATGTGGCTGGGAGCTTCGCCGAATGCCGGGGCGCAGCCCGCAGCGCTGGTGCGTCAGCCGGTATTGGCCAGAGACCTCGTACGCTCCCTGCACAATGCTTACCAGTACGGGACCGACGAAGATACGGTGCGCATCTGGCGCACGCGTCTGGCGGGGAACGCGGCCATGTTGGCGCTGCTGGACGGCACCATGTTCCGATTGGCCTTTCAGGAAGACTCCTCATCCGCGCGGTATCGCGAGGCCGCTCGGGATACCCTGGCGCCGGGGGCGCCGTACGCGCTGGTGGGGCTGGCCAACACCGTGGCCAACCATGGGGCGTTGCGGGAGGCGCTGGCCCTGTTGGCACAGGCCACACGCCTGTCGGTGCAACGGGGCGATTCCATCGGGCAGTCGGAGGCGCTCATGGGACGGGCGCTCCTCGCCATGCGGGTCTATGGCGTGGATTCCGCTCGCAGTTTGATGGGGCAGGCCACGGCGTTGGTTCCGGCGCGTGATGCGTGGTTGCAGGCGCGGGCAGGTTGCACACAGCTGCAGGTCGACGTGCGGTCGGGGGCCAAGATTGCCGACAGCGTGTGGCAGTCCCGCGAGCGGGCAGCGCGGGAACAGGGGCCGGTGCTATACAGCACCTGCTTGTTCAGTCGCGCGCAGTACCTCGAGAACAGTGGAATGGCTGCCGCGTCGCTTGCCCTGCTCGACACCGTGGCCGAGCTGCAACGTGGCTCGCGCCAATGGAGCAATGTGGCGGCCACGTGGCAGTGGCAGGGAAACTCATTGATCGGTCGTGGGCGCTATCGGGAGGCACGCGAACGACTCACCGCGTCGTTCGCCGCCGCCCGTCGCAGTGCCAGCCTCTCCGGCGAAGCGTGGGCCACATTGCAGCTGGGTGAAGTGGACCGTAAGCTCGGCGCGACCGGCGACGCCATTGAGCAGTATGGGCGTGCCCGCGCACTCATGACCACGTTGGGTGATGCCACCGGCCAGGCCTACGCCGACTATGCCATGGCCGGATTGCATCACGTCGATGGCCAACTCGCGGCGGCGGATTCCCAATGGCGTGGCCTGCTCCAACGGGCCGACCGGGTGGCGCCGCAGCTGGCGGTCCAAGGGGTGCTGGCCCGCAGCGACATCGCGCGCCGATCCGGCAATCTGGTGGCCAGTGCGGCGTTGCTGGATTCGGCGGTCGTGCTCATGGCCGCGCGCAACATGCCGGGGTGGCGGGCAGAATGGCGCTACTTCACCGGCCTGCAGCAACTGGCGGCGGGACGGGCGGAGCGGGCGATTGCGCAGTGGGACACGCTGCTGCGCGAGCATCGTACGCTGCGGCCGCCCGCGCGATTTGAAGTGGTGAGTCGACGGGCCGAGGCACAGGCGACGCTCGGCCGGTTTGAACCTGCATGGCGAGCGTTTACAGAAGGGGCCATCGCGCTCGATCGTTGGCGCCTGTCACAGAGCACGCGCGAGCAGGCGCTGGCGGCCATCGGTGATCGGCAGTTTGACTGGGATCGCGATCTTGGGCTGGCCACCACCGCGGCGCTATTTGCACGGGCAGGACGCCCGGCGGAAGCGCTGGCCATGGCCGAATGGCGCAGACTGCGTGCCGCGCAGCAGATCGAATTGCAGCGCGGCGCATTGTCGGTGGAGAGTACTCCGTCCAGTGGCACGGTGGTGCGCGTGGTGGATAGTAGCCGTGTAGATCCCGCACGACTCCCCACCCTGGCCCGTGCGCGCTTGCTGCCATCTCAGGCGGTTGTGGCCTTTATGACGGGTCGAGGGGGTGAGCCCACAACGGCCTATGTGCTCACACGCGACACCCTGGTGAACGTGGGGCTGCCGCCCATCGATTCGCTGTCCACGTCAATCGCTGCGTTCACCGCCTTTCTGCGGGCAGGCGCACGCCCAGCGGCCCTCACGGCAACGCTCTCCGCACAGGTGTTGGTGCCGGTGTTGCAACAGCTGCCCGCCACCGTGACACGGGTGATTCTGGTGCCCGATGGCGATCTGCACCGCCTCCCGTTCGTGGCCTTGAATGACCCACTTGGCCAATCGGTGCTGGAGCGATACGAACTCGTCACCGCGCCGTCCGTGGAGGATGCGCTGGGTGGTGCCGTGAGCGTGGCCCGGAGGTCAGGGGCGTCGTCGGTGGTGATTGGCGCGCCGGCCGAGATGCCACGCAATGCGGTGACCGGCATGCCGTGGGGGCGGTTGCCGGGCGCCAGGGAGGAGGCGCGCCGCGTGGCCCGGTTGTTGGGGTTTAGCGAGCAATTGGCCGGAGTGTCCGCGACACGCGATGCCGTGACCAAACGGCTCGTACGCGGCGGACCGGTCTTGCATGTGGCCACGCATGCGGTGGCCAACCCGGCCTCGTTCGTGAACAACGGGTTGGTGTTGCAGCCGTCAGACACCGACGATGGGTTTTTGTCGCTGGCCGGGCTACAGGCGCAGCCATTGCCTTTCGACTTGGTCGTACTCTCCGCCTGCGCGAGTGGCGAGGGAGTGATGCTGGCCGGTCAATCGCTGCACGGACTGGTAAGCACGGCGCTGGATGCCGGTGCCCGCGGCGTGGTGGCCACGCGATGGGCGCTCAACGATACGGCCATCGTGCCGCACATGGTCCGGCTCTACGAGGCGCTGCAGCGCGGCGATGACGTGGTGACCGCGGTGCACCGCGTGCAGCGTGATGCCATGCGGGAGGGCATCTCGCCAGCCATTTGGGCCAACCTCGACTATGTCGGCGATCCAACGCTCCGCATTACCGTTATGCCGCCGCGGCCGTGGTGGTCTCGCCTGGGCCACACCATGCGTGGATGGCTACGGGCGGCGGGGCTCAAGTAAGCGCAGTTCACTGCGTACCTCGCGTGCATTGGCGAGTGACGCGTAGACCCACCACCCAGCCGCCGCGGTCGTGGAGCCGTCAGCAGGCGTTGGCAAGAGCGCCGTCGTGTCGCCCGCGACTTCCCGCGACGCCACGACGCGACCGTTGGCATCGAGTAGCTCCACCCGATAGGACACCGCGTTGAGAACGGGGTGCCAGATCACGCGCAGCGTGTCAGCACCGGAGCCAGACCACGTGACGCCACTGGCTGGTGCGATCAGTTGCACGGCGTCGGCCGTGGCACTGCGGTACGTGGCGGAGTCTGAGGCACTTGCCGTTTCTGTCCGTTGGGCACGCCAGGTGGGGAGGCCAACAGCCACCATGAGTGTTGCTGCGGCAGCCGCTGGCCACCACCGCCGCCAGGTGGGGGCCGGTGGGCGGTGGACGGAGATGGTGCTTTCGTTTGCGGCGTGGCGCATGGTGTGCAGTAGCCGCAATTCATTGCTACGACCCTTCGTCAGGAGATCTTCCAACACGCGCTCCCGTTCGTCCGCGGAGAGCGTGCCGTCGAGTGCGGCTTCAACCACTTCAGGCAACGGCGCCGGACGCGAGGGATCGTTGGCCGTCCGCCGCTGCGCCTGCAGGGCGGCCCAAGCTTGCTTCAGTTCGTCGTCATGCATCGTTCTGGTCTCCCTCCGCCCGCAGGTGTGCCCGAAGGTCGTCGAGGCCACGATACAACAAATTGCGCACCTTGGCCTCCGTCCAGCCGGTCATCCCACTGATCTCCTGTCGCTGATAGCCGTCGAGGTGCAGCTGCACCACCAATCGACGGTTGCGTGGCAACGTTGCCAGCGCCCGCTCCAGCCGTGCGGCCAGCGCGTCCTGCTCCGCCGCATCGGGCGGCAGTACCCGCAACGCGTCCGGGACCATCGTCGCGGCCGTGGCCACATCAAGACTGGTCTCCGAACGCCGCTGGCGCCGGATTCGGTCCACGACGGCCGATGACACCACCTTGACGAAATAAGACGCACTCAGGCGCTCCAGATTCTCACTTTCCGGGTGCGCCTTCCACAAACGGATGCGGACGTCCTGGAGGATTTCGTCAATCTCGTCCGTGGGCAGCCCGCGCGCCCTGGCCGCGCGCATGGCGAGCGCCGAAAAGCGCGCCATGAGGCGCTCCAAGGCCGTCCCGATCTCCACCGTCGCCGAGGGGGCGGTGGCGGACAGCGGGGGGAAGCCGTGGGGTGGGGTGGGGTGCGGAGGTTGGGTAACGGACAAGCGGGCTGGGTAGATGCAATGGACGCAGGAAACGATACGTCGTGCACCCAAACGAGGCGAGTGTGTGGCGTGTACGCCACGGAATTTGGAAGAGTGAGAATCCCGGAGGGCAGGGGGCGTAGCTGTACCAGAATATCACTCAGACACCTTCCCGAGGACGTATGTCACATCGTTGTGCTACTGCCCTGTTGTGCGCCATTGGCTTCGCCGCTGCCAATCCGTTGGTGGCCCAGTCCGTGAGCTATTCGCAGGGGGAGTTCGTCGCTGCGCAATGGAGTTTCACACAGATTACGAAGACCCCATTCACAACTGGTACCGAGCTGTTGGAGGATACAGGAGGGAACCTGGGGAGTAACTGGTTTCATTCCTCCACTCTTGCTCAGGCAAGCGGAACCAACCGTTACCGGGTTGCGAACATCAACAGCACCTTTACCTACGATCCTCGGGTGAATGGCGCGCTCGCCTCGCTCAGCTTTTCCTATGACCTGCTGGGCCTATCTACTGCCGGTTACTCAGAGCCTTTTTTTGGCAATTACGTGCCAACACTGAGGCAGGACGGATTGTTCTTCTTCTTGTCAAACGGAACGTTGCGTCCAACCACAAGTTGGGCAACCTACAGTATCACTAGTGCGGGTGTTACGAACTGGGTTGATCCGAACAATCAAAGTGGATTGCTTCGTCCAGACTTTTCAGTGAACGGCACAACAATGGAATTTGGGTATATCATGAGCGGGGGGGGAGACTGTCCCTTTGTTGGACAAGTCTGCAGTGCTGCCTCGTTTTCTTCCCGCCTCGACAATTTCTCCGTCACTGCCAACGCCGTTTCCACCGTCCCCGAGCCCTCCACCTACGCGCTCATGGCCGCTGGTCTGGGCGTGCTCATGCTGGTGCAGCGCCGTCGGCGTCAGCGGGCGTAGCGTCGTCGGTCTCCGCGGCATCAACGGCCGCGTCATCGCGCTCGCCTTCCCAGCGAGTGGCGATGGCGCGGGCGTCGAGCCCCTGTTCGGTAAGCCACCGCACTACCGGCCCGGTGAATCCGTGCGTGACCCACACCCGCTCGGCACCGGTGGCACTAACCGCCCCCAGCAGCTGTGGCCAATCCACATGGTCGCTGAGGGTGAAGCCGGCATCCACACTGCGGCGGCGTCGCGCGCCGCGCACCTGCATCCACCCGCTGGCAAACGCCGTGCGCACGTCGCCAAAGCGGCGTAGCCACGGAGAGCCCAGCACACTGGGCGGCGCAATCAGCATGGCGCCGGTAATCTGCGTGTCGCGCAGGGCATCGCTGGCGTGCCGTGTGACGGGAAGCGCGATGCCTCCGGCGCGGTAGAGCGACGTCATGCGCTCCACGGCACCATGTGTGAGAATGGGGCCAATCGTTGGGTCGAGACCGGCCAGCAGTCGCTGCGCTTTACCCAGCGCGTAGCCGCACAACAAGGACACCGCGCCATTCGCCGCATTGGCCCGCCACCACGCATTGATACGCGCAAAGACCTCCTGTTGCGCCGGCCACCGATAAATGGGGAGGCCAAACGTGCTTTCCGTGATGAACGTATGGCAGCGCACCGGTTCCCACGGCGTACAGGTGGGGTCGGCGTCGGTCTTGTAGTCACCCGAGACCACCCACACCTCGCCGTGATGCTCAATTCGCACCTGGGCCGAGCCAAGGATATGGCCTGCCGGGTGCAGTGAGATCTGTACACCGTTGATGGTGCGTGTTTCGCCGTATGGTAGCGACGACAGGCCACGTCCCCAGGCACCGAGCCGTTCGCGCGAAATGGCGGCGCCCGGTTCACTGACGAGATACGACTCACAGCCCCACGTGAGGTGGTCGCCGTGGGCGTGTGTGACGACCGCGCGTTCCACCGGTGACCACGGGTCGATGTAGAAATCGCCCGCGTCGCAGTAGAGCCCGCGGTCGGTGGTACGCAGCAGCATGCACTCAGTACGAAAACGTGAGGCCGCTGGAGAAGAACGTATCCGTGGACTTGAGGGCGATGCCGGCGCGGACCGGCGGCGTGCTGTTGTAGCGGATCACGTAGCCCAGTTTGACGGCAATGCGCTTGGAGATTGGCGCCACCAGCGAGGTTTCGGTGTTCACGAGATACGAATCGCCGTCCGAAAGATTGGGCAGATACTCCGCGGTCTGCTGCACGAAGGCCAGGTCGGAGAAGAGGTGCTTGTAATCCAGCCCGGCGCGTGCCGCGGGATAATTGCGCTTGATGCTGGCCGTGGAGCCGGCGGTGAGCTGCTGCTGGAACATGGATGCCCCCAACTGCACCGAGAGCTGTTCGCGCTTTTCCGCAACCAGCTTGGCATCCACACCAAAGCCTTCTTCAAAACGGCTGGCAATACCCTGCAGCACGTTGCGATCAAACCGGGTGGCCACAAAGAGACCGATGCGCGGCGTGAGTGTGCGCTCCGCGCGCAGGCCACCGTTCCAGAAGTTGGCGTTCACCTTGTCGTTGGCTTCGCCGTAGAAGAACGCCAGATCCTCGTTGAGGATCCACCCTTTCAGTGAGTACTTGAGTTTGTTGCCGAAGTTGGTGCTGAGGGCATTGGCGTTGCCGTTGGTCTGCGCAAAGCCGGCCGTGCCGGACACCTCGAGATTCTTCTTCTTGGCGGCGTCCTGTGCCATGACAGCAGTGGCGGAGGCCGCGATGGCGGCCGTGATGACCAAGGTGCGCGCGAAGTGTGTCATACGTGAACGTGGCAAGGAGTCAACGGAACAGACGACCACCGGTGCGGTTGTCGCGCACAAAGAATCTGGCTGCGGGCATGACGACGGCCGGCAGTGTCTGCGCGTTCATCACGGCATCCGGGGCAATGATGCCGTTTTCGTTCAGCAGGTAGGCCACGACACTATACGTTTCAGCCGCCGTGAGGGTGCCCGGTGTGGACTGCGGCATGGCTCGCTGTACGTAGTCGAACACGGTGGTGGCGTACGGCCAGTAGTTGCCAATCGTGCGCGGGGCTTTGTTGTCGAGCGCAAAGACGTGCCCGGCGGCCGGCGTGCGGCCGACCAATGCGGGTGACGGTGCGCGCCCTTCGCCACGGGCACCGTGACAGGAGGCGCACTGGGCCGCGTACACCACAGCCCCCTGAGACACCGTCCCCTCGCCCGCAGGCAGCCCACGGCCCCGTGGGTCCACGTCGCGATCCATCGCGGCCAGCTGCGCGACGTTGGGTGTTTTGCCCAGGCCGTAGGTCGGATCCGCGCGGTCGGAGGGGGTGGAACAGGCGCCAATTACCAGCACGACGATCCCAAGATGTGCGCGTCGCATGGTCAGCCTCCAAAGGTGACAGTGCCATCGGCCGCAACATCCCACGAGCGAATAGACGTGAAGTGATACCCCGGGGCCTTGCCGCGGACTTTCCGAAACTCTTCCGCTGTCGGCTGCACGGCTCCGGTGACATCGTGTGCCCGGCTCAGAAGGCGGGCGGGCTTGCCATCCCAGCGCCAGAGATACTCAAAGCGGGTGTGCGAAAGTGGAGTCGCGCCGGCCGGCAACGTGGCCTGATGCCAGGTGCGTCCGCCGTCGGTGCTCACGTCCACGTGCGATACCGTGCCCCGTCCGGTCCAGGCAATGCCGCGGATGGCGTGCCATCCTTTTTCCGGCAGCACGGCGGGATACGCGGGCGCGGTAATGACCGACTTCACATCCATCACGAAGCTGAACTGGCGGGAGGTGCCGTCGGGGAGCGGGTCGGTGTACTTGGAGGTCTCTTCGCGCGACATGACCGGTGCATCGAGGACCTCAAGTCGCCGTAACCACTTCACGCACATGTTGCCTTCCCATCCGGGGAGCAGCAGCCGTGCCGGATAGCCGTTGCCGGGGCGCAGCGCCTCGCCGTTCTGCGCGTACACCACCAGCGCATCGCGCAGCATCTTGTCCATGGGAATGCTGCGCGTCATGACCGCCGCGTCGCCGCCCTCTGCGAGCACCCACTGCCCGCCGGGTTTCGCACCGACGGCACGCAACAACGTGGACACGGGTACGCCGGTCCACTCCGTGTTGCTGGTGAGTCCGTCGACCACCTGCGGCGACATGTCCGGCCGCGGATTGTTCCACGCGCGCCCACCGTTACCGGAGCACTCGAGGAAATAGGTGCGCGTGATGGACGGGAACCGCTTCAGTTCAGCGAGCGTGAAGGTGAGTGGGCGCTCCACCATCCCGTGCAGCGTAAGCGAATACGTGGAGGGGTCGATGGCCGGGATGCCATTGTGATGCCGCTGAAAGTGCAGCTCCGCCGGCGTGAGCGTTCCGTGCAGGTCCTGATGCGGGGTCCAACTCGAGCCCTGCACCACACCGACCGGCGTGAGCCGCGGCTGTTCAAAGGGCGAACGGATGCCGAGTGAGTCGCTGGGGGCACCGGGCACGCGTGTGGGATCGGGCGGCATAGGCGTTTGCGCCAGTGCTCGCACCAGCGGTGCCGTTATGGCGGCGCCAGCCAACAGCCCGCCCGTTTGCATGAGGGTCCTTCTGCTCGGCGATGCCAGACCCTGATCTGGCTTCTGGTCGCCCATGCGCTGCCCCATATCGTCTTCCTTGCCGGTGGCACATCGTGATGAGGACGTTCTGATGGGCGAGAATGTACCTCAACTTCCGTGTGCTTGGGCGAGTCCGTAGAACTGACCGCACGGATGCCTCCGTGCCATCGGTTCCTGGAGCACCACTCAGAACGTCAGCGTCAGCCCCGACGAAAAGAACGTGTCCATGGCGCGCAACTGGATGTTGTTGCGAATGGGGGGTTCGCTATTGTAGCGAATGACATACCCCACCTTGAGGCCGACACTCTTGGAGATGGGGGCCACAACGGAACTCTCCGTATTCACGAAATACGACGTGGCGGTATCACCGATGGCGGGCAGATACTCGGCCGTCTGCTGCACGTACGCGAGGTCGGTGAGTTTGCGGCGGTAGTCAATCGCGGCGCGAGCCGCCGGGAACGCGCGCGACACTTTGGCCGTGCTGCCGGCCGTCAGCTGCTGCTGAAAGAGCGATCCGCCCACCGCGACATTGAGCTTGTTGGCGTGGTCTTCCACCGCTTTGACGGTCACACCAAAGCCCTGCTGATAGCGATTGGCGACACCCTGTACCACGTTCCGGTCGTAGCGTGACGCCAGAAACAGGGAGACGCGTTCGGCCACCACGCGCTCGCCGCGCAGGCCACCGTTCCAGAAGTTCGTGTTGACCTTGGCGTTGGCTTCGCCGTAGAAGAACGCGAGATCCTGCTGAAAGCTCCAGCCAGCCAACGAGTATTTCACCTTGTTGGTCACGTTGGCGGCCATCGCGTTGGCGTTGCCGTTGGTTTGCGAGAAGCCCATGGAGCCGGTGAACTCCACCTTCTTTTTCTTGGGCGCTGGCGAGGCCGGTTTGGCGGCCGGCTTGGCGGCACTCGCCGCTGATGCCGCAGCGGCCGATTGGGCCGGCTGCGCCATGGCCAGCCACGGCGAAAGGGCGAGGCTCAGAGAGCCCCGCCCCAACATCGTCCAAAAACCAGCGGCCACTGTGCGAACAGTCATGACGACAAAGGCTGAGCGTTCAATGCTTGATGAACGTCCCCGCGCGCAACTCGCGCACCGCCTCCTGCAACTCGGCCTGGGTGTTCATCACGATGGGCCCGTACCATGCAACCGGTTCCTTGATGGGCGCACCGCTCACAAGCAGGAAGCGAATGCCTTCCTCGCCTGCGCGCACGACCACTTCGTTGCCAGTGTCGAAAAAGATGAGCGAGCGATTCCCCGACATGTCGCGCACGAGGTCATCGTCGTTGCCGGCCGTACGTTCGGTCAGCACGCCCATCGGATCCGACGCGTGCCGGAACGTACCACTGCCCTGAAAAATGTAGGCGAATGTGCTGCGATATGCGTCTACCGGCAGTGACTTTTTCACGCCAGCCGGGACAAACACATCGAGATAGCAGGGATCAGCCGCAATGCCATCCACCGGCCCCGTCTTGCCCCAGAACTCACCGCAGATCACCCGTACCGTGGTGCCATCATCGTCGATGATCTCCGCAATTTCCTTCGACTGCACGTCCTGATAGCGCGGCGCGACCATTTTCTGCGCCGAGGGCAGGTTGGCCCACAGCTGGAACCCATGCATGCGTCCCTGCGGGTCGCCGTGCGGCATTTCGTGGTGAATGATGCCGCTGCCGGCGGTCATCCATTGCACGTCGCCAGCGCCGAGCATGCCGCGGTTCCCCAGCGAGTCCGCATGCTCAACGTTGCCGGCCAACACGTAGGTAATGGTCTCAATGCCGCGGTGCGGGTGCCAGGGAAAACCGGCCTGATACTGGGCCGGGGCGTCGCCACGGAAATCGTCGAAGAGCAGGAACGGGTCGGTCTCGGCCGTTTCGCCAAAACCGAAGCCACGATGGAGGTGCACACCGGCCCCTTCCATGGTGGGCTGGGCGGTAACGATGCGTTTGACCGGACGAATGGACATGCAGACCTCAGGTTGGAGTACGGAGAAATATATCTTATTACTGAGGCACTGTCTACCCTGACGGTCAGAAGAACATGTCGCCGCCGGCACTGGCCACCGGCGGTGGTGGCGGCGGCGGATTCTCCCCAAAGATGTCGAAGGCGCGCATGGAGGCATCGATGGCTGTGAGCGCGGCCTCCAATTCGCTGACGGCTTTGCGGATTTCCCAGCGGTAGCACGGGCCGGTGCCGGCCAGACACCCGATGCCGAGCACGACGGCGCCGGCCATCGCCGGGCCTGAGAGGGCCGCGCCGGCCAAGGCCAGGGCCGCCTTGCCAATGACGGCACCAATGCCGGCCCCTCCTGCCGCTCCCAGGCCGCTGATGATCCCGTAGCCCCACAAGTTTGGCTTCCGTCCCTTCCGCAAATCGATGGTCATGGTGACCTCGCAGGCACGCGAGTCGCCAGGCAAACCGGCAATCGTCACCCGTACGTCAGGGGCGTACACGCCGTACTTCGTCCATGTCCATTTGTAGTTGCCAGCCACCATGTCGGGGATACTGAACACCAAAACGCCGCCGTCCAGCGGATGGCCGCCCAAGGTGTCCTGCAGCGAAAGCAACCATGGTGAAGCCTGCAACGAGCGCCCCAGCGACTGCAGCACCGTTCGCGGCGGCGCTCGGAAGACACGAGAAACGGACACGGTGCGCTGCGACGTGCCGAACACGCGCGTGGCGAGGCGTTCGGCAAAGGGGGAAACGTCGGCTTTGGCCATTTCCCCCGGCGCTATGCTGCGCATTTCGTCCAGCGCGAGGGCCACGTATCGCTGCGAAATGCCGGCTTCCACGGCGGCGGCCTCCACATCACGCAAACGATAGGCATCCGTGGGTGTCACCCCAGCAGACGCACTACTGTCGGTGGCAGGGGCCAACGCGCGCGTTTCGTTGCTACGTATTCGCGTTTCCAGTCGAGCGGCTGCTTCAGCCTGCAATTCTGCGGCGCGCCGCCAGACGGCCATGGCGGATTCGCTGGAGAGCACGACGGCACTGGCCTGCCCCCGGGCATCCTGCTCGATGGCTTCGAGGGCCTTGCCCAAGGCATCGGCGAGTGCCTCACCCGTCTCGAAGCGTTCGTCGGCGCGTTTGCGCAAACAGCGGTCAATGACTGACGCGAGGGCAGGGGAGACCGAGGGCGCTACGGAGCGAAGCGCCGGCGGTTCCTTGGTGGCATGGGCCACGAGCACGCCCTGCGGAGTGGTCCCATCGAACGGCAAGCGACCGCTCAAGGCGAGGAAGCCGATGCACCCCAGCGCGTACAAATCACTGCGGCCGTCGAGCGGTTCGCCGGTGGCCTGCTCGGGGCTCATGTAGTGTACGGTGCCCAGCACGAGGCCGTCCTGCGTGAGCGCCGGGTTAAAGTCGGCGCGCGCAATGCCGAAGTCGGTCACGATGGCGCGGCCGCTCTGGCGATCGAGCAGAATGTTTTCCGGCTTGATGTCGCGGTGCACAATGCCGCGGGCATGCGCATAGGCGAGCGCCCAGGCCACTTCGCGCAAAATGCGTACGGTATCCGGGGCCGACAGCGTGCCGCGGTCGCGGATGCGATCGCCAAGGGTTTCGCCGTCCACGTACCCCATGGCGAAGAAGGCGAAGCCGCCGATGTCATCGGCCCGGTACACCGGTACGATGTTGGGATGGGACAGCTGCGCCGCCATGCGCGCTTCGCGCAGGAATCGCTCGCGCGTGTCGGCATCCTCGGCCAGCTGCGGCGGGAGCACCTTGAGAGCGACGGAACGGTCGAGTCGCTCGTCGCGGGCTAGCAGCACGATACCCATGCCGCCACGCCCCAATTCCCGCTGAATGTCGTACTGGCCACGGAGGGCGGTACGGAACGCCGGGACCGCGTCCGGCGCGGTATTTTCTGACATGGTCATGTTCCCCCCAACCTACGCGAAGGACCGGCGATTGTTACAGCGCACCCTGAAGGTTTCGCGGCGGGTCCTGCTGCCCGCGTTGCTCCTCGCCGTGGCCCCCGCCGCCCGGGCCCAGCCCGCCCCCGACCTCGCCGGGGTGTGGAAGGGCACCCTGGTGAACCTGCCCCTGCGCCCGAACGCCACCCCGGTGCAAGTCACGATGGAGCTGGGGGCCCTGCCCACCGCCGATGGCCAGTGTGTGCCGTGGAAAACCACCTACAGCGAACGGGACACCGTGCGCGCCACCAAGGACTACCGGCTCTGTCGTGGCACGGGACCCCAGTCGCTTTTTGTGGATGAGGGGGGCGGCGTTACGCTCCAGACCTCGCTGCTGGGTGACGTGCTGGTCTCGTCGTTCAAAGCCGGGCGGGTTTTGCTGGTTACGCATCTGCGGGTGCGGGGAGACACGCTGGAAGAGGAGATCATTACCGCGGAGGACCTGCCGGCGACGGAGGGCGTAGTCACGATGCGTTCGCGGAGCATCCAAAGGCTGCAGCTGACGCGGGTGAGACGGGAGATCTGAGATCTGGGACGTGGAGTTGCGAGTTGGGAGGCGAGACCGTGCGATGGATATCGAAGGTGAGAGGGTCGAGATAACCACGATGGTGAGAGGTCCGAGTAGTTGCCTCCGCCCGTATGTGCCTCCCACAGACGCCGCTGGAACAGCGGTCGTCCCCGCTGTTTCCCCAAGCCCGTGTGCGGCACGGGAGCGCAGACGCCAGCACTCGGACCTCACACCTCGCTGTCATCGGGCCTCTCACCCTCGATATCCATCGCACCTCGCGACGCCCAACGCTCTCCCCTCCAGATCGCCGTCCCGCTTCGGCGATCTACCCGTCTTACTTCTCCGGTCGCTGCTGCGCGACTGCGGCGATCAAGCGGGCCAGCCGTTGCAGGTCGCGCAGGTCCAGCACTTCGGCCGGTGTGTGGCTGTAGCGGCCGGGCCAGGACAGTCCGGTATTGGGGGCACCAAAAAAGGTGAACGTGGTGCCGTCGGTACCACCCTGCGTGAGGCCGATCTGCAGGGGAATGCCGGCGGCGGCGGCCGCGCGCTGCACCTGCGCCCGCACCGTCGGCGGTGAGATGCTGCCGTTCTCGATGGCCCGCAGCACGGGGCCGTTGCCCAGCGGCGCAAAGGCAAAGTGCGGGGACTCGAGCGGTGTGTTGGAGCTGACAAAGGTGTCGATACTGTAGATGCGCGTCGTGCTCGCACCGTGCGAAGCCGCCACCACCTGAGCCCCCACCAGACCGCCTTCTTCCTGCACCGACCACACAAACAGTACGGCATGATTCAGTGAGGCCGGGTTGATCGTGCGCACCGCCATGAGCAACGCCGTCGATCCGGCGCGGTCGTCCATGCTGCGGCCGGTAAAGCGTGAGCCAAACAGACGCACACTCACTTTGGGGCTGGTGACTCCCAGTCCCACGCGCACCCCCCGCGCCACCAGCGCGGCGGAGTCGAGACCAAACCAGGCGGTCAGTGCCCGCGGATTCTTCACGCGCGCCGAATCCCGTGGCACAAAGACCCCCATCAGCGTATCGGGAGCGCCCGTGGCCGCTTTGGGAAAGTGCAGCACTGCCGGCTGCCCTTCCCACGCACTGTTGATCACGCCGCCGCGTTCACGCAGGCTCACCGTGCCGTCGCGCACGATGGCGGCCACGTGATATGCCACTTCGTCCATGTGGGCCATGAACACCACCGTGTCGCGCGCGGGCCCGGCACTCACGATGATGTTGCCCACACTGTCCACCACCGCGCGGTCGCGCGCCCACGCCGGCAACTGCGCCAGAATGGCCTCGCGCACCCGCCACTCGTGCGTGGGCACACCGGGCAGATCGGCCAGTTGCGCCAGCGAGCGCGTGAGGGTGGCAAACGGATCGCCAGGCATCGGCGCATCGAGCGCCGCGCTGCTCCGATGGCGCGTCGCCACTGGTACCCATGCCGCAGATGACGGTGTGCTCACCCCAGCGGCCGCCGCCGCGGCCTCGAGCAACCACGTGGCGTCAGCGTCGCCAATGCTTTCCATCAGTGTGCCGGCGTGGCGCACCGCCGGCGACACGATGCGCACTGAGTCGGCACGCATCGCCCGGAACGTGCCCACGTTGACCGCCGCAAACTGGCCGGCGCGCACCCAGCGCTGCTGCCGTTCCGCACGCCCGTTGGCGAGCAGGGTGATTTCGGTAGGGGCAAAGCCGCTGCGCGCGACCGCGCCCCCAACGCCGGGCCATCCGAAGGCGCTCTGCACGGAAATCACGAACATCGTTTCACCGGTCGTGACCGCACCTGTTGCGGCGGCCACCAACGCGGCACACCCGGCGCGCAATCCTGCCTGCGCCCCGGCCGTGCGGTCACCGTAGCGAAAGGCGTCGAGCCGCCGCTGCACCGGATCCAGCAGGCGAATGCCAAGGGCCGCGACATCGGCGGGTGAACTCGCACCAACATCCACCCACAGATCGTCGGCGGTGACCACCAGCGAATCCTTGCGGTGTTGCTGCGCGAAGTGCCCATTGGCAATGGCACTTACGGCCGGGACCGCGCCGCGTTCGGTGAGAATCTCCAGCTGCTGCCCTTCGTGTGCCTGATCCCACAAGGGATGCGCCACGTTGCCGACACGATGCAGGCGCAGCATGCCGGTGCTGGTGATGTGCGTGACCGCAAAGCCGGCGCGATCAATGGCGCAGGCCACCACACGTCGCGGTAACCCGCTGCCTTTGCGCAGTGTGAGATTGCCGAGGGCATCGCCCTGCCAGCTGCCACCAGTGGCGCGGGTGAGTGCCGGGATGAGCGGCACGGTCGTGCGCCGCTCCAGCCCCACCGGTGCATCCAGTGCAATCCATGACGCGAGCGCCTGCTGTTGGGCCGGCGCCACGACGGGAACAAGCATCGTGGCAAGCGCGAGTGCGCGTCGGAGCATACGGTGTTTGGGGGTCGGAGTGTGGCGCATCAGAAAAGCACGCTACGGCTTGTCGGCAGGCTTCCCCGACGACTTCGCCGCTGGCTGCTCGGCCGTCTTGGTCGTCCCGCGCGCTACGGGACGTACGCGCATGCCACTGGCCAGTGATTCGGCCGGATTGACAATGAGGTTGTCACCGGCCTGGACACCATCGAGGACTTCGATGGTGGTGCCGAAGTCGCGTCCCAGTGTAATGGGCACCAGCTGCACGCTGTCCCCTTCCACCCGCGCGACCAGTGTGCCTTCGGCGCGCACGATGAGCGCAATGGCCGGAATACGCAGCGAGGCGCCGCTGCTCGGAATGCTGAGTGCCACCTGCGCAAACATGCCGGGGAGCAGGCGACGATCGCGATTGGGGATGTGCACTTCGGTGAGCAGCGTACGCGTACCGGGTTCAATGGCACCGGCGGTGCGCACCACGGTCCCGAGGAATGCGGAGTCTCCCACTTCGCGGGCCATGACCTGTGCCGTGAGCCCCACCCGTACGCGCGGCGCAGCACTTTGCGGCACCTGCAGCATGACGCGCAGCGTATCGGTTTGCACCAGCGTGAGCAGCGGGCGGGCGCCGGCAGCGGCTCCAGCCACCACCAGCGAGCCCAGATCGATGGAGCGGGCGGTGACCAGCCCAGTGAACGGGGCGGTGAGCGCCCCAAACCGCAGGACTTCCCGCAGGTTGGCGACGTTGGCCCGCGCCGCCCGCACATTGGCGTCGGCGACCGACGCCTGCGCCTGTCGTTCGTCCAGTTCCTGCGGAGTGACCACCCCCTGTGCTGCCAGCTGCTTCCAGCGGGTCAGCGTGGCGCGGCTGAGGGCGGCACTGGCCTCCACCTGTTCCAGGACCGCGGCGGCTTGCAGCGATTGTTCGCGAATTTCCGGCATATCCAGCACCACCAGCGTATCGCCCCGTCGCACCACCGACCCGATATCCACGCGCAGCGACTGCACAAAGCCGTTGGCGCGCGCAAAGATGGACGTTTCGTGCAGCCCCGTTACGGTGCCGGGCAACTCAAAGGGGGTGCCAGTGGTATCGCGGCGCACTTTCTCGGTGTACACCGTGGGCGTGGCGTTCACTTCGGTGCGCTCGGTTTCGCGGGCTCGCGATTGGGCCAGTCGTGGCACTGCGCCAGCGGCCAGCAAGGCACCGAAAACGAGCACCAGCGCAATGGGGGCCATGCGGCCACGGCGAACGTGGCGACGACGGAGCGAGTGGGGCATCACTGAATGGGGCATCACGAAGCCAGTCCGGGCAAATGAGCGGTGCGTGCGCGACCCGCGCGCAGCCGGCTATACACATACGGCAACACGGTGAGCGTGGCGAAGGTGGCAAAGGTGAGACCGCCAATTACGGCGCGCCCCAGCGGCGCATTCTGCTCTCCGCCTTCTCCCACTCCCAGTGCCATGGGAATCATGCCGACAATCATGGCGGCGGCGGTCATGATGACGGGGCGCAACCGCGTCGCCGCCGCATCCAGCGCGGCATCGAGTGCGCTGAGCCCATCGTCCATACGCTCATTGGCGAACGCCACCACCAGAATGCCGTTGGCGGTGGCCACACCCACACTCATGATGGCGCCCATGAAGGCCGGCACACTGATGGTGTTGCCGGCGGCAAAGAGCGCCCAGACAACTCCGGCCAGCGCCATCGGCAAGGCGCTGCTGATGATGAGCGGATCGAGCCACGACTGAAAATTGATGACCATGATGAGATAAACGAGTACTACCGCGAAGAACAGCCCGGTCACCAACCCTTGGTACGACTCACGCATGCTGGCCACCTGGCCGCGCATCACGAGGGTGGTGCCCTTGGGAAGCGAGGGGCGCACCGAGTCGAGCACCATGTCGATGTCCTTGGCGACCGCGCCGAGGTCGCGATGCTGGACATTGGCAAAGACATCGAACACCGGCGCCACATCGTAGTGACTGACCACCGCCATCCCGCTGCTACGCGTGATGGCGGCGAGGTTCCCGAGGTACTGCGCTGCGCCGCCGCCCGCGCCGGCAATCGGCGTGAGACTGAGCGCCTCGAGCGACGACATGCGGTACTGCGGTGTCTGCACGCTGACGGTGTATTGCACGCCGTTCTGCGGGTTGAGCCAGACGTTGGGCTGCGCCTGTCCGCTGGACGCGAGCGATACCAGCAGGTCATTGGCCACTTCGCGCTGCGTCAATGACAGCGAACTCGCGCGCACACGGTCCACGTTCACATTGAGCTGCGGCGCTTCGAGTCGCTGCTGCAGATACACATCCACCGCGCCGGGGATCTGGCGCAGTCGCTGTTCGAGTGCCCGCGCCACCACAATGTTCTCGGCCCGGTTGCTCCCGGTGACCTGCACATCCACCGGAGCGGGAAGACCGGCATTGAGAATCTGTCCAATGATGTCGGCCGACTGGAAGAATACCAGCATCTGCGGAAATTCATCACGCAAGACGCGACGAATTTCGCTCGCGTAGTGGGCGGTGTTCCCGCGTCGCTCGTCGGTGAGCACCAGCAGCAGATCGGCGTCGGTGACCCCCGTGGTGGGGTTGTCACTGAAGGCGAGATTCGTGAGGCTGGTGGAGGCAATGCCCACGTTGTCGAGAATGGTACCCAGATCTTCGGGCGGAATGATGGTACGGATGCGCGCCTCCACCGCCGCGACCAACCGTGCGGTTTCTTCAATGCGCGTTCCGACCGGCGCGCGCAGGTGCAGGCGGATCTGTCCGGCGTCGACCTGCGGGAAGAAGTCGCGTCCCAGCCATGGCGCCAGGGCGGCACCGGACACGAGCACGACCAGTGCCATGACGACGAGCGAGGCTGGTTTGCCCAGCGTGGACGCCAGAGCCAGACGGTAGCGCACGCGCATGCGCTCAAAGAAATGCTCAAAGCGATAGTGGATCTGCGCAAAGGGCCCCGGTGCGTGTGGCAGCCCCGCGCGCTTCGCTTCCAGCGCCCGTTCGCGCTGCATGGCGAACTTCACCAGCGTGGGAACCAGGGTGCGCGAGATGACGTACGACGCCATCATGGCAAACACCACCGCCATGGCCAGCGGACGAAAGAGCGCGCCGGCCGCACCACTGAGAAAAAAGATGGGAACGAACACAATGCAGATAGCCAGCGTGGAGACCAGCGTGGGCACGGCAATCTGTCCGGCGCCCAGCAGAATGGCCTGCTCGATGTCCGGCTCGTGTTCCTGTACGCGGTGAATGTTCTCAATGCCCACCGTGGCATCATCCACCAATACACCCACCGCGAGGGCAAGACCGCCAAGGGTCATGACATTGAGTGTCTGGCCCAAGGCGGCGAGCACCGTCACCGACACCAGAATGGAGAGCGGAATGGACAGCGCGACAATGAGCGTGGAGCGCCAGCTGCCGAGAAAGAGCAGAATCATGGCCGCGGTGAGACAGGCGGCAATGAGCGCTTCAATGACGACGCCTTCAAGCGCGGCCTTGACGAACAGCGACTGGTCGGCCAGTACATCCACCTTGAGGGCCGATGGCAGGGCCGCCAGAATGCCGGGAAGTGCTTCGCGTACGCGGTTGACCACGTCAATGGTGGAGGCGCCGCCCGACTTGAGTACGGTGACGAGCGCGCCGCGCACGCCGTCGCGGTGCACGATGTTGGTTTGCACGGCATAGCCGTCGCGCACCTGCGCCACATCACGCACACGAACAAGGGCACCGTTCACGACACGAATGGGGAGGTCGTTCAGCGCCTCCACGACCGTGGGGCTGCCATTCAAGCGAACTGCGTATTCCCGCTCACCAATCTTGGTGGTGCCGCCGGGCAGCACGAGGTTCTGCGCACTGATGGCGTCGCTGACGTCAGTGGGGGAGAGACCGCGGGCCTGCAGCTGCGCCGGATCGAGATCGACGTTGATGAGTCGCGAGCGTCCGCCGTACGGCTGCGGGACGCTCGCCCCGCGCACCGTGGCCAGCCGGGTGCGAATGCCGTTGGTGCCCAGGTCATTGAGCTGCTGTTCGGAGAGCGAGTCCCCGCCGAGGGCGAGCTGCAACACCGGCACATTGGCGGCGTTGTAGCGAATGATGAGGGGGGCCGAGGCGCCCGGCGGCATGATGCGCAGAATGGTCTGCGACTGCGCCGCAATCTGGGAAACGGCCGACTCGACGGATGCATCGGGTTGGAAGTACACCTTGGCCACCGAGATGCCGGCCATCGACTGTGACTCGATGTGTTCGATACCGGTAATGGTCGTGGTCAGCGAGCGCTCGAAGGGCGTCCCGAAGCGGCGCTCCATTTCCTCCGGGGGGAGCCCGTTGTATGACCAAATGACCGAGACCACCGGAATGTTGAGTTCCGGGAGAATGTCGGTGGGCATGCGCAGCGCCGAGAGCACCCCGAAGAGCACCACCAGCAAAGCGCCAACAATAAACGTGTACGGCCGCCGCAGGGCGAGCGTGACAATCCACATGGACGGAGTGCGGGAGACGCCAACGGTGGGCGAAACGGATCGCCCGGTTCTTCCGATAGTACGTGCTCCTCACGGGTTCCGCTTGATCGCCCCCGCCTCGTGACGTTTGTTGTGCGCCCTTCAGCCCCGTCCGTCACACCGTCTATACTTTCCGGTATGCACGTCACTGCCTTTCTCCGCCGCGCGGCGCGTCGCGGTGCCGCCGGGTGCCTCATGGCAGCGGTCCCCGTCGTGCTCCCGGCGCAGCCGTGGATCACCCGTCATCAGGATGCCCTGTGGGCGGGCACGTTTGTGGACCAGCCCATCACCAAGCGCACCGCCCTGTGGTTTGATGGGTCGTGGCGACGTCTCGCCCTGGGGGAGGAGCCGCAGCAGCTGCTGGTGCGGCCAGGGGTGCAGCTCACGGTGGCGCCAGGGGTACGCGTGGCGGCCGGGTACGGCTGGATTGCCACGCAGCCCTACGGAAGTCTGCCCATTGCCAATCCCACGCGCGAGCACCGCACCTGGCAGCAGCTCCTGCTATCGCACAAGGCCGGCGCCTTTACGGTGAGCCACCGGTACCGACTGGAGCAGCGGTGGATCTACCCGTTGCTCTCGGTGGCCGGCGATGACGAGCGAGAGGCCGGCCCCACCACCTATCAGAACCGCCTGCGCTACATGCCGCGGGCGCAGGCCAATCTGGGCTCAGCCAAGGTGAACGGTCGTCCGGTGATTGGGTGGGTCTGGGACGAACTCCTGATGCCGCTGGGGGGACCCACGCAGGCGTTCACCATTGGCCAGAATCGCGCGGCGGCGGGCGTGGGCATTCCGCTCTCAGCGACCACACGCACGGAAGTGGGCTACATGAACCTGTACAACGCGTTCGCGCCGCGGCGGGCGAACGAGATCAATCACACCCTCTGGATCTCGCTGCACTACACGGGCATGGCGCGGTGAGTTCTGAGATCTGAGATTGCCGAGGCGGGATTGGGAGGTGCGAGCGTTGTGAGGCCCGAGATGTGATGGATATCGAGGGTGAGAGGGTCGAGATGACTACGACGATGAGAGGTCCGAGTGCTGGCGTCCGCACGGAAGTGCCCCACACCAGCGGGGGCGCTTCGTGCGGAGGCCACTACTCGGACCTCTCATCGTCGTGGTTGTCGGTCCTCCGACATCGATATCCATCGCACCTTCGCGACTCGCAATCTCTCACCTCCAGATCTCAGATCGGCGAACTCAGATCCGAGCTCTCACCTACTCGGCGAAGTCCGGGCGGGCGCTGGCTATGCCTCCCCCGTCGGTCACGTTGGTGTAGCCCGCGGCCGTCAGCATCTGCTTCGCCATGGCCGAACGGGCCCCGCTGGCGCAGTAGACGAGGATCCGGGATTGCTTCGAGACGCCGGCCACGCCCTCAAGCCCGGCGGGGAGCGTGTCCACGGGAATGCACTGCGCGCCCGGGAGATGGCCGAGCCAAAACTCGACTTTGGAGCGGACGTCAATAACGGCATCGACCGGCTTGCTGCGAAACGTAGGCATGAACTCCTCAGTTTAAGATATGCTTACATAAGTATAAGCTGAGTTCGTATCGCCGGCAAGGGGCGGGATCTGAGATCGCCGGCGGCCGAGGCGGGATCTTGAGGTGCGAGCGTTGCGACGCCCGAGGTGCGATGGATATCGTATGTGAGAGGGTCGAGACAACTACGACAATGAGCAGTGCGAGTACTTACGTCCGCACGACCGTACCCCCCACGGACGCCGCTGGAACAGCGGCCGTCCCCGCAGTCGAACGAGAACGGTAAGTGGCACTCTCCAGGCGGACGAAGTACTCGGACCTCTCACCGTCGTAGTTATCGCATATCCGACATCGATATCCATCGCAACACTCGATCGTCCGACCTCGGACATCGCATCGTCGGATTCTGAGGTCACACCTCTGAAAACAAGAAGCGCGGCCGGACACCGTCCGGCCGCGCTTCCTGTGATCTCCGATCGCTTATTTGTCGGTGTCGAGCATGGCCTTGATCTGGTCCCGCGCGTCCTGCAGGTGCGCCCGCGTGGTGCGGTCGCTCGTGCGGGCCACGGCGCCGGCGATCTCCCGGTCCAGAACACGCATTTCGTCCTTGAGAAGGGGACGGAAATCACGGGTGTTCACGATGCCACCCCCCAGGAACTGGGCCAGCAGTGCGTCCTGCGCACTGGGCGGCGCAGGCTTGATCTTGCTCGCCATGGCCTCGAGGTACGTGGTCTGCAGGCGACGACGATAGGCGTTCACCGGCTGACCGCCGTAGATCTCCTTCCACAGGCCGCGACGCAGATCGGTGAGCATTTCGCCCAGCGAGTACACGTCGGCCTTGTTGGACGCCGTGGCTTCCGCTTCCACCATGCGCTGCAGCTTCGTGTTGTTCACGAGGCTGGAGAGCGAACGCGCCTGTGCGCCGGTGATGCGGTTGATGTTGCCGTCGGCTTCGAACTTGCGCAGCGTGGGCACGTTGATGAGGTACGACGGCGTGGTGAACACCTCGTCGTTCAGGAACTTCACGGCCGCCTTCTGACGGGCGCGCGGCACCGGCGTAAAGACGGGACCGCCCTGGCTCACGGCCTTTTCCTGCTTGTCCGAACCGCCTACGATCTTCGTGACGTGCGCCGCTTCGGTGGCCCACTGGCCAATCACTTCGCCATAGGTCTGACGCAGCAACGAGTAGTCGGCGAGCTTGTTGTTCGTCGCCGCGGCTTCCACGAGCTTCATGACGCGGGCGATGTTCTTGAAGCCCAGCGTGGTGGCGCGCACGGCATCGGCATCGCCAATGGCTTCCGACTGCTCACCCGGATCGGCGCCGCCGGCACCGGCGTCGCTGGCAAAGCGGTACCAGGGCACACTGTCCTGCATACGCGCCCAGCTGTCGAGCGTGGCCTTTTCGTCTTCCGACGTCTTGGCACCCGGGATGGGCTTGTACCCCCACATCACGGCGTAGCGGTCGTACGGGCCCACCTTCGGCACGAGATCGCCGAGGGCGATGCCGTCTTCCGGCTGCGCGATGTAGTTGAAGCGCGCGTAGTCCATGATGCTGGGCGAGTGCCCCATCTTCGCCACCCACGTTTTGCTGCGGATGGAGTCGACCGGATACATCGAGCTGCCCTTGAAGTTGTGGGGGAAGCCGAGGGTGTGCCCCACTTCGTGCGCCACGACGAACTGCACCAGGCGCCCCATGAGCGAATCGGGGAACGGGAACTTCTGCGCGCGCGGGTCCAGATGACCCACCTGCGTGAAGTACCAGTTGCGCTGGAGGTCCATGATGTTGTGGTACATCTGCACGTCGGCGTCGATGATTTCGCCGGTGCGCGGATCGGTGGTGCTGGGGCCCACGGCGTTGGCCACCGGCGACGGCAACCAGCGCACCATGGCCACACTGGCATCTTCACCCGAGAAATCGGGATCATTGGGCGCGTCGGCCGATACGATGCCCTTGGCAAAGCCGGCCTGCTCAAACGCCGGCTGCCACTCCTCAATGCCCGCCTTCACGAAGGGCACGAGCCACTTGGGCGTGGCCGGGTCCACGTAGTACGTGATGGGCTTCTTGGGGGCGCAGAGATTGCCGACCTTCTGGTCGGAGCACTCAAGGCGCCAGCGCGCGATGTAGCGGCGCGGCAGCACGCGCTGCTCGTTGGAGCCGAAATCGGTTTTGTTTTCACCGAAGTAGCCCACGCGCGCGTCCATGAGCCGCGGCATCATGGGCTCGTCCGGCAACCGGACAATGGAGAAGGTGTACGCTTCGGTGGTGGCCTGTGCGGCGCCGCCAAAGCCCGGAATGGGAAGTCCCGGAATGCCACCTGCGCCACCAATGGGCGTGAACGTCTGAATGGCGGTCACGTTCACGTTGCGCGAGAACGCGGCAAACTTGTCGATGTACGAGCGCGACGCGTCCACGGTGGCACGACGGCCGTTGGCAATGAACTCCTGCACGCCGCCGGTGAACATGCGCGTCACCTCGACGACGGCGGCGCTGTCTTTGCCGTACGTTTCGACGTTGAGCGAGGCAATGATCGGGTAGAACTCGATCAGCGACATGGCGCGCCGGGTCTGCTGCAGGCTGTCCGTGGCCACATTGTTGTAGCGCACATCGCGCACGAGAATGCGATTCTCGCGACGTTCAAACCGGATGAGCCGATCGGTGCCCAACGTGCCGTTCAGGCCAATGCCGGCGGGGGTGCCCGCGAGCACGCTGGTGATCACGAAATCCTTGCCCACCTGCGAAGCGGGGATTTCGAAATAGAGGCGCGAACCCACCTGGTGCACGTCAAACACGCCCTTCTTGCTCTTGGCGCGCGGCGTGATGACCTGCGCGTACGGGCGCGGATTGGGCTCGCCCTGGGCGCCAAGGGCGCCGGCGAGGCCCGGAATGTTGGGCAGGCCGGCGGGCGGCTGGCCATTGCCGGGTTGGCCCGGCGTGGGGGTGGGCTGTCCAGGCACGGGCGCGCGCGGGGCGGGCCGGGTGTTTGCGCCGGAAGGCGCAGGCGTGGGAGCGGGCGCCGACACGAACTGCTTGGCGGGCTTGCAGGCGGCAAAAGCCAAACCGGCCAGCACCAGCGGCGTGGAGCGAAAGCGCATTGGACCTGACGAAAAGGAGGGAGGAACGCCCGCTCACTTGGCGGGACACCGGAGTCTAGGCGGGTGCATTCCGTAGGGGAACTACAGGGAGGGCTAAGATCGCGGGGGCGAGATCGGAGACCTCAGACTGACAGAGGCAGACGGTGAGAGTTGTGACGATCGAATGGTGATGGATATCGAATGTGAGAGTCTCGAGATAACCACGACGATGAGAAGTCCGAGCAGTTCCTCCGCGCGGATGTGCCCCACACCGGCCGGTTGGGGGCGGGGGGCGCACGGCGCGCTTCGCGCTGGTGCGCGTCGGGAGTCGCGGCAGTTCCGTGCGGACGCCAGTGCTCGGACTTCTCATCGTCGTCGTTGTCTCGACCCTCTCACATTCGATATCCATCGCACCTCGATCATCACAACTCGCATCGTCCACGTCTAGCAGTCTGGAGTCGGCGGTCTCGGTCTCAGATCCGTGCAAAAAGGAACGGGGGCAGCGGACGACGTCCGCTGCCCCCATTCACTCCGAACAAACCCCCTACTTGTCGCTGTCCAGCATCTTCCTGATCTGGTCCCGCGCGTCTTCCAGGTGCGCCTTGCTCATGCGATCGCTCGTCTTGCCGATCGCCGTCGCGAGGTCCGCATCGAGGGCACGCATTTCCGACTTCAGGATCGGACGGAAGTCTGCAGTGCCCACCGGAGCGGCGGCGCCACGTCCGCCGGCGCCACCACCGCCCGGTGCGGCGGCGGGTGCAGCGGGCGGATTGATCTTGCTGGCCATCGCTTCGAGATACACGCGCTGCAGCCGGCGACGGAAAGCGTCGATGGGCGCGCCCGTGCCGATCTCCTTCCAGAGTCCGGCGCGCAGATCGGCCAGCATGTCGGCCACCGGATACACCTCGCCCTTGCTCGTGGCCATCGCTTCCATTTCCACCATGCGCTGCAGGCGCTCGTTCGCCACCAGTGCCGCCAGCGACCGCGCCTGCGCGTTGCCCACCCGATTCAGGCTGCCGCTCGGCTCGATCTTGCGCAGGATGTCCTGGTTGAGCAGCCACGTGGGCGTCGTGTAGGCGTTGTCCAGCAGGAACTGCAGCGCGTCCTTCTGGCGCGACGGCTCCACGGGACGATAGACCGGGCCCTTCTGGCCGACGTACTTCTCCTGCTTGTACTGACCGCCGAGAATGCGCGCGACATGCCCCATCTCGGTGGCCCACTGACCCACGGTGCGGCCGTAAAGCTCTTCGAGGTCGTCGAACGTCGTGCCGTCCTTCCACGCCGTGGCGCCTTCCAGCAGCGCCATCGTGCGCTTGAGATTCTTCACGCCAAGCGTGGTGGCTTTTACGGCGTCGGCATCGCCGACGGCTTCCGACTGTTCGCCCGGATCCGCACCGCCCGCGCCGGCGTCGCTCGCAAAGCGATACCACGGGATGGTGTCCTGCATCCGCGTCCACTTCTCCAGCGTCGGCTTTTCGTCTTCCGGCGTCTTGGCGTTAGGGATGGGCGTGTAGCCCCACATCACGGCGTACTTGTCATACGGTCCGACCTTCGGAATGAGATCGTCGAGCGCGATGTTGTCTTCCGGCTGCGCGACGTAGTTGAAGCGCGAGTAGTCCATGAGCGTGGGCGTGTGCCCCATCGTCTTCACGAACGTGCGGCTGCGCACCGAGTCCACGGGATACATGGAGCTCGCCTTGAAGTTGTGCGGGAAGCCCAGCGTGTGTCCTACTTCGTGCGCCGTGACGTATTCCACGAGACGCCCCATGAGCGTATCGGGGAACGGCAGCTTCTGCGCGCGCTTGTCGAGATGGCCCACCTGCGTAAAGTACCACGACCGGTTGAGGTTCATCACGTTGAGATACGTCTGCACATCGGCGTCAATGATTTCGCCGGTGCGCGGATCGCGCAGTGACGGACCAACGGCGTTTTCGGTGGCGCTGGGGAGCCAGCGCACCATGGCGACGGTGGCATCTTCACCCGAGAAGTCGGGGTCGTTCTTCGGCGGTTCGGCGGCGATGATGCCCTTGTAGAAGCCGGCGGCTTCGAAGGCCACCTGCCAGTCTTCAATGCCCTTCCTGATCCACGGCTTGATCCACGCCGGCGTGGCGGGGTCGAGGTAGTACGTGATGGGCTTGATGGGGACGCAGAGGTTGCCGACCTTCTTGTCGCTGCACTCGAGACGCCAGCGGCCAATGAAGCGACGCGTCTCCACGCGCTGCGTGGCGCCGCTGAAATCACGCTGCTGCACGCCGAAGTAGCCCACGCGCTCGTCGAGCAGACGCGGCTTCATGGGGTTCTCGGGGAGCTTGGCAATGGAGAAGGTATACTTCTCCGTGGTTGGAGCGGTCGCCGCGCCGGCCGCGCCGGGGAAGCCACCACCACCACCGGGCGCGCCACCCTGCGGCGTAAAGCTCTGCACGGCGGTGACGTTCACATTGCGCGAGTACGCGGCGAACTTCTCGATGTACGAGCGCGCCGCATCGACCTGGGCGCGACGGCCAAGGGCGGTGTATTCGGCGACGCCGCCGGTGAACATGCGCGTCACTTCCACGACCGCGCTGCTGTCCGGCCCGTATGCTTCGATGTTGAGCGCGGCGAGAATCTTGGTCACGCCAATAAGATCGGCGGCGAGCTTCTGCGACGCGGCGGTGTCGGCGATGATGTCGCGGTAATCGGCCTCGCGTACGAAGATGCGATTGTCGCGACGTTCGAAGCGCACGAGGTTATTGCCACCCTGGGTGCCGCGAATGCCGATTTCGTCTGGCGTGCCGGCCAGCGTGGTGACAATCACATAGTCCTTGCCCAACTCGGCGCGCGGAATTTCAAAGAACAGGCGCGCGCCCACCTGGTGCACCTTGAACACGCCGTTTTTGGTCGTGGCCCGCGGCGTGATGACGGCGCCATAGGGACGCGGCTGCGGATCCTGCTGACCACCGGCGGCACCGCCACCCTGGGCACCCGCGCCACCCTGGCCAAATCCGCCGGGGGCGCCAGCGGGACGTCCGGCGGCGGGGGTAGGTGCCCCACTGGGAGCCGGAGTGGGAGTAGGGGCTGGCGCGGGCGCCGGCTTGGGCGCGCAGGCGCCGAGCGTCAGCCCGGCGGCGGCCAGCGTAAAAGAACGATGACGCATGTGTGAGTCTGTCCTGCTGGAGGGAAGCTACGATGTGAAACGGGCGCGACAATGATCAGCCGCGACCCATGTAATACGCATGGCGCCACGGCCGTGCTGATCCGGTGGTCCCAGAGCCTGCTACTGGGGGAGTAGCATCACCCGGCGAACGACCAGCTGCTGGCTGGGCACGTGCACCTCCACCAGCGCGCCGTCGTCCCAAAGCGCGTCAATCCGAAGCCCCTCGACCAGCAGGGTCACGCGTTCCCCGAAGACCTCGACCTGCGCGTTGACCGTCTTGCCGGACGAGGTGAGGTACAGCGGGACTGTGCGCATTCGCAGCTGCGCCGCGTAGAAGGCGAGGTATGACAGGTGGATCATGGAGCGTCCCAGCACCGGGAGGGCTCCGGCCACGGTGGGGCGGGTGTCGCTGGTGGTCTTCCCGTTCGCATAGGAGGTGACCACGATGCTGTCATCGCGTGTCGCGAAATCGGTTTCACTGACCGGACGGAATTCGGCCGGCGCATTGGGAGGGAACACGCCAATGGTGAGTGACGATGGCGCGCCCTTGGTGAGCAATTGATCCCAGCTGAGGCGGATCTGCCCGGGAATGATGTACGCCCCGCGCACCATGGCGGTATCGCTGCGGACCGCCTCAAAGGCGATGGTGTCGCCCAATTGGAGGTACGCAAAGACGGCGCTGCTTGGTGCGGCAGCCGAAGCGGTGTCGGCGGCCGACTGCGCGTGCGCCGCCGAGGGGACCACCAATGCGATGAACAAGCAAATGAGGCGACGCATAGGCGCAAATGTACAGCGCGTCTTCCAAGATCACAGGAGGGGTATGCTCAGAGACCTCGTATGCCTCGGCTAGTCCGTATTTAAGGGATTCCGTCGGCTGTCGTATCGGCGCTGCGCGCGGTCGACGGCTTCCTGGAGGCGACTGAGCAGCAGCCCCATCCCCACCAGCAGCAATACCGGGAGGACCAGCAGCGCAATGGTGAGCGCTTCGCTGCGTTGCCCATGGGCACCGCGCCAGAGCATCCATTGCACGAGCGCAAATACCACGAGCATCTGGGCATTGGTGATATCCATGAACAGCTGCATCTGCGACACGACTTCCCCGTGATACTCGGCGGGCAAGCGCAGCAGCTGCTCCTTCCCGGGAAAGTTGAACAGATCCGGTCGGGTCGGCAGCTTGGCACGGATGACCTCAACTACGAGCGCCACAGAGATGCAGATGGCGATCGGAAAGCCCCATGAGAAGGGCGAGCGTGCGATCATGCCCCCGGCGCGACCGTTGGCGTCGATGCTGCGCGGAATCATGTCGGGGAGCTGCGGATACAGCAGGATGGACGTCGCGACGAGCGCCACGAGACCACCCAATACCCCCAGGCGAATGATTGACATTGGTCGTTTCCTGCGAATCAGCGTGTGTTAGCGGGAGACGCGCACAACCCAGTCGGCCAGCGTACCCAGCACATCGCGGCGCACGTGCGTGTCTTTCAACGTCGCGTAGCCTTGGGGGGCGCCAGAAGGATCGGCGAGGAACAGATGATTGGTGGCCGGGAAGCGCTTCATGGTGATGTTGCGGTTGCCGGCGGCTTTCATGGTGGCGGCGAGAGTATCCGCCTGCTCGGGAGTGACCTGCATGTCGGTGTCGCCCTGCAGAATGAGGACCGGCTGCTTGACGGCGCGCGCGGTCACCAGCGGATCGGTGGTCATGAAGTAGCGCATCCACCGGTTGGTGCGCTGCAGCGAATCCAGCGACGCCGGGACGGTGCGGCGCAGGGAATCCCGCTGACTCTCCGAAAGTCCGGGCGCCGCCTTGATGCCCAGGTCGTTCTGGTACAGCAGAATGCGCCGCCCGTCGTAGGCCGGACCGGCGAGGATGGCAACTGCTTTGACCAGCGGATCCTTGACCGCCACCAGTGGCGCAATGATTCCGCCTTCGCTGTGCCCCGCGACCGTGATGCGCGCGCCGTCCACGTCGGGGCGGGTCCGCAGGAACTGCACGGCACTGAGCATGTCATCGGCAAAGTCGGCACTGGTGGCGGAATCACGTGACGACCGTCCACCACTCTGGCCAACGCCGCGATCATCGTAGCGCAACACCGCAATGCCACGGCGTCCCAGGGTGTCGGCGATATCGCGAAACGGCGCGTAATCCTTCACGATGGCAATGCGGGAATCGCGATCTTGCGGCCCGCTGCCGCTCACGGTGACCAGCACCGGGACCTTCCCGGTCACGCCTTTGGGGCGGGTGAGCGTGCCGGCCAGCGTATAGCCGCGCGATGTGGGAATGGTGACGTGTTCACTGGTGTACGGTGCGTTGGCGGGCGCGTCGTAGTTCACGGCGGCGGCTGGCGGCACCGCAATGGGCGCGCCCGCTCGCACGGCCCGCAGGTTCTGCGCGGGCACCGTGACACTCACTGGCGCGCCGTCGGCCCACACGATGTGCAGCGCCATGCCGGCCATCGTCATGGTGGTGGTGTCGCCACGCCGTTCCATGATGGCGTCCAGCGTCTGCGCGCCCTGCGTGAGAATCACCGGGAGCGTGCTGCGGTCGGTTTCACGCGCCAGCTGCGTGAGCAGGGCACTGTGCAACAGGGAGTTGTTGATCAGCGGCACCGCCCCGGCGCGCATGGGCACCCGTTGCGGGCGCATGGCCCCGCGGGTGCCCACCTCCACCTGCAGGGTATCGCCCTGCGGCGCAAAGCTGGCCACCTGTACCGGCGCCGCATCGGCCGCGCTACCAGGCGCGAACACGTTCAACGTGAGCCGCAGCGGCGTGCGCACCTGCTCCCACTCCACGCGCGGTTGCCCCCGATACTGCAGCACACCGCGCACCACGCCATTGCCCGGCGTGATCTGTTCCGTGCCAAGGGTATCGGCGCCGCGCAGGTACACGAAGCTCACCGGCCCCCCCTGCGCGTTGGCCACTGACGAGAGCATGAGGCCGGCCACGACAAGAAGGACGGTGAGGACGAGTGCCACCGTCCCGGCGCTACGGGAACGCTTGAAGGCGAGGTGCAGCATGGTTGTGGGTGTTGTGAGTAAACGGAAGTGGGTTACTGCCTAAATGCGGGGGCGGTTCGAATCAGTCGTGCACCCGCTACATGATCCCCTCGCAGGAAACGCAGCGACGCTTCGACCACATCCGGATCACCCATCAGACCGTGCGACTGAAATGGCACCACCAGATGACGGCCGAAGGTGAAGGTCGCCAACAACTCCTCCACATTGGCCACTGGGGTCCGGCCATCCCACGTCCCGCTGATGAACAACACCGGAACTGGTACAGCCTTGCTGCGCGTACTGCCCGCTGCCCTCGCTGATCGCAGTTCATCCGTCCGGCACTGCACGTTGGCGGGGAAGTCCATGGCATCGCCAAGTCGAGCCGTGCGGATGTCCGCATCAATGGCGGCCCACCGTGCCGCGCTTGCACCAGACGCGCAGTTGACCAGCAAATTCATGGCGTTGAGCGGTCGGGCGGCGCGCAGGCGCATGGCGGTGGGCGCCAACAGCTCGAGCTTTCCCTCGGCCATGGCGTAAAGCTGCGACGGCAACGTCACAATAGTCCGCTGCTCGCCCAGCGCATCCGTCACGAATCGTTGCAAATCGAAGGCGTCCAGGCGGATTTCGCTGCTGCCAACCGTCACCACCGGTGTCGTTGCCGCGAGTTGCGTGCGCAGCGAATCGAAAACCTCCAACAGCGGCCTGCGACCGGCGAACCGCGGGTCTCGTGATGCCACCTGGGATATATCCGCAAACACCGCGTCGATTCGACTCGGCCGTTTGAAGGTGTCATCCGGGCCCTCAACCCCGGCCAATACGGCGCGCGCGGTCCGTTTGGGATACGCCTGCATGTACGCGAGCCCGAGGTGCGTGCCGTAACTGCCACCATACAAGGACACGCTGGGAACGCCGATCGCAATGCGGAGTGACTCGAGATCCTCGACACTTTCTCCCGTGCTGTAGCCGGCCCGCTGAACACCGCTCGCCTGCAACTGTGCGAGGCAGGTGTGTGCTGCGGACAGCGAAAGCGAATCGCGCTGTGCACGAGTGAGCCGCAGATCAGGGGACACGGCAGCCGATGGCGCACAGACAAGCAAGGGAATGGATGTGCCTGTGGCCCGCTGATCAAAGGCAATCAGATCCCCTGCGACGAGCAGAAAATCCAACAAGGCGACGGGCATGGTGGAGATGGCGCGCGTGCCCGCGTCACCAGGTCCGCCCGCGAGAAAGACAATAGGCGGAGCATCCGGTCCACTCGTGCCAACGCTGCCGCTGAAGCGCAGCCAGCGGAGAGTGACCCGGCGTGCGCTGGTCCCACGTCGCCACTCCGGTACGCGCAATGTGCCGCGAACCGCCACCCGTTCCCCGCTGCGCAGGCGTACGGAGAGCGTGTCGAACTGCACGGAGTCCCCGCGTGCCGTCACCTGCCAGGGTGATCCAGTGGTTTGCGCGCTACTCTCGTCAGGCCCCGCTACCAACAAACCGCCGAGCATGAATAATCTGACAAGTGAGCACGTCATGTCTCTGACTCCGGTGCAGTATCCGGCATCCCGCCGCCCTTCGGCGCGCGCCCCGCATCGCGGAGCGCGCGCCTCAAGAGAAACTCGATCTGCCCGTTGAGACTGCGCAGGTCGTCATTGGCCCAGCGTTGCACCGCGTCCAACGTCTCGCGGTCCACACGCAGCAGGAATGACTTACGTTCAGCCATGAGGCAGGCCGGTCGAAAAAGGCACGATCACCAATACCGGAATCAGGTATACAGCGAGCCGGTGTTCACCACTGGCTGGGTCGACCGCTCCGAACAGAGCACGACGAGCAGATTGCTCACCATGGCCGCCTTGCGCTCGGTGTCCAGCTCCACGATGTCGCGTTCCTTGAGGGCGTCGAGCGCCATCTGCACCATGCCCACGGCCCCTTCCACGATGGTCTGCCGCGCCGCCACAATGGCACTGGCCTGCTGACGCTGCAACATGGCCGCCGCGATTTCGGGGGAATACGCGAGGTGACTGATGCGGGCTTCAATCACTTCCACGCCGGCCTTGGCCAGGCGGTCCACCAAGGCCTCGGCCAACCCCTTGTTCACTTCGTTCTGGTGTGTGCTGAGCGCAATCTCGTTGTTGCCGTGGGCGTCATACGGATGCTGCGTGGCCAGCGCGCGCAGCGCCGATTCGCTCTGCACGGCCACGTACTGCACATAGTCGTTCACTTCAAAGAGCGCTTCGGCGGTATCGGTCACGCGCCACACGACAATGGCGCCGATCTCCACCGGGTTGGAGTACGCGTCGTTCACCTTGAGCTTGTTCGTCTCGAAGTTGCGCACGCGCAGCGACACGCCGGTCTTGCTCATGAAGGGATTGACCCACCACAACCCGGGCTCGCGCACCGTGCCTTTGTACGTGCCAAAGAGCGTAAGCGCCTTGCCTTCGTTGGGCTCCACCGTGAACAGGCCGGGCAGCCCCAGCCCCAAGAGCGAGCCTACCAGGAGGGCGGGAATGGCCATCGCAAAGTCATCGGCCCGGGCGCCTACATAGAACCCGTACAGGCCGCCCAGCAGGCCAACGGACAGCACAACCGCAGCCAGCACGCCGCTGGTGGGTTTGACGGAAATTTCGCGGAGCATTACTGAGAACCTCGGAGAGGGTGGTATTGAAGTGATATCACTTCAATAGCCAATACGCGAGGGGTAACCGCAGGTTTCAGGGTGATTGTGCGTGCCAAATACTGGCAAGCGCGCCCCCCAACGCTGCTTCGGTTGGGGCGTAGCTTTCATGTAATACGGATGCTCATGCTCCTTCCCCTGGAGGTTTTGCTGTGATGCGTTTCTCCCCGCGCTTCGCTCTGCTGCTCGGCGCGATGGTCCCGTTGGCCTCCGCGTCAGCGCAGACCGCCCGCCCCACGGCGGCTCGCCCCGTGGCTCGCGCCGCGGCGCCGTCCCCGCTGGCCGCCTCGTTCGATACCGCCGCGCTCTCCGCCGTGCGCTGGCGGGAAATTGGCCCCTACCGCGGTGGCCGCTCCGTGGCCGTGGCCGGATCGGCGGCCCGCCCCAAGGAGTACTGGATGGGCACCACCGGCAGCGGGGTCATGAAGACCACCGATGGCGGTGAAAGCTGGATGCCCATGACCGACCGCTACTTTGGCGGCACTGTAGGTGCCGTGGCGGTGGCCCCCAGCAATCCGGACGTGGTGTATGTGGGCGGTGGGGAGTTCGCCATTCGCGGCAACGTGTCGCACGGCGACGGCATGTGGAAGACCACCGATGGTGGCAAGACGTGGGCGAACATCGGGTTGAACGATTCGCGGCAGATTGCCAAGGTGCGCGTGCACCCCACCAATCCTGATCTGGTGTACGCCGCAGTGCAGGGGCATGTGTGGGCCCCCAACAACGAGCGCGGCGTGTTCCGCAGCAAGGACGGCGGCAAGTCGTGGCAGAAGGTGCTCTTCCGCGATGACTCCACCGGCGCGGCCGATCTGGTCATGGACCCGAGCAACCCCAACGTGCTCTACGCCGGCTTCTGGCAGGCGTACCGCAAGCCATGGATGCTCTATTCCGGCGGCAAGGGTTCGGGGATGTTCAAGACCACTGATGGTGGCGACACCTGGACCGAAATCACCAAGAATCCCGGCCTCCCCTCCGGCCTTTGGGGCAATATCGGCATCACCGTCAGCGGCGCCAATCCGCGCCGCGTGTACGCGCTCATTGAAGCCGATCAGGGCGGTGTGTATCGCTCCGACGATGCCGGCGCCACGTGGGAGCGTGTGAACGACGAACGCAAGCTGCGTCAGCGCGCGTGGTACTACACCAAGATTTACGCCGACCCCAAGAACGCCGACGTGGTGTACGCGTCAAACGTGCAGTTCCAGGTGTCGAAGGACGCCGGCAAGACGTGGAGCAACCTCAATCCGCCGCACGGTGACTCGCACGACCTGTGGATTGCCCCCGATGATCCAAGCCGCATGATTGAAGGCGACGACGGTGGTGCCTCGGTGAGCGTGGACACGGGCAAAACGTGGACGGCGCAGGACTTCGCCACGGCCCAGTTCTATCACGTCACCACCACCAATCACTTCCCGTATCAGATCTGCGGCGCGCAGCAGGACAACAGCACGCTGTGCGGTCCGTCGCGGGCGCGTGGTGGCATCACGATCGATATGTGGAAGGACGCCGGCGGCGGCGAGTCGGGCTTCATTGCTGCGCTGCCGAACAATCCGGACATCGTGTTTGCCGGCAGCTACGGCGGCTTCCTTACGCGCAAGGACATGCGTACCGGCATGGAGCGCGACGTGAATCCGTGGCCGCTCAATCCCATGGGGCACGACGCGAAAGATGCGAAGTACCGCATGCAGTGGACCTTCCCCATCGTGGTGAGCCCGCACGATCCCAAGACGTTGTATGTGGGATCGAGTGTGCTCTTCAAGACCACCAATGAAGGCGACAGCTACACCGCCATTTCGCCTGACCTTTCGCGCAACGATCCGCGCACGCTGGGTCCGTCGGGTGGTCCGATCACGAAGGACCAGACGAGCGTGGAGTATTACGGCACGGTGTTCGCCATTGCCGAGTCGCCCATTGCCAAGGGAACGATCTGGGCCGGGACCGACGATGGCCTGGTGCACGTGACGCGCAACGGTGGCCTGTCGTGGACGAACGTGACGCCGCCGCTGCTCAAGGAACGGGAGTGGGCGCGCATCTCCATTGTGGAGGCCTCGCACTTCAACGCCGGCACGGCGTATGTGGCGGCCAATCGGTTCCAGATGGACGACCAGGAGCCGTACCTCTTCAAGACGTCTGACTTTGGCAAGACGTGGACGCGCATCAACACGGGCATCCCCAACACCGAGTTTACGCGCGTGATTCGCGAAGACGACGTGCGTCCGGGGCTGCTCTTCGCCGGCACCGAGCGCGGTGTGTACGCCTCACTCGATGACGGCGCGACGTGGTTCTCGCTCAAGCGCAATCTCCCCATCGTGCCGGTGCACGATCTCGCCATCAAGGAAGGCGATCTCATTGCCGGAACGCATGGTCGTTCGTTCTACGTGATCGACGACATCGGTGTGCTGCGTCAGCTGTCGGCCGAGGTGCTGGCCAAGAAGGCGCATTTGTTTACGCCGCGTCCGTCGTATCGCATTAATTGGGGCGGTGGCTTCCAGATTGGTGCGCCCACCAGCCCGGTGGGGCAGAATCCGCCCAACGGCGCGATTGTGTACTACTGGCTCAAGGAGAAGGCCGGCAAGGTCACGATCGAGTTCCGTGACAGCACCGGACGCACCGTGAAGTCGTTCTCGAGCGATCAAGTCGTCGCTGCCGGTGGTCCCGGGGGCCGTCGGGCGGTGGCCGGTGATCGTCCGCCCACCAACACGGTGGGGATGAACACCTTCTCGTGGAACCTGCGCGAGCCGGATGCCACCACGTTCAACGGCATGATCATGTGGGCCGGTGTGACCACGGGTCCATTGGTACTGCCGGGCAACTACACCGTGCGCTTGCTCGTTGACGGCGCTCCCGCTGGCGATGCCAAGTTGCTGGTGAAGAAGGATCCGCGCAGTGACGCGACGCCGCTGGATCTGGTGGCGCAGTACAAGCTGCTCATGGCTATCCGCGATCGCACCACCGACGCCAACGACGCCGTGCGCACCGTGCGCAACGTGCGCCAGCAGGCGGTTACGCGCATGAACCAGGTGGGCAGCGATTCGGCCGCCTACGCCGGCCTGGTCAAGTCGCTCGACGCCAAGATCAGCGAGATGGAAGCGCAGATCTATCAGGTGAAGAATCAGTCCGGCCAGGACCCGCTCAACTTCCCGATCAAGGTGAACAACCAGATCGCGGCGTTGGCCGGTGTGGTGGGGAGCACCGAAGCGCGCCCCACCAAACAGTCGCAGCAGGTGTTCGAGCTGCTCACCAAGGAGCTCGAGGTCTATCTCGTGGAGCTGCGAAAGGCGTACAAGGAGCTCCTTCCGCCCATCGACGAGATTCTCAAGAAGCACGGGCACCCGGTCATTGAAGTGAAGCCGGCCGACACCCCGCAGGCGCGCCAGACGAGCGCCGAGGAGATCACCGGACAGTAATCGCCACATTTTTTCTCTGTGGCCCACGTCTCCGATGGCGGATTCCCCCGCCATCGGAGACGTTCTGGTTTTTCCGGGATACGGCCTGACGACGTGCGGTTTGGCTAGGGAGCGGGCGGTTGGACGCTCAAGCGCCGTATGGCCGCAATCCCCAACGCCGGACCCACTGCCAGGATCGTAAAGGCCCAGGGCCACCCCAGCTGGTCGGCAAGCACTGGCACCAGCTGAATGACGCCGGCCGTCAGCAGAAACCCGAGCGACGTTTGCAGCGTGAGTGCCGTGCCCACCGCATGGGGCGGCACGCCCTCCGTGACCATCACGGAGAACTGCGCGCTGTCGGCAATGACAAAGAATCCCCACACTAGCGCCAGCGGCGCCAACAGCCAAAGGGAACGCCCAAAGGTGAGGCCAATGAGCAGCGCACAAATGCCGCTGATCGCCATCGACAAATTCACCAGCCACGCGCGCCCGCGTTTGTCGGCCAGAATGCCACCCCAGACGCACCCTACACCGCCCACAGCGAGCGCGGCAAACGCAATGAGTGTCGCCGCGCCGGAGTGCAGAGCCTGCGGATCGCGGGCCGTCACACTGGCCGCAATGAACACCGGAAGCCAGGTCCATGCGGCATACAGCTCCCACATGTGCCCGAGGTAGCCCCCCATGGCCAGCCGCCACGGTCGTGTGCGTACCACCTCACCCACCAGCGTCCACGAGAAGCGTCGCGGCGGAAAGGGGTACGGGCCATCACGATAGCCCAGCGCAATGGCACAGCCAGCCAGCACAGCGCCCACGGACGCGGCCAACGTGACATTGGTGATGGTCGCGCCCGGGAGCGCCTTCACCAAATAGGGGAGCGCCTTGCCCACGGTGAGGGCACCCACCACCGTGCCCACCGCGAGGCCACGGCGGGCCCGGAACCACGTGGCAATCATCTTCATCGCCGGTGGGTACACACCGGCGAGGCAGAAACCGGTGAGGAACCGCCAGAGCAACGCCGTGGAGAGATCCGAAGCGGTGAGTACCATGGCGTTGCCCACAGCGGCCAGCAGGGCACTGACGGTGAACAGTCGTTTGGTGGGCCACACATCGGCGAGGTTGAGCAGCGCCGACATGGCGGTGCCGCCCACAAAACCCAATTGCACCACCGTGGTGAGCCACGCGGCTTCGCTGCTGGTGAGCAGCCAGCGCGTCTGGTACTGCGCCGACACGGCACTGGCGGCGAACCAGAGCGACATACCCAGGAGCTCTGCCAGCGCGACCAACGCCAGCATGCGCCATCGTGCAGGATCCGTGTCCGGCGCGACGGTCGTGCGGGCGGTCTCGCTCACGTTGCCGTGTTGGCTTCGTTCACGGGTTCTCCCAGTTGGCGGCCGAGTGCCTCCACAAAGCCGTCAAGCCGTTGCGAGTGCGCACCGAAGGAGCGAAGAAACCGTTGAATGGGATTGCGGACATCCACTTCTTCGGCCGCTGACAGCTGCGTGCCGCCCTTCTGCGCGAGCAATGTCAGTGTCCAGGTGCCCATCGGCGTTCCGGTGTCATCGAGCAGTTGCGTGGTGAGCGCATGCGGCGCGTGCTCCTGGAGCACCGTCATGGCCGGGAGACTCGCGCACCATGCCGGTGTCTCGTCGATCGTGCGCACCAACGTCCACACCGCATCAATGGGGGCGCGAAAGTACAGGTCACGCGTGGCGCGATGGGTACGCGCCGTGGCCAGCCCGCCAAGGATCAGCGCCACCACGACCGACGCGATTGCCGCCATCACGAGCAGGATCCAGTTCATCATTGGCCTGCGGCCCTCACTCAGCTGCTCCGAACAACGGTGTCGAGCGCACTCCGTACGCGTCGTGCCAATTCGAGCGATGTGAAGGGCTTGGGCAGCAGCGAACGCTCATCTCCCGACAACCCGGCCAGCAGTTCGATGTCTTCGGTATACCCCGACACGTACAGCACCGGCAGCCCGGGGCGCGCCCGCGTGAGCGCATCGGCCAATTCACGACCACTGATCCCGGGCATCACCACATCGGTCACGAGCAAGTCGATCCGACCGGGAAAGGCGCGTGAAATGGCAATCGCGGCATCACCGTCGGCGGCCGCCAGCACGCGATAGCCACGCCGCTCCAGCGCGGCCACGGCCACCGTACGAACGGCATCTTCGTCCTCGGTCAGCAGCACGGTTTCCTGTCCGTTAAGCTGCTCCGGTGCGTCGTCGCGGATGAAGGACGGTGTAACAGCCTCGGTCAACCGCGGGAGCAGCAGGTGCATGGTGGTTCCATGCCCGGGCGCGGAGTCTGCTCGAATCTCACCACCGCTCTGGTCCATCACGCTGTAGGCCAGTGCGAGACCCAGACCAGACCCTTTTCCGCGCTCCTTGGTGGTGAAGAACGGCTCAAAGATGTGCGCCTTCACCTCCTCATCCATGCCAATGCCGGTATCGCGCACCCGGATGGCAATCCAGTCCAGCTGCTGGTCGAGGCTGAGCCGTCGGACTTCCCGCTCATCAATGACGGCCGTCTCAATGGTCAGACGTCCCCCCTTGGGCATGGCATCGCGTGCGTTGCTGACGAGATTCAACAGCGACTGCTCGAGCTGTGCGGCATCGGCGCGCACCGTTCCGATCTGTGTGTCCAGCGCGAGATGGACTTCGATGTTCTCGCCAATCACGCGGCGAATAAGCCGATCCAGTCCGCGCACCACGTCGTTGGGATCGAGCACCGTGGCCTGCACCATCTGCCGCCGGCTCACCGAAAGAATCTGCCGTGACAGCTCCGTGCCGCGTACCGCCAGTGCGCGGATTTCCGCGACATCGGTGCGAATGGGATCGTCTGCTGACATCTGCACCAGCAACAGATCGCAGTACCCCAGCATACCGGTCAGCAGGTTGTTGAAGTCGTGCGAGATGCCACCGGCAAATGTCCCGATGGCCTCCATTTTCTGCGACTGCCGCAACTGCTCTTCACTGCGGGCGAGCGCGCGCTCGGCCTCCCGACGCGCCGTGATGTCCATGCCGACGCTCAACCAGCTGGCCCGCCCCAGGCGTCGCGAGCTGGTGGTAATGACTTCGATTTCCAGACGGCGTCCGTCGGCCGTGCGGTGCTGCCAGCTGCCGGCGTTCTGTCGGGACTCGGAGAAAGGGAGGCGCGCTCCACTGAAACGCGGCAGTTCCTCGGGGTCGAGCAGATCGGTGATCTTGAGCGTCAGAAACGTATCGCGCGGGTACCCGTACTTTTCAATCGCCGCTTCGTTGACTGCCAGAATGTTGCCGGAGTCGGCATCCCACGCCCACATGGGGAGGGGATTGGAATCGAAGAGGAACCGATAGCGCCGTTCGTTGTCCGCCAACGCGGCGCTCCGGCGCTCCACGGTGTCAGCCATCTGATTCAGCGCGATTGACAGTTGTCCAATTTCGTCGCTTGAGCGAATCACGGACCGGTGTCCATCAACCCCGGCTGCCAGCGCGTGCGCATCGGCAATGAGTGATTCCACCGCATTGACGATGATGGAGCCCACGGCATACGCCAGACCGAACGACAGCGCAATGGACCCGAACAGCATGACCATCCCGGTGGAGGAGGTCGCGTCGAACTCGAACAGCATCCCCACCACCGTGGGCGGGAGCAGCGCTACCAGCACCATGAGCAGCAATCGCACACGCAAACCAATCCCCCGCGCCGAGGGCGCAGCGGCGCTCTCGGGCGGGGGAATCGTGGGAACGCGTGTTACGGGTGTATCGGGCACGCGATCGGCGCTCAGCAGAGGATGGTTATCGGGGGGCGCGGTCTTCAGTCGGCGGGGCAACGGCCATGCCCATCGAGTGATACCCCTTGTCCACGTATACGGTGGATCCCGTGATGGCGCTGGCCAGCGGGCTGCAGAGGAACGCGGCCGTGGTGCCTACTTCACGCGCCGACAGTTCTTCGGGCAACGGCGAGTTGGCCGCGCAGTACTTCACCATGGTGTCGATGATGCCAATGGCGCTGGCCGCGCGCGAGGCGTACGGGCCCGCCGAAATGGTGTTCACGCGCACCCCCCACTTGCGGCCGGCTTCGAAGGCCAGCACCCGGGTGTCGCTCTCCAGCTGTGCCTTGGCCGACGACATGCCGCCGCCGTAGCCCGGAATGGCGCGCTCGCTGGCCATGTACGTGAGCGAGCAGACGGCACCACCAGGACGCATGAGCGGGCCGAGGCGCTGCACCATGGACACCAGCGAATAGGCGCTGGCGCTGGAGGCGGCGAGATAGCCGGCGCGGCTCACTTCGAGCAGCGGCTTCTTGACTTCGGGGCCGTTGGCGAGCGAATGGAAGACGATATCCAGCGGCTGTTCACCGAAGTCGGCGACGAGACGCGCGGCGAGACCGTCGATGGTGAAATCGCCGAGCTCCTTGTAGCGCTTGTTTTCGCGGATGTCGGCCGGCGTGCTCTCGAGATTGTCGTACACGGCATCGAGCGGGTAAATGCGCTCGAAGGTGAGCATGGATCCGTCGGGCATCTGCCGCGAGTCGTCCAGCTTGCCGCGCTCGAGGAGGTTGAGAAAGATGTTGAGCGCCGGCGGCCAGGTGGCCACGCACACGTTGGCGCCGGCTTCAGCAAACGCTTTGGCGATGGCCCAGCCAAAACCGTTGTCATCGGCAACACCCGCCACGAGGACGCGTTTGCCGGTCAGGTCGATGGGTAGCATCGGGAAAAGATAGCCTACCGCGCGGCTCGTGTGAGGCGGTCTCGCACGCCGTCCCAGGCGGAATCATTGATGGGTGGGGCTTCGATCAGCACCAGCCCCGCATCAATGCCGTCGGCGTGATGGAGCGCCGCGTAGAGCTCGCGGGCGTATGCCTGGGGATCGCCGGGCATCTGGAGCATTTGCACCGGCGTGGCGTCCCTGGCGAACGAGACGGTGCGCACGAGGGCGACGACCGGCTTGTCCGAAACGTGGTCATCCCGACGCTGTGCGAGCGCCTGGCGCATTTCGCCCTCCTGACCGGTTTCAAACAGCCACACTTCAGCGCGGGGGGCATAGTGGCGGTCGACCATGCCAGGGGAGCGTGGTGCGCCGCCAAGGGGCGCGGCGTCGTCGCCGAGCTGGTGGGACACCGCGCGGCGGGTGGCATGCTTGACCACGACTCCCAATCCCTCAAGAGCCGCTTCCAGCGACTCACGTCCCAGCATCCCTGGACGCAGAATGACGACATCTTCACCCGTGCAGTCCACGACCGTGCTTTCGATTCCCACGGCGCAGGGCCCGCCATCGAGAATGAGCGGCACTCGATCTCCCAGCGAACGCTCCACGTGCGCCGCGGTGGTGGGGCTGATTTGGGTGAAGCGGTTGGCGCTGGGGGCCGCAATGGGCCGCGCGGCCGCTTCCAGCAGCGCGAGTGCCACGGGATGATTGGGCATGCGCACGGCGACGGCATCAAGTCCGGCGGTGGCGATCCCCGGCACATGCGGAGCCTTGGGCACCACCAGAGTGAGCGGTCCTGGCCAGAACGCATCGGCCAGCCGTTGCGCGGTCGCCGGCCAGTGGCGGGCGAGCGCCTTTGCGGCGGCTACGGAGGGGACGTGGGCAATGACCGGGTTCCACGCGGGACGCCCCTTGGCCGCATAAATGCGCGCCACGGCTTCCGCGTCGAGCGCATTCGCGCCCAGTCCGTAGACCGTTTCCGTGGGAAACGCCACCAGCGCACCGGCCCGCAGCTGCTCGGCGGCCGCGGCAATGAGGTGAGGTTCCGGGTGCAGCGGATTAACAGGGACGACAGTCATGGGCGTAAGCTAGCCGCACCGGAGGGCCGGCCCCTACTGCTTGGCCTCGATGGCCTTTTTGGCGATGCGGTCCACCAGTCGCGGCGAAATGAGTTTGAGAAGCCGCCCCACTTTGCCGCGCCATGTCATGACCAGATCCCGGTCCCGTCGCGCGACGGCGTTGAGAATGAGACGACCGCACTCCGCGGTTTCCATGGTCTCACCGGGACGGCGCTGATAGGCGCGATCGCCAAAGGGGGTGCCGTCGGGGGAGAAGGCCCGGGCGTTGATCTCGGAGAACACGAATCCGGGATACACCACGGTCACGCTCACGCCACTGTCTTCGAGTTCAATGCGGAGCGAATCGAAGAAGCCGGCCATGGCGTGCTTGCTGGCGGCGTACGCCGTGCGCTTGGGCACGCCGGCGAGGCCGGTAAGACTGGAGATGGCAACCACCCGACCGCGTGACTGCTTGAGATGTGGCAGGGCGAAGGCGGTGCACCACACGCTCCCCAGAAAATTGAGGCGCATGAGTTTTTCGAAGATGGACAGATCGGTGATGTCTTCGAATCGACCACTCATGCTCATGCCGGCGTTGTTTACCAGGATGTCGAGGCGGCCGAAGTGCTGCACCGTTCGTGCAACCATCTCCCGGCATTGGTCTTCGATGGTGATGTCGGTCGTGACGACCAAGGCCTCGGCGCCCTGGGCGCGACACGCGGCCGCCACCGATTCCAACTTGTCGGCATCGCGTGCCGCCAGCGCTACGCGCGCGCCGGCGGCTGCAAACTGGCGGGCCAGCTCGGCGCCAATACCAGTGGAGGCGCCGGTGATGAGTACGACCTGTCCAGCAAAGCGTACGGGCATGGCAACGGGATAAGGGGACCGCAATCAGCGATCGAGGGGGCCGCCAAAGGAGACACCGTGATTGGTCGGGCCGTCATTCTCAAACGGCGCGTCCAGGATGCGCAGTGCCTGCGCCGAGTCCACGGTTCGTACGGCGAGCCGCACGGGGTACAGCAGACGCATGGCCGGCAGCATCCCACCGGCGTCGTCGCGCAGCACCACCGCCGGAATCTGGTGTGCCTCGAGCACGCTCCGCGCTACGAGCGCTTCCATCTCGTTGACGTACTCGCGAATGACCACCATGGCTTCACCCATGGGGCGAAAATAGCATTCGCCACAGGGCTTCGTGAGGTCGCTATGTTTCTGCATGCCCGCTTCGTTCGGAATCTTCGTGCTCGCCGAGCTCCCAGGGGAAGCCGGCGCGGCCGTGCTCGACATTCAGCAGCGCTACGATCCCAAGTTGGCACGTCTGACCCCGCCGCATGTGACGCTGGTGGGGTCGTCGGGAGTGGGGGCGATCCCTACGGACACGCCCATTGAACGAATCCGGGCGGCGCTGGAGCCGATCGCCGCGAGCACGGCCCCCATGTCGCTGCCGCTGGGCAAGCCGCATCGCTTCATGCAGACCGACATCATTTCGCTGCCGCTCGACCCCAATGGGCCGCTGCGGCTGCTGCATGAGCGACTGGCGCGCAGTGGACTGCCCTTCAAGCGTTCGCGGTTCCTGTTTTCACCGCACTGTACGCTGACGTTCTACCCCACGCTTACGCCGCAGACGGAGCGGGAGCTGTTGGCTGTCCGCGTGGCGGCCCCGGCCATTATCGACACGCTGCAGGTGTATCTCACCCGCGATCCGCAGCCCAGCAAACTGCTGTTCACGCTCCCCCTGTTGGCACAAAACGGCGCGCCCGTGGAGAGCGCGCCGTCGGTGGTGATCCCGCGTGGGGAACGGATCAGCAGCGGGCTTCGGGACGCAGCTTCTGGTAGGTCGCGGTCGCCTGCTTGAGCCCGAGGAGAGCGGACGCTTCCAGTTCGTACTCCATCTGCAGATCGCCCAGCGTGTCGGCGTCCCGCTGGGCAATCTGGCGCGAGGCCCGTTCGGCGATGCTGTGCCGGCGCAGGTATTCGCGGGCCGACAACCACATGGCGTTGGCCGCCTGGCGCAGGTCGGCCTGATCCGTCACGGGAATGGTGGCGCAGACGCGCTCGAAGATCTTTACCGTTTCGGCCAGCGCGAGGTCGATGGTGTCGACCATGGCGTGGGCGGCCTCGAGCTCCTGCTGTTCCACCCCAAGTTGCATGAGTCGGGCGAGGCGCTCGTGCTGGCGCCACGTTTCAACAGCAGTTCGAGCCAACGCATCGCAACAGGAGAGCGGGCTGGGTGCTACCGCCGACGGATCGTCAGCGAGTGCAGCGGCAGAGCGGGAGGGAGCCATGAGACCGGGAGAACGGGACGCACGAGAAGAGCACCTGAACGACATCACTGCCTGTGATCTAGCGAGCGGACCCGCACAGACGGTAGTGGGGGGGGATGATTGGGTACGTGAATCCAGACAACTGCAGTCGAAGGGTAACGGCGTCATGGGTTATGGGTTATTGGGTTACCGCGTTACTGCGGTGAAACTGCGCGACACCGCTGTTCCCGCGGTTACTCGGTAACCTGCTGACCCATAACCCATGACGCTGTTACGTAGTTAATTCCGTCCATGCCTCCATACGCACATCTCCTCGTTTCCACGTCCGCTTCCGGCGTGTGCACTATCACGCTCAACCGTCCCGATCGGCTCAATGCGGTGAATCCTCTGTTGGCGAGCGAACTGCCGCAGGCGGTGCACGAGGCGGCGCTTGATGACGCGGTGCGGGTCGTGGTGATTACCGGCGCCGGGCGTGGCTTCTGTGCCGGGCTCGACCTGGCGGATCCCAATCCGCCGTCGGGGACGCGCGCGGACCGCCTGGATCCGTACTACTGGGTGGGGCGGTGGGTGCAGTCCATCACGCAGTGCGAGAAACCTGTCATCGCCGCCATCAATGGTGCGGCGGCTGGCGCCGGGTTTGGGCTCGCGCTCAGCTGTGACTTGCGCGTCATGCAGGCCAATGCGGTGTGTACCGCCGGCTACGTGCGTCGTGGCCTCTCTCCCGACGCTGGCGTCAGCTGGTTTCTGCCGCGACTTATTGGGCAGGCCCGCGCCACCGACATCATTCTCACCGGACGCGACGTGACGGCCGGAGAAGCGGAACGCATTGGCCTGGTCCACGCCGCGTGGCCCGCCGAAGAATTTGCGGAACGCGTCACTGCCTACGCTGAACAACTGGCAGGTGGCCCACCGCTCGCGTATGCGCTCAGCAAGCGGTTGCTGCTGTCCAGTGCCGATGCGTCACTGGACCAGCAACTCCGCGAAGAGCTCACGCACATCAAGACCTGCTTTGCCAGCGCCGATGTGCGTGAAGCCATGGCGGCGTTCAAGGAAAAACGCGCGCCGGTGTTTCGCGGTCAGTAGTGGTGCAGCAGCAGCTCAGTGACGTCCCGGGTTGAAGCGCAAGCTCCCCGGGAGTGCATCGAGCAGCGGCCCCAGTTCGGTAGCACGGTCCTGCGTGGTGACAAACGTGAGTCCGTCAATGCTCACCACGATCATGCCGCTGATGCCGTACGCCACCACACAGCACCCATCGGCGTGGATCACGTTGCCGCTACAGTCTACGCAGTGCACTTGCCCCATGACCCCGTTCCCGGTGTCATCGAGTTCACGGACGCGGCGTAGCGAGGCCCACGTGCCGACGTCGTCCCACTCCATTTCCGTGGGGAGCACCACCACCTGCTGAGAGCGCTCCAGCAGGCCACGATCAATGGACACACTGGTCACCAGGGAGGCAAAGGCGGTCATCTCCCCAGCGGCCAGTTTGGGGAGGCCATGCTGCAGCTCCGCCGTGTGCCGCTCCAGCTCCTCGAGCACCACTTTGGCGCGCCAGACAAAAATGCCGGTATTCCAGAGCGCGCCTTTGTCAATGAGCACGTCGGCCAGCGACGCACTGGGCTTCTCCACGAAGTGCTCCACGCGGCAAGCGCCCCCTTCAGCGCGTCCCACCAGCGGATCAATCGGCATGCCGGGCTGCAGATAGCCAAAGCCCGTTTCGGCCCGCGACGGACGGGCGCCGAGCGTCACCAGCACGGGATCGGCGAGGGCAATGGACGCGGCGCGGCGAAGAGAATCGCGTAGCACATCGGGGTAGCCCACGGCCAGATCGGCGTGCAGGGCCACGAACACCGTGTCGGGGCCAGCGCGGCGGGAGACTTCCTGAGCGCCCCAGGCCAGTGCCGCCGCCGTACCCAGTGGGCGGGGCTCTACCAGCATGTTGGCCAGCGGTACCTCGGGAATGGCGTCGTGCAACGCCTCCACAATATCGGCGCTGGTGACCACCAGGACCCGTTCGGCGGGCACGAGGGGCGACAGGCGGGCTACCGTGTCGGCAATGAGCGGTCGCTCGTTGACGAGGGCGAGGACCTGCTTGGGACGCCGTGGCGTGCTCAGTGGCCAGAAGCGGGTGCCGATACCGCCGGCAAAGACCACCGCCCACATGGCGGTGCCCGTTTCCAGCAGCGCCTCCATTTCCACCTCGTCCAAGGTCCCTGCGGCCACCCCGGTGTGGGCTGTGACCGACGAAGGAGGATTTGGACTGACGACACGGGTCTCGGACATCGGTCGGCGTTCTCTGTCGTTGAAAAAACAGCCCTGGGGAGCCCGGGGCCGGATTTGGACTCGCTTTGCCGTGACCTAGCGAATCGGTCCCGGTTCCGGCAACATACGTCCAACATACGTCAACTTATGCTTACCCTGCACCTTACCAACGGCGATCACGCCGCGACAGCGTTGGCCCGATCGGGGCTCCCCGGCGACATTCTGTCGTGGCGGGACCTGCTCCATGACGGCCCCGTGCCCTCTGATCGCGACCTGCAGGCGTTCCGGCGCGTGCGCGGCGAATTCTTGGCCAGTCGGGGGTGGCAGAGCCAGTCGGCCGCGGTGGCCGATTTTGTCGAGCGCGATGCGCGGCTCGATAGCGCCGGCCCCGGTGACGAGCTTGTGTTGTGGTTCGAGCCCGATCTTTACGATCAGCTCCAGCTCATCCAGATCCTGGCGCGGCTGGAGCGCCGGCCGCTGGCCGAGCGCCCCGTGGTGAGCATCGTGCCGGCCGACTGTTTTCTGGGGCCGCTGCAGCCGGAGAAGTTCACGCCGCTCTTTGCCGCTCGGCGTCCCATCTCGGCCGGTGATATTGCCGTGGCGTCGGCCGCCTGGGACGCCTTCACGGCGGATACCCCGGACTCGTTGCTGGCCATCACGGACCGGATCGATCGGGAAGTAGGCGCGCGGGCCTACGCGTACGATGACTACGTGCGGCTGCCCCATCTGGCCCCGGCATTGCGGCGTCAGCTTGAAGAGTATCCCGATACGCAGGCAGGGCTCTCACGCTGCGAGCGCCAGCTGTGTGAGGCCCTGTCGCCGGGGGCGCTCACGCTGGCCAAGCTGTTTACCGCTCATCAAAGCGCGGAGTCGTGGGTGTGGCTCGGCGATTGGAGCTTTGCCTGGTACGTGCAACGGCTCAGCGACTGTGCGCATCCGCTGGTCGTGCATGCCAACGGGTCGCGGGTCATTGCGCCGTTGCGCGATTCCGACGGCAAGTCGTTCTGGGAGCGTCAGGTGCAACTCACGCCACTCGGTCAGGACATCGTGCGCGACCGGGCGGACTTTGTGAAGCGGAACGGGATCGATCGCTGGATTGGCGGTGTGTACAACACGACCTCGCGCCATTGGCGTTGGGATCCGCACCACTACCAGCTCATTCTGCACGAAGTCAAACGTTAGGTTGCAGCGGGGCAGGCCGTTGTGGCCGTGCCTGTTGCGTTGCGTGCGCGGAGCGCCTTCCCCGACCGGCCCTGACCCTGCCATGACTGAAGACGACGTTGTCGATCCGCTGGCGCTCCTCGAGGCGGATACGTCCCTCGAGGCGGCCCGGCCGATTCTCGAACTCGCGGCGCAGTACCTGTCCAGCACGCGCGCCGGTGAAGGACCGGTCTCCACGTGGCACAGCGCCGAAGTCATTGCCGATCGCCTCAGCGAAACGCTGCCGCGCCGCTCGCGTCCGTTGGTGGACGTGGCCCGGCGGTTGTCCAAGCTGCTGCTCGACGATGTGAACCGCCTGGCGCACCCCATGTACATCGGCCACCAGGTGTCGGCGCCGTTGCCGGCGGCGGTGTGGACTGATGCGCTGATCAGCGCCTACAACCAGAGCATGGCGGTGCGCGAAATGTCGCCGTCATTCACGCCACTGGAGCAGCAGGTGGTGGAGTGGATGACCGATCTCGTGGGGTGGGACTCGCGGGCAGGTGGCACCATGACCAGTGGCGGCACCGAAGCCACCTTTACGGCGCTGCTGGCGGCACGCAGCCGGGCCATTCCCGATGTGTGGCGCACGGGTGTCGGCGTGCAACCGCCGGTGCTGGTGTGCGGGGAGCATGCCCACTACGCCGTCATGCGTGCGGCTGGCGAGATGGGATTGGGCGTGCGTCACGTGGTGACCGTGCCCAGCGCGGATCATCGCCTCAGCGTTCCACTGCTGCGGAAGACCCTGGCGGAGCTGCGCACGGCGGGGACACGGGTCATGGCGGTGGTGGCCACGGCGGGATGCACGGCCACGGGTACGTTTGACGACCTCAATGCCGTGGCCGATGCCTGTGAGGAGTTTGCCGACGCGAATGGTCCGCTGTGGTTGCACGTGGATGCCGCGCACGGTGGTGCGGCGATGTTGTCGCCAACGCATGCCGCACGCATTGCCGGTATCGCCCGCGCGCGATCGGTTGCGTGGGACCCGCACAAAACGTTGCTGCTGCCATTGGCCGCAGGGCTCCTGCTCATGCGTGAAGAGCACGACCTCGAAGCCGCCTTCTCGCAGAAGGCGCCCTATCTGTTCAATCCCAATGACGACGCGCGCGCCTGGGACATTGGGCCACGCTCGTTTCAGTGTTCCCGCCGGGCCGATGTGGTGAAGTTGTGGGTGGCCTTCGAGCGTTACGGGGCGGATGCGCTGGCCGCGTTATACGACCGGTTGTGCCGTATGGCCACCACGTTGCACACGTTGCTGACGGGGCATGCGCAGTTTGTGCCGCTGCATGTCCCCGAGAGCAACATTCTGTGCTTTGCGTGGAACCCGCCGGAGGCCGATGTGACCGATCGCGATGCGCTCACCGATGCGCTGCGGGAGCGGTACAACCGCAGCGGGCGTGGCTGGATTACCGCCACGACGCTCGATGGGCGACGGGTGCTGCGCGTGACCGTGATGAATGCACGGACTGATGTGGCGCACATCGAGGCACTGGTGGCAGGGCTTGAGGCGGAAGCGGCCTACGTGCTCAAACATCATCGCTGAGCCCGCTCTGCAGCGCCATCAGGGTCTGCTCTGCACCTCCTCTCCTCTGCACCTCCTTCGATCTGGTCCGTGCCTGACGGAAGGAGGTGGGGAGCTGAGGAGGTGGGAAGGGACGTGGAGCGGCGAAATCGCCGCCTTGCATCCAAGTCGCAGTGGCGTGCGAACATGTCAGAAATGCCGTCATTTCTAAGGGTCTTGCACGCACAGCTCCCATCATCTTCGCAACAGGTGCCTCGAATGCCCGTTTGCTTTTGCCGACGAATGCTTGTGGCCGGTTTGTCATCGGTGACGCTTTTGTCCCCCATGCCGATACCGGCGCAACAGTCGTCAAAAGTTGCCGCGCTGAACCTTGCAGGTGAGTGGATCTTCGAAATGGACGGCGATGCGCAGCCGCAGCGAGTCGTGCTGGCATTCAATGGCGATACACTGCGTGGTGCGGTCTATGGTCAGTCGTTTGTGGTGTCCCTAGCGGCCAACCGTGTGCAGTTCAGCGTGGGCGATTTCCGCTGGCGTGGCACGGTGCGCGGCGATTCGTTGGTCGGCTGGCTTGGTATTGCTCCCGACTCCTCTCGTTGGACGGGGGTGCGATTCCGACCTCCGGCAGCACCGCGCGCCTTCAAGGTCGATCCGTCCACATTCCCACGGGCGTACAGCGGAACCACGGCACCTGTGCTGCGCATTGCTGCCGGTGACACCGTGCACACGACCACGCTCGATGCCGGCGGCTGGGGGCGTGGCGCCTTCGGTGCGCGCGGGAACAAACGGTCGCCGGGGGGCAATCCCCTCACTGGTCCCTTCTACGTGGAGGGGGCCGTGCCGGGCGATGTACTGGTGGTCACGTTGCACCGCGTGCGCCTCAATCGCGATTGGGCCTTCAGTGGTACGTCGCTGGTGGAAACGGCCATCGATCCGTCGTATGCCACCGAGCGCCAAACACCGGCGACACCGCCCGACAATAAGTGGACGCTGGATACCGTCGCGCTGCAGGGTCGTCTCACGGCGCCATCGCCGGCGCTACGTGACTTTACCGTGCCGTTGTCGCCATTTCTGGGGGTCGTGGCAACGGCCGCCAGCACGGAATACGCGCCCAGTTCACGCGAGTCGGGGAGCTACGGCGGCAACATGGAGAGCGCGCGTCTGCGCGAAGGTACCACCATCCATCTGCCAGTAAGCACCATGGGCGCGCAGCTGTATCTGGGCGACGGGCATGCCGCACAGGGGAGCGGTGAGCTTACCGGAGACGCGATGGAGACCAGTCTCGATGTGTCGTTTACCGTGGCCATCAAGCGATGGGGGTTCGCGGAGCTCACGCGAGCAGAAGATGCCACCGACATCATGAGCATTGGGGTTGCCGGGTCGCTCGATGCGGCCATGCGACGGGCCTCCAGCGACATGGCCCGCTGGCTGACGACGGACTACGGACTGACCGCCAGCGATGTCGCGCTGGTGATGGGGTTTGCCCTGCAGTTCGACATTCCCGACGTCGTGCCGCCCGGATTTGGCGTGACGGCCCGCATTCCCAAGGCGGCTTTGCGCACGCTGGTGCGGCCCACAAGGAAATAGCTGCGTCTGGTTGGCCGGGGAGTACGTTCCGTCGGCTCTCCCGGGTACTCGGTACCACTCTCGAACGACGCCTCCGGCAGTATGCAATTCTCATTGCCTGACACCCTCGACATCCTCGAGCGCACACCGCATGCGTTGCACGGAATGCTCGCCGGATTGTCGCACCGCTGGACAGATCCGAACGAAGGGCCGGAGACGTTCAGCGCATTCGACAATGTTGGGCACCTCGTGCACGGCGAGCGTGCCGACTGGATACCGCGGGCGCGAATCATTCTGGCCCAGGGTCCGGAGCAACGGTTTGCGCCGTACGATCGCTTTGCGCAGGTGCACGAGAGCGCCGGCAAAACGCTGGCGCAGTTGCTCGATGAATTTTCGATGCTGCGGGTGGCCAACCTCGCCGAACTGCGCAGTTGGGACCTTTCAGCTTCCCAGCTGGCCCTGACCGGTGAGCATCCGGCCTTCGGGCGTGTGACGCTGCAGCAACTGCTGGCCACGTGGGCCGTGCATGATCTCGGGCATACCGCTCAGATTGCTCGCGTTCTGGCCAAGCAGTATCGCGTCGAGGTAGGGCCGTGGCGGGCGTATCTGCCCATTCTTGATCGGCCGTGAGTGTTGGAATTCGCAGGCCTTGCCACCTCCTGTACTCGTAACCTCCTCCGGTCTGGTACGGGCCTGACCGAGGGAGGTGGGGAGCCGCAGAGTTGGGGAGGGTCATCGACAACGTCCACTTCCATCCCTCATCACCTCTTTCGATCAGGAACGGGGGTGCTGAAATGACGGGGTCGAAAGTTCATGCATAGAGGGGTTCTGCTACGGCAGAAACCAGTGCTGCTCGGCTGCGGTGGGAAGTCGACAGGCGTCGTACTTGCCAAACCAGCGGTAGCGATTGTTGGCGATAAACACATACACCGCATCACGAATGGGTCTGGGCACCAGCCCGAACACCGCGAAGAATGACCAGAGGCCGCCGAGGCGACTGAGCGCCGCAATGGCCCCGTCACTGCGAATGTGCAACGCCTCGCCGTCGGCCACGACCACCGAGTCCACATTGGGCAGGTTCGGGATGGATGCGGCCGTGGCGCCCTGCAGCGAGGCAAAGCGCAGCGCGTTGCCAGGGTCGCGTGCGACGAGAAAGTCTACGAAGCGATTGCAGAGACCGCACACACCATCAAAGAGGACCAGCAGCGGTTGCGGATGTCCTTGCGCATCGACGGCCGGGCGGCGCGGCGACCAGCGCGCCGAGTCGATGAACAGTACATACAGGCACGCGAGCTGCGAAAAGCTGACGTTCATGAGGAGATAGATGCTGGTGTGCATGGCCAGCATCGTGGGCAGAAAGACGTAGCGAAAGCGCCGGGAGATCAGACTGAATGGAGCCAGCAACTCCACGACGGTCAGTATCGGGAAACTGATCTGGGCCGCCTTGGCAAGCCACGGCGAGCGCACCACGTGCATGCCCAGTGTCGCTTCAGGGTTCGGTTCCCCGATATTCCAGAGTACCATCCATTGCGACATGCTTTCGCTTGCAAAAAGCGCCCAGCCTCCATACGCAATCCGGTGCGCGGCAATGAAGGTGTAGCTGGTGCATACAATGAGGGCGATGAGCAGCAGTGTGGATTGGTAGTCGGGAGGATGCGCCTGAGCAGGGCGACCCTTCCTGGGCCATAGCACCAGTGCATCGGTCGACGGGCCGATCGACAACAGGATCGCGGCCATCATGACGGGCAACTGGGAATGATTGGAAGAGCCCATCAGGGCCCGTGGCAGCGCTTGCGTAAAGATGAAAAACACTGTGGCCAGCGGCATTGAAAGACGCGGCGCGATCCCGAGCGCCGCCGCAACCGCCGAGGCAAACGCCATGCCAAGGCTGGCGTACTGCCCATTGGCGGTGTGTACCCAGTCGATGACTGCGCTGGGGAGATACGCCAGAAATCCGAAGAGAGACAGCGTATCAGGTGGAAGCGTGAGTACTTGCCGACTGAGAAAGAGGGCTTCGGCGGCGCACAGCAAAAAGACACCCACGCGAAACATTGCCACCGACTGTGCCGACGCCTCGGCGTGAAGGATGAGCGACTTATCGCGCATCATATCGTCGTACCGTCGTGTAGCGTTCCGGGGTGGTCCCGGCCCTCTCACCTACGTTGATGCTCGTCTGCTGCAGCAGCAGGGCGCAGAGCTCAAGGGTTGGGCGATTGCTGTTCCACTGTGTCAGGATGGCCGACAGCAGTTTGTCCATCCTCTGCCGGGCCCGCGCCGGATTGCCCGACGCATTCTGGGATTCTTCGTAGGCACGCCGCACGGCGAGGGAGAGTACGGGGCGGCGTCCGGTTGCCCGGCTTGATGGAGGAAGCACGATGGTTTCACCCGTGCAGCGCTCGCCGACGAGTCGATAGCCTGAATAGTCCTGGTACTTGGGTGCCTCCCCGTACATGCGCCACGAAATGAACGGGTACGAGTCAATGACGACTTCGTGCAGCTGAGACCAACTCCAGAGCCCGGCCATTGTCAGCGCCGCAAGGCGAAGAGCACGGGGCGCGCGCCCAAGGACGGTCAGCAGGGGGCGGTGCACAAGGAGCAGCGAGAACACCGCAAAGATCAGGATGGCCTCGATCAGCGATTCGACCCAGGTGGACAGCCCAAGCAGCGCGGCCAGGCTTACTACCACGAAGAATGCAGTGAGTCGCATCACGGCGTGTTGGGCACACGGCGAGTGCCTGACATGTGGCCAAGGAGTGGGGTATGCACCGGTAGACGTCGCGCCTGCGTGGCCTGTTCAAAGGCAAACGCCAGTTCAATCAGTCGCGGTTCACTCCAAGCCCGACCCATGAACGACAGGCCAATGGGGAGGTGGTTGCCACTGAATCCGGCCGGCACGATCAGATCCGGGAATCCCGAAAGGTTGGCCAGATTCATGGGATCAGGCGCAGCACCCGTGGATGCAGCGTCCAGTCGCTCCGGTTTTACCGGTTGGGTGGGATACACAAACGCATCCAGCTGTTGTTCGTCCATGAGGCCGGTGAGCAGCTGCCGCAGCAGGGGGAGCGCGTGCTCCTTCACCGACCGATAACGGACATCGCTCAGCGAACCACTACGCTGTTCGGCCAGGAAGCGGGACCATCGCGACGGATTGGGCCCAGTCCCGTTGGTACCAAGCGAAGTGTGTTCGCGTGCCCGGGTCACCAGCTCATCGAGGGATTTGGGAAACGTGTCTCCCGTGGTGCGCAGGTACTCGGCCAACTGCACCGGAAATTCGGGAAAGCGCACGGCCGTGTACCACGCGTCTTTGGCGGTGAGCACCCACGCTGGTAGGCGAACGTCAACCACCGTGGCGCCCTGACGGCGCATCACATCGAGCGACGCCTCCACCACCCAGTCCACGTCGGTGTCGTATCCCACGAAATCACGCAGGACTCCGATGCGCGCGCCGCGCAGTGCATCTGCTTTCAGGTGAGGCGTGTAGTCGGTGAGGACACGACGGGACGACACCAGGGTGCTGCTATCGGTGGGATCTGCTGCGGTCATGATGCCGAGCACCAGGGCGAGGTCACTCACCGACCGGGTCATGGGGCCACCGGTATCGAATGAGAGCGCCAGCGGGACGATGCCGGTTCGGCTGATCAGTCCGAGGGTGGGCTTCAGCGCTACAATCCCATTGACCGTGGCAGGGCCCCGGATGCTGCCGCCTGTATCCGTTCCCAGTCCAAATTGGGCAAAGGCGGCGGCGACGGCTGCGCCAGTGCCCCCGGAGCTGCCGCCGGGCGAATAGGCGAGCGCGTGCGGGTTGAGCGTCTGCCCGCCCAGTGAACTGAACGTACCGCCGGAGGCGAACTCTGACAGATTGACCTTGGCCAGAATGATGGCGCCGGCATTTCGCAGCTGTTGCACAACGGCGGCATCGCGCGATGGCTGATGCCCCTCGAGCAGGACGGAACCTGCCGTCGTGGGGAGGTCCCGCGTATCGAAGTTGTCCTTGAGGACCAGTGGGATGCCGTGCAGTGGCGAACGTCGCCCTTTGGACTTCCGCTCCGCATCGAGCGCCCGCGCTTCGCTCAGGGCGTTGGCGTTGAGACTGATGACGGCATGAATCGCCGGGCCCTTGCGATCGTATGCCGCAATGCGTGCAAGATAGCGCTGGACCAATTGCTCCGATGTGAGCTGTCCCGCATCCATGGCGGCGTTCACCTGCGCAATGGAGGCCGCGTCCAGTGGTTGTGGTTCGGAGACGGTTTGTCCGTCCACCACACCCGGCCACAGCTGCATCGATACAAACGCCAATACCGACATCACGAGACGCTTCACGTCTTGCTCCGAGAGTGAGAAATACGTTCCAACAACAGTCGCCACTCTTCGTGCTGCGCCCGGAGGGGATAGGCCGAGTTGGCGCGTTCCTGTCCGGCCCGTCCCAGCTGGTCGGCGTAGGCGGGATTGCGAACACACGACAGTATGGCCTGGGCCAACGCGGATTTGTCGTTTGGAGGTACCAGCAATCCGTTTTCGCCGTGCCTCACGATGGATCGTGTACTGGCAACGTCGGCACCAATGACCGGTCGCCCGGCGGACCACGCCTGGAGGTACACCAATCCAAAGGAGTCCTGAACGCTCGGCATGGCCAAAACGGAGCAGCTTTGCAGAAGAGACGGTGCCTCTTCGTTGGAGAAATCATCGGCGAGCAGGACGCGGTCACGCTCAGCCGGTTGCAGCTGATCCATGGCGGCGGTGGTTTCCGCGTCACGATTGTGTGATCGGCCGGCAAAAACGAGGAGCGCTTCCGGGCATTCGTGCCACACCTGCTGCATCGCGGCAATCAGCAGTGGCGCGCCTTTGTGGCGCACCTGACGACCCACAAACAGCACGACAGGTCGATCGGCGGAAATGCCCCGGGCGGCTCTCCACGATGGTCCATTTGCATGGGCAGCCCAGTTTGCCGCGATTCCGGGTGCAATCACCTGTACGTCGCGTGCTCCCAATGTCTGCGCGTGTACCGCTTCGGGTGGGGTTAACGCAACCAGTGCCGAAGTCGATCGGCATAGCCAGCGATGGCGCGGCCACGACGCGGACGGACGTTCCAGGTGAAAGAGAGGCAGTCCGACGATGGGGATTCCGCGCGCGCGCGCCACGGCGTGTGTCAGTGGCACGTGCCGAGAGAACCACCCCACGGAAAGCAGTACATCGGGATCACAACGACGAAGTGCGTGGCTGAGAGCGAACGCGTTGGGGCGGTCGCCCCAGTAGGGCGCGTCGAGCCCCGTGAGTGCGCGGGTGATGCCGCCGAGCACTCGGCGGCGGCTCACTTGATAGAGAAGCTGCGACGGCCATCCCCCCGCTGGTGACACGCGGATGATGTCGACGCCATTCAACGTCTCGCTGGGCGGCAATCCGGCGCCGCGCCCTTTCAGCTCACGGGTGGATGTTGCGTTGTACGTGATGACCGTGGCGCGATGACCCTGGGCCACCCAAGACTCCAATATCGACGCCAGAAGATGCTGCGCGCCGCCAACGGCGGGAGCGTAGCTTTGAACGGCGGCAACGACGTGCAACGTGCGGGTGCTCATGGCGCCGTGGTCACCGTGGCTTCGTAGAGACGCAGCAACCGGTCGTAGTTCTCGACGATCTCGTCATAGCGACGATCCCAGCTTCGTGCGGTCTGGCCTGCAAGTGGCTCACTGGTCACGCCGAGCGTGGCACAGACCCGGCTGGCGGTCTGCTGCCACAGCGCCGGTTGCGCCAGATCGGCTTCGTAGTTCAGCCGCAGATGTGGGATGTCCTGCATGACACGTTGTGATTCCCGATCCCAGTAGGCGCGAAATGCGAGCTGCTCAAGGAATAGCGGTTCGGGAACGAGGAGTCGCGGCGCCTGCTCCCGGCCGGTGGATTGGAAGCGTCCAGCCAGCGTGGCTACGCACCACGAGATGGCTCGGTCAAATATCGATGTGCGCTCCAGAAAGAGCACGCACCAGCCCTGCGCCTGCAGGCGGGCCAATCCCCGCGCGGACGTGGCAATGGGCACCTTCCCGCCCCAGCACAGGCGCGTCGCCGCTCGAGAGCGCAGCGGCAAATACAGATCCGGTGCGCGCAAGACTGCGCGCCGCGCATACTGCCGCCATCCTGTCCAATCCTGCCGGTTGAGCAGTTCACCGGCGCACTCCACTTGCGAATGTGACCCGAGGAGACTCATGAGCAGGTGGCTCCCCGTGCGCCCTTGCGCGTAGATCACGAAGCGTGGGGAGGCGCGTCTCACGAGCGGACCGGCGGCGTCGGGATGAAGAGGGCCTGCCACATACGCACGTTGGCGTCCAGGCGGAATCGACCAACTGAGGCATGGCCAACGCGCGCCACTGCAACGCGCGAGGGTTCGTTACCCATCAAGAGCCGCAGGTGACTGCTCAGGGCGTCGATATCGCCAACGGGATACAGCAAGCCCTCACCATTGGCGAGGATTTCGCGGGGCCCATACGGGCAATCACTGGCAACGACCGCGCAACCGTTGGCGAGTCCCTCAATGATTGTGTTGCAGAACCCCTCATACGCGGCGCAATGCGCCAACACCGATGCGCTCCGAAGGTCCGGCCAGGGATTGGTCGTAGCGCCGGGCAATTCAACGCGCGCCGCCACGTCCAGCTGTTCTGCAAGGGCGCGCAATCCGGACAGTTCCGGGCCGCTCCCGATGATCCGCACGCGCCAGTCCGGAAAATCGGGCGCCACACGGGCAAACGCGGTGATCAGGTCCTGATAGCGTTTTTGGGGAACGAGGCGCCCGAGGCCGAGGATGACCGGTTGCCGTGCGCCATCTGCCGTGGGGACAATCGTTGAAGGGTGCAGCGGATTGGGAATCACCACGACCCGTCTCGGTTGCGGCAACCGTTGACGGAAGTCGTCGGCAAGTCGCTGTGTCTGCACCACGAGGACATCGGCAAGTCGGTAGCTCCACATGGTGGTGCGGTTCCACCACCGGCGATGACGGACAAAGGGCGACAGGACTTCACTGAGGATGACCTGGATACCGGTGCCAGCGGCGGCCAGTGCCCCCAGTGCGTTGGCGTGGTGTCCGAAGGTCAGTAGTGCAGTGTGAGGAGTCTGGGCCAGCAGCCGCCGGAGCCGCCACCAGCGGCGCAGGTTGCGCCAGAGGGTGCGCGATCGAGTCGGATCGAGCGCCAACACGGTCCGATGGGCGAGCGGTCCAGGATCCGTCGAGGCGCCACTGACGGCGACGAAGGTGCACGTAATACCCGCGGCCTCGAACTGGTCCGCCAGAATGGAGAGACGGCGCTCCACCCCGCCAATGTCGGCGCGGTGAATCAACAGCATGATGCGTGAGCCGGGCGGGACCACTGTCATGCCAGCTGCTCCCGCAGTGCCCACCAGCGTTCCGTCAGCTGCTGTTTGAACGAACCTCGATGATACCGTGTCAAGAGCTGGTCGTACGCGTCGTCGGTGACCAGTCGCGGCGGATGCACGAGCGGCCACGTCAAGCCTTCCTCATGCACACGGCGCAGCGGGTGGCGTGCGCCGTGCTGGTGGGTGGCATCCTCTCCGTCGCCTACGTTGTGAATGAGATTTAGCGACGGAATGACCGACAATCCCCGTTGCTGCACGGTGCTCCAGTACCACGCGCGTGACCACGTCCATTTCCGTCCCGCGTGGGCCGAGGCAAACTTTGCGGCGAGGGCGCGGCGAAGAGAACTCGGGTCCCGCCGATAGCTGTCGCGCACGGCCGGCCACGTCGACAGCGTGGGGTCATACTGCGCCCAGGCGCGGCGCCAGGTCGCCCACCCCCAGATATGTCCGACCTGCGCGTAGTGATAACTCTCGCGGCTGCGCGTCGAGGCGGACCGCATGGACACTCCCGAGATCTGCATCACGGAGGGGGTGTCCGCGTAGCGTTCCAGCATCGCGCCGGCAAATGGCAGAAAGTCGGGGGCCGGCAGACAATCATCCTCGAGAATCACGCCGGCGGTTTCGTGACTGAACAGCCAATCAATGCCGGAGACCACCGCCCGCTGCAGGCCGACATTGGTCTCCCGGAACCACGTGCGCACCGAGCATGGCCAGTCAATATCGCGGGCGATCACCTCGCGCACCTCGGCGCAGCGCGCGGTATCTGCAGGGTGCGTCGTGCGTGGGCCGTCGCCCGCCACGTACACGACGGGAGGCTTATTCACGCGCAGTGCGGCCACCAGCTCACGAACCACGGCGGGCCGGTTGAATACCAGGAGCAGCACAGGGGGAAGAGGCCGGGCAGTGGTCACTGCGGGAATATGCCCACCGAGACCGATTGTGGACACCGGCCACCGTCGTTTGTGACTCGCCGTGGCCGCGGCTTCGCAATCTCTCTAGCTTGTGTACATGACACAGTCGCCGTCTGCCGAGATACTCCAAGCGCTGGGAGAACGCGTAGGCGAAGTCGTGGCCATTGCCCACGACGCGGGGGCGGCCGTGCTGGAGGTGTACCAGCGCCACGACCTGAACGGTGTGTCGTACAAGGCGGACTATTCGCCACTCACCGAGGCGGATGTTCGCAGCCACGAGGTCATTGCGACGGCGCTCGCGCACCGGTTTCCCGGGGTCCCGGTCGTTTCTGAAGAAGGAGCCCCGGCAACCGCACTGGATGAGACCGTCTGCTGGGTGGTAGACCCGCTCGATGGCACCAAGGAGTTCGTGAAACGCACCGGCGAGTTCACGGTAAACATCGCGCTGGTGCACCGTGGCGAGCCGGTGCTGGGCGTGGTCCATGCTCCGGTGAGTGGGCACACCTGGTACACCGCGTCCAATGGCGCATGGGTCATTGGGCCCACGGGGACCACAAAGCTCGCGACCCGGACGCCGGCGCCCACTGCCGCCCTGCGTGTGGTGGCCAGTCGTGACCATGCCGGTCCACTGGTGCAGGCCATGCTGCAGCGGCTGCCCAATGCGCAGACCCTGTCGGTGGGGAGTTCGCTCAAGTTCTGTCTGGTGGCCGAGGGGCGGGCCGACCTGTACTTCCGCGACGGGCCAACCATGCCGTGGGACACGGCAGCGGCGCACGCCGTGCTGCGCGCGGCGGGTGGGGAGGTGTTTGCGCTGACGGGTGCGCCGTTGCGCTACCCCTCGTTGCGTACGCTGAATCCCATGTTCGTGGCCGTTGGCGACCCGACCTTCCCATGGCAGGCGGTGGTGACCGACTCGTCCATTATTCCGTAGGCATGCCATGACCTTCGTGACGCCCAGTCCCCTTCGCCGCGGTCATCTGCTGGCGCTGGAGAACGAATCCATTCACGTGCTGCGGGAAGTGGCGGCGCAGTTCGAGCGCCCCGTGTTGCTCTTCTCAGGGGGCAAGGACTCCATTGTCGTGTCGTGGCTGGCCCGGAAGGCGTTCCATCCGGCCCCACCGCCGTTCCCGCTGCTGCACGTCGATACGGGGCACAATTTCCCCGAAACGCTCGCTTTCCGTGATGCCTACGCGCAGCAACTGGGGTACACGTTGCACATTGCGCAGGTGCAGGACTCCATTGACCGCGGGCGGGTGCAGGAAGAGCAGGGGCCAGGCGCGAGCCGCAATGCGCTGCAGACCGTGACGCTGCTGGATGCCCTGCAGGCGCTCAAGGCCGACTGTGCCATGGGTGGGGCGCGCCGTGACGAGGAAAAAGCGCGGGCCAAGGAACGTCTCTTCTCGCACCGTGATCGCTTTGGCCAATGGGACCCACGCAACCAGCGGCCGGAGCTCTGGTCGCTCTACAACGGGCGCAAGCTCCCCGGTGAGCACTTTCGCGTATTCCCCATCTCCAACTGGACGGAGATGGATATCTGGCAGTACATCGCCCACGAACGCATTCCCATGCCGTCGCTCTACTTCTCGCATGAACGCGAGGTGTTTGTGCGCGATGGCGTCCTCTATGCCGTCACGGACTTTCTGCCGCCGCTGGCCCACGAACCCGTTGAGCGCGGCGTGGTGCGCTTTCGCACGATTGGCGATGCCACCTGCACCGGCGCGGTGCGCTCCACGGCCGCCAGCGTAGACGAGATCATTCAGGAAACGGCGGCGGCCCGGGTGACGGAGCGCGGGACGCGCGCCGATGACAAACGGTCGGACGCGGCGATGGAAGACCGCAAGCGCGTGGGGTACTTCTGATGCCGACCACCTCCGCCTCGGTGCACTACGCCGATATGGATCTGTTGCGCATTGCCACGGCCGGCAGTGTGGACGACGGCAAAAGTACCCTTATTGGTCGGTTGCTTTACGACACCAAGAGCATCTTTGAGGACCAGCTGGCCCAAATCGAGGGCGCGAGCCGTCGTCTGGGGGAGTCCGGGGTGAATCTCGCTCTGCTCACCGATGGCTTACGGGCGGAGCGCGAGCAGAAAATCACCATCGATGTGGCGTATCGGTACTTTGCCACGCCGCGCCGCAAGTTCATTCTGGCCGATACGCCCGGCCACGTGCAGTACACCCGCAACATGGTGACCGGCGCCAGTACCGCCGACGTGGCCATCATTCTCGTTGACGCCCGCCACGGCGTACTCACGCAGAGCAAGCGCCACTCGTTCATTGCCTCGCTGCTGGGGATTCCACACATCTTCGTGGCCATCAACAAGATGGACCTGGTGGCATGGTCGGAAGACGTCTATCGCGGCATCGTGGACGACTATACGCAGTTTGCGGCCCGTCTGACCACCAACGACATTCGCTTCGTGCCCATGTCGGCGTTGGAAGGGGACAACGTGGTCACGGCTTCCCCACGGATGCCGTGGTATCAGGGGGGGCCGCTGCTCAATATCCTGGAGAGTGTCACGGCCGGCCGTCGTCGCAACACCATCGACCTGCGTTTCCCGGTGCAGTATGTCATCCGCCCCAACCAGCAGTTTCGCGGCTATGCCGGCACGGTGAGTTCCGGCACCATGCGCCCGGGCGACGAAGTGGTGGCCCTGCCATCCGGCACGGAAGCAGTGGTGCAGTCCATCGGGACCGCTGATGGGGCCCGTGACGAAGCGATCGCTGGTGATGCCGTAGTCGTCACACTGGATCGGGAGATTGATCTCGCTCGCGGCGACATGCTCGTCCGTCGCCGGAATCGCCCGGTGGTGGCCGACCGCTTTGATGCCTATCTCTGCTGGATGCACGAAGAGCCGCTGCAGCCTGGACGCTCGTATGTGCTTATGCACACCACGCGTGAACTGACCGCGTTTGTGGAGCGCATCGAGTATCGGGTGGACGTGGACTCAATGCATCGAGAGCCAACCACGCAGTTGGGGCTCAACGAAATCGGTCGTGTGGAAGTGGTGACGGCCAAGCCTCTCTGCTTTGACAGTTACCGGGTGAACGGGGCCACCGGCAGCTTCGTCCTGATTGACCCGGCCACGAACGCTACCGTGGGGGCGGGCATGATTCGTGGGCCCGTGAACGTTGCCGAACGGGCCGGCGCGTCGGCGTCGCCCAATGTGACGTGGAGCGACTGGAACATTCCACGGCACGAGCGTGAAACGCAGCAGGGGCACGGCGCGTTGGTGGTGTGGTTTACCGGTCTCTCCGGTGCGGGGAAGAGCACCATTGCCATGGCCGTCGAGCGCGCCCTGTTCACCGAGGGACGGCGCACCATGTTGCTGGATGGCGATCAGCTGCGACACGGGCTGAACAAGCATCTGGGGTTCAGTCCTGCCGACCGCGCCGAGAACATCCGGCGGGCCGGCGAAGTGGCGCGCCTCTTTTTCGAGGCGGGGCATGTCGTCCTGTGCGCGTTTGTCTCGCCGTACGCGCGTGATCGCGATGCGGTGCGGGCCCTGCATCCCGACGCCCGGTTTGTGGAGGTGCACGTCTCCGCCAGCGAAGACACGTTGCGGCAGCGCGATCCCAAAGGACTCTACGCACGCGAGGCTGCTAACGGAACGATTGGGCTCTCCGGCATCTCGACGCCCTACGAGGCCCCCGTGGCTCCCGAGTTGCACATCGACACGGACGCGATGAGTGTGGACACGGCAGTGGATGTGGTGCTGGCCATGATCAGGCGCCGACTGCAACAGGAGTAGCGCGCGGCACCAGCCACGATGCCACATCAGGCACGGCGCCATGCCGGCAACTCGCGCGCGACCAGTTGCTCCAGCGCGCTGATGTCCTGCAGAAAGTACGCGACCAGCGCGGACGCCAGCTCCGGCTCAAGCCGCGGCCGCTCCAGATCGCGCAGTACGATGTGTCCAACAGCGTCGCGTACGGACGCCGGGAGAATGCCACGCAGGCGCGCCCGTTGCAGGGCGGTGCGCGTCCACATGGCGCGCAGCAGCGGATTGCGAATAATGCCGCCTTTGTTGCGCTGCTCCATGGGGATCTCCTCACCGAGGGGCGGGACCCCCAGAAACTGACACACGTCGTCGATGACCGCCCGTGGTGACGAAGCGAAATCGTCAAAGAACACCACCTTGATCCGCTCACGCGGAAACGCCGCGTAGAACGGCGCGAGGTAGTGGGCGTAACGACCAATGGCGAGATAGTGATTGAAGGCCACGTCGCGAGGCGCCGGATTGGCGAGGTCGTCGGCAATGGCGGCGGCAAACTGGTCGTGCGGATCGAGCCCATCGCGACGGCGGCCCAGCCAGTGCGCATAGGCGCGGTGCACCGGATGGCGCAACATCGCGATGATGCGAGACTCGGGAGCGAGCGAGGCCAGTCGAGCGGCGGTGTGGATGCTCTGCAGATAGACAGGCGATACTTCGCCGGCCAGCAACGACGCCGGTGCCTGCGCAAACAGCTGCAGGTACTCGCGCTCGGTGGTCACGCTGTGCCCTTTCATGGCCCGCAGCGCCGTGGAGTCGGGAAGCGCGGCAACATCCGGAGCGGTGAAGTAATTCGGCGACTTGTCCGCCGGTACAAAGAGCGACGGGTGACGTACGAGCGCGGCATGCAGACTGGTAGTGCCACAGCGGCTCCCACCCACCACCACGAAGTCAGGACGTCTCGCGCTCATGAACGCGCACGGACGGTCAGCGTCATGGCCCGGTTGGGTTGCCAATGTCCCCAGTGTCGGCCGGCGCGTTGCACGGGCTCGACCTTGTCCACCGCAATCTCGAATTCGGTGGTCAGCAGCTCCAGCAGCGCCAGGCAAATGGTTTCATTGAGGTCGGCGCCCGTGCAGGCGTGCCGGCCGGTACCAAAGGGGGCAAAATGCGCCTTCTCGTAATCCGTCACTCCCGTGCGCAGCAGAAACGTGGTTGGCGCATCGAGTGCGGTCGTGGTGCGGTGGCTTTCCCACACGCAGAAGCGCACCAGCCACCCGGCCGGGTAGGTGACGCCCTGATCTTCAAAGGTTTCGCGAATGGAGCGATACGTATACTCGCTTTGCGAAAGGCGGAGCGTTTCGGCCAGAAAACGCTGCTGCAGCAGGGGGCGTTCTTCCGGTGGCGCGGTGCGAATGCGCTGCACCTCGCCGGGTTGCGATGCCCAATATACCAGCAACCACGCCAGCAACGACGACACGTTGTTGGTGGCAATGCGGTGCATGAAGACGAAATTCTGCAGACATGTCAGGTCGGGGAGCGAGGCGTCGAGCGCACGCAATCGTCCCAACGGCACCAGCGGCGCCAATTCGGTGCCTTGCAATCGCGCTTCCTGACGGGCCAGCTGCTCCACCAACGTGTCCAACATCGCCTCTTCCTGAGCGCCAAGGCGTTTGCCGGTGCCCACGCCGTAGAACGCGGTGGCCGTTTTCGAGTAGTGCTGCGTGTTGGCATCGGGGGCCAGCGACCCGGTAGGCAGTCCAAAAAGCAACGCGTCCAGCGCGTGCCGCGTGACGCGGGTGAGCGCCTCGGTTGGCACAGACGATCCTTGGGTCACCTGCGTGTGCAGCATGCGCCGGAACAGCTCGCGCACATCGCCCTGGAGCAGCGCGGGCGATTCGCCAATCATGGCTCGGCGCATGACCGTGCCATAGCGGTTGTGCGTCGGCTCGTCCATGTACCGCAGGAACCCGCGCAACACACTGGTGGCAAACGGCAGCGGCGTGGGGCCCAGTTTGCTGCCATGGTCACGCATCAGCTGTTGCCGCCGGTCGAGCCCCAGCACACACAGCGTTGGCGCGCCAAACTGGCTCATGCGAAAGACTGGACCATGTTGCGCGAACTGCGACAGGTAGTAGTGCCGGTCACCGAGGGCGCGTACGCCAGCGGTGAACGACAACGTGCCGGGCGCCATCGGACCACGCACCCGCCATCCGGCCATTCGCCCACGCAGCATGAAGAGTCCAAGCGCCAGCCCGGGCGCGGCCATTACGATCAACACCGTCGGTGCCCACACCGCGACCAGCACGGTCACCACGCACCACCCTGCAGCCGCCAGGCCGAGCCGGGCGAGTGGTCCCAGAACAGCCTGGCGATACGCGCCGCGCAGCACGGTCGCTGCCAGCGTGGCGGGGGCCGCCGCGGCCATCAGCGCCAGCAGCAATCGCAGCTCGAGACTCATACCGCTCTGGCGGGCAGCGCCAACCATGAGGACAAGTCTCGCCCCGTGAGGTTCGCCAGGGCGAGAATCTCGTCGCGATACAGATCCGTGAGCTGCGCGCGGGTTTCGTCGGCCAACGGCAGGCGATCCACCTGGCTGGTGGCCAACTGAAAGACACGGTCACGGAGTGCCTGTGGTACAAGGGGGCGCACACTCCGGCGCAGTGGATAGCTGGCCGACCACACGGCGCGTACCATCGGGTTCCGGATGCGCCCGCCGCTCCGGTTGTGTGAGCGGGACGTATCCAGAGGTACCGTGTCGTCCACGCCGAGAAAGCGGCACACGGTGCGCATACTCGCGGCACTGTCACGCGCAAAATCATCAAACCACAGCACCAGACGCTGGTCCGCTGGAATGGCGTCGTACCAGCTACGAAGCACGTGGCTGACCATGCCGCCTGCCAGATACGTGGCGTGTGCATCGGGGCGAATGAGGGGCTGGTCGCGTTCCTGGGCAATGAGCGCTTCAAAGGTTGCCGTCGGCTCCAGCCCATCGCGACGACGCGCCACCCAACGTGCATACACCCGGTCTACCGGATGGCGCAGCATGACCACGATCCGGATGGCCGGCAGCGTCGCAGCCACGCGCTGTGCGACCGCCGTGGACGCCAGATACACCGGCGACACCTCTCCTCGCACATGGCCCGGTGAACTGTTCGCAAAGAGGGCATCATACTCCGCGGCGTCGCGTACAAAGGACGCCGGCAGAGTAGAGGCCATCGCGTCCGGGACGCCGACAGCGTACCAATAGCTGGGCGCCTTCACGCGTGGCAGGAAGATCTGCGGATGTTGCGACAGATAGTGGTGCAGCGACGTTGTGCCGGCGCGACCTGCCCCAATCACGAGAAAGTGTGGGGGATGCTGCCACGTCATGGTCACTCGGCCGCCACCGCATGACGCAGGGCAACCAACTCCGCCGCCACGCTGATGGCAATTTCTCCCGGCTGATTCCCTCCAATAGGCAATCCCACGGGACAGCGCAACTGGGCCAACCAGGGCTCACTCACCCCCAGTGCCCGCAACCCTTTCTCCAGCGCCTTTCGTTTGGCATCACTGCCAATCACGCCGAGGTAGGCCGGGGTCAGATCCTGCGCGTACAACGCCTGCAGAATCGGTTGATCGGTGGCGTGTCCCATGGTCATGCAGATGACGGCATCCTGCGCTCGTACGTGGGGCACATATAGGCGCAGATCGTCCAACTGCACGGTGGAGAGCTGTGGTGTGGCGGGGAGCTTTTGCAGCCATTCGGCGCGACTGTCGACACACACCACGTGACAGTCGAGTAGCAGCAGGCTGCGCACCAGCGATTGCGCCACATGGCCGGCTCCGAAGAGCACCACACGCCACGGGGCCACGTTGAACGCTTCAAAGAGCAGCGTCACCACGCCCCCGCAGGTCATGCCGATGTCCCGCTGCAGATTCCACTCCCGCAGCAGGCAGGGCGGGGTGGTCGCGTCGCCCTGCGCAGTGGCCAGCCACGTTTTCGCCTCGGCAATCGCGCGCTCTTCAATGCGCCCACCACCAACCGTGCCCTCAAGGCGACCGCTGGCATCTACCAGCATCTTGGCGCCAACGTCCTGTGGAGTGCTGCCCACGCGCGAGACCAGCGTCACGAGCACCACCGGCTGTTGTAGCGTGGCCAGCGTGGTCAGACACGCGCGGGCGTGCGCCGGGATGGCGGTCACGCCGATGTGCCCTGCCATATGCTGGCGCTGTGCTGCCACCGCATGGCATCATCGTGCGAGAAGGGCACGTGAGCGAGCGATAGCGCCCGGAGCACTTCTTCCGGAGTCGCCGGCAAACAGAGGCGCTGGGCCGCCGCCGGCGAGACGCAGCCGAGCGCATGGCGTACCGCACTGAAGACACTCACGGCCAGCATGAGCGGTGGTTCGCCAACGGCCTTGCTGCGCGCCACGGTGTGGGCGGGACCGTCCGTCTCGTGGAAGTGGCAGGAAAAATGGGGCGGCACATCACTCGCCAGGGGCACCTTGTACGTGCAGAAGGAATCGGTGAGCACCGCGCCGTTCGGGTCGTACATCAGGCACTCTGTGGTCACCCAACCCAGTCCTTGCACGAAGCCACCAATGATCTGGCCACGGTCAATGCCGGGATTGATGGATTGCCCAATGTCGATGCGCAGATCCACGCGCGGCACGCGCACCATACCGGTGAAACGATCAATGCATACTTCGGCGACGGCCGCCCCCTGCGTGTAGTACAGGAAGGGCGCGCCACGCCCGGTGCTGCGGTCAAAGTGCAAGCCCGGCGTGGCGTAGAAGCCACGGGCGCCAAGATCCACCCGGGCAAAGCGCGCGGCTGCACACGCGTCGGCAAACGGGATCCGGCGCTCAGGATACTCGTGATCAAAGAGCAAGCCGTGGGCAAAGCTCACGCGCGAGGTTGGCGCGTCAGTGCCGGGTGCCCACTGCTGCAGCGCCCAGCGGGCCAGCCGGTCGCGCACGGTCGTTGCCGCCTGCACTGCCGCCGCGCCGTTCAAGTCGGTACTGGCCGATGCGGCAGTGGGGGACGTGTTGTGGTTCTTGTCGGTAGAGGTCGCCATCATGGCAATCGCCGCCGGATCAATACCAAACACTCCCGACACGAGTTGGCGGATCTTGGTGTTGAGCCCCTGTCCCATTTCGGTGCCGCCGGTAGACACCTGCACGGAACCATCGGGATACACCAGGACCTGCGCATTGGCCTGATTCATGAACGTGGCCACAAACGAAATCCCGAACTTCACCGGAGAGACGGCCATTCCCCGCAGCCACCGGGAGTCCGTACGATTGTGCGCCTCAATGGCGTCGAACCGGGTGTCGAAGTCGCTCTCCTGCACCAGCATGGACATGATCTCCGGCAGATGATTCTCCGCCACGATCTGTCCGTAAGGGGTGCTGTTGCGCTCTCCGCGGCCGTACAGGTTCTGTTGCTGCAGGGCCAGCGCATGACGCGGCGCATTGGGAATCTCACGCAAGGCCAGCGTCAGTTCCTGCACAATGGTTTCCATGGTGGCGATGCCCTGGGGACCACCAAAGCCACGGAACGCGGTCGCCGGCGCGTGGTGCGTTTCGCACACGCGTCCCTCGATATACACGTGCTCGAGGAAGTATGCATTGTCGATGTGCAGCATGGCCCGGTCCATCACCGAAGGTGAGAGATCGGTGTAGGCCCCGCCGTCGGAGAACAGCAACACGCGCAACCCCTGAATGCGTCCCGACGCGTCCACACCGGCTTCCCACTCCACCCGGAACGGATGCCGCTTCCCGGTATTCCGCATGTCTTCGCCGCGCTCGTACACCAACCGTGCCGCCCGGCCGGTATGCTGCGTGACCAGCGCCGCGCAGGCGGCGGTGAGATTGGCCTGTGTCTCCTTGCCGCCAAATCCACCACCCAGTCGGCGCGTGGTACAAATGACGTGATTGAGCGGCTTGCCCAGCGTCTCGGCCACCACGTGCTGTGTTTCCGAGGGGCCCTGCGTGGAGACGTGCAGCTGGATCTGGCCGTCATCACCGGGCATCGCCACCGCCGCCTGTGTTTCAAAATACAGGTGTTCCTGCCCCAGACACTGAAACACCCCGCGACGTACGATGGGGGCCTTCGCCAGCGCCGCTTCGACATTGCCGCGGGCAATGACGTGCGGTTCGGTGAGAAACCGGTTGGCCGCAATGGCCTCCTCGATGCTGAGGACCGGTGGGGCGATGGTGTCGAACTCCAACTGCACCATGGCGCGGGCCGCCTGGAGTGCCGTTGCCGATTCGGCCGCAATGATGGCGACGGGCTGCCCGATGTAGCGTACGGTGTCCAACGCCAGAATCGGCTCATCCTGCACGAGCGGACCAAAATGCGTGGCCCCGGGAATATCCTGTGCGGTGAGAATGGCGATCACCCCAGGAATGGCACGCGCTGCGGTGCTCTCAACGCGCACCAGCCGCGCACAGGCCACGGGACTCGTCACCAGCCCCACCAGGAGCTCGTCCTGGCGACGCGGAATGTCATCAATGAACGACGCGCGTCCGGTGGCGTGCCCTTCCGCCGATTCGTGGGGGAGCGACTGCCCAACGCCACTCATGCGGCGCCCCCTGGTGAACGCGACAGGTGGGCGATGAGCGTTTGCAGCACCAGCGAGCGATACGACGCAGAGCCTCGCACGTCGTTGCGCGGCGTGACATCCTGCGCACAGGTGGCGGCTGCGGTGGCCCAGCTGTCGGCCACGTTGGTGGCCCCGTTCAGGACCGCTTCCGTGTGAACCAGTCGCCCGGCGGCTGGTCCCATACCACCTGCCGCAAGCTGCACATCGCGCAGGATGCCGTGATCGTCGCGCCACCGCGCGGCGAGAGAGACCGTGGCGATATCCACCTCGTAGCGCCGCGAGACCTTTTCGAGACGCACCTGCTCGTCGGCTTGCGGGAGCGTCACGAACACCCGCGTAAGCAACTCATCCGACCGGCGCATGGTGGCGCGGTAGCCACGGCCAAACTCACGCAACGGCACGACTCGCGTTTCGCGTGCGCTGCGCAGCTCCACGCGTGCCTCCAGCACCAGGAGCAACGGCAAGAGGTCGCCAATGGGGGAGGCGGTCATGATGTTCCCTCCCACGGTTCCGGCAGCCCGTATCTGTGGTCCGCCAACGCGCGCGACCAGTGCCGACAGCGACGCGGCGTGAACGCCCGCGGTCCGCGAAAAAATTGCTGGCAACTCCTGCCACCGGACGAGTGCGCCCAGCATCAGCGTCTGCCGCACCGTCTCGTGATTGGACACGTCGGGGTGCGACGTCACCGACCATTCGGCCAGCCCGGTGAGGTGCTCAATGCACAACACTGGCCGAGTGGCATCAAGCCCCTCGACGCCAAGGTCCGTGGCGCCAGCCACAATTTGCGCGTGCGGTTCGTGCGCCAGCCAGGCCAGCGCCTCGTCAACCGACGACGGGCGATAGAGCGCTGGTGTGCGTGCACTGCCTCCGTCGTGGCCGGGAACGCTGAGCGTCTGGTGGTACAACTCCCGGGCTTTCGACTGCCAGCGTTCCGGCGGGAAGCGTGTGTTGAGCCAGTGGTCACTGCCTTCCGACTGGACCAGGGATTCGGCCTGTTCGGCCGCCTCAAGAATGGCGCTGTAGCCGGTACACCGACACACGTTCCCCGCGAGCGCCGCTCGCCAGTCCACCGGTTTCCCACTGTGTTCGAGTGCGGCGGTCATGGTCAGCGCGAACCCCGGCGTGCAGAACCCACACTGCGACGCATGACACGCCATGAGGCAGCGCTGCGCGGGGGCCAGTGCCTCGGCGGAGGACATGCCTTCAATGGTGACCACGTGGCACCCATGCAACTGGAACACAAATCGCACGCAGCTGTTGAGCGGATGCCACCGAACGGTGGCGTCAACCTCACTGGCCGGTGTGGCTACGAGCACCGTGCAGGCGCCGCAATCGCCGGTGCCGCACGCTACCTTGGTCCCATTCAGGTGAAGGACGGTGCGGAGCCATGACGACACGGGAAGCAGGGCCTCCGGCCCCTCGACCACCCGTGATTCCCCGTTGAGCCAGACCATGACCTGAGCGTTCGACATATTTGGGGAATCTATTGGCCACATTCGGGAAAGCTAAGCGTTGATAACGGCTTTTCTTGTCTCACCTTCATGATCTATATCACTCCGGCCATGTCGCTGCACGTTGTCCTTGTTCATCCCGAGATTCACTGGAACACCGGCAACGCCGGGCGCACGTGCCTGGCCACCGGCGCGACCTTGCATCTCATCGAGCCGCTGGGATTCTCGTTGTCAGAACGGGAGGTCAAGCGGGCCGGGCTCGACTATTGGGAACACGTGGACGTGCGTGTCTGGAAACACTGGGACCTGTTCGAGGCCGAGATGCCCAGGCTGGGTGAACCGTGGTTCTTTTCCACGAAGGGTACGACCTCGTTTTGGGACGCGCCGCTGGGCGATGCCGACGGCGCCGTGCTGGTGTTCGGTCGCGAGACGGCGGGACTCCCCGCGGAGCTGCACGCGCGCTACGCCGATCGCTTTGTCACCATGCCCATGCACTCGGCGCACATCAGATCACTGAATCTGTCCACCAGTGTGGCGGTGGGGGTCTACGAGGTGTTGCGTCAACGTCGGGCATTGGGGCGGTAGAGGCCGGGGAGGCCACGCACTCAGCGCTTCACCCGAGCCCTGTTGCACAAACCCGGCCCGACGCGCAGCGTTGGAGATGACTCCAACTCCAGAATGGTGGCAGCGCGGACCGGTGACCGGCGTGCCTGATGCCCTGCAGCCGGTGGCGCATATGCTGCTGCAGCTGCGCGATGAGGTGCCCACGGTGGTGGCGCCGCTGTCGTGGGCACAGTGGAACGACCGACCGGCCGGTGTTGCGTCCGTGGCGTTCCATGTGCGTCACGTGGCCGGCGTGCTGGATCGACTGTTTACCTATGCCCGTGGCGCTACGCTCACCGAGGCGCAGGTGGTCGCCCTCAAAGCGGAGGCGGCACCGCTGACCGAGGACACGCGGGATCGACTGCTTGACGCGCTGATCGCGCAGCTTGAATCGCGGCTCGACGAAGTGCGCACCATTGATCCGGCCATCCTGGGAGATGTGCGTACCATTGGGCGGGCGCAGCTGCCCAGTACCGTCTTGGGGTGCATTGTGCACGCCGCAGAACATGGGATGCGGCATCTGGGACAGTTGGTGGTGACGGCGCGCGTGGTGGCCGCGCAGGATTCACGTGCTGTCGTGCCGGAGGGGCCGTGATCCCAACAGGATCAATGGCCGCCCGGCTGGCGCTTCTTGCTAGCGTTATGGGTTGTGCTGGCAGTGGCGCCACCGTGAACACGGCGCCCGAGCGTGCGGCCACCATCTTCTCCGGACCGGAAGCGCCCACGATGTACGCCGATGTGCCGCTGGCGGTTACGCGGACCCTTACCGTTCCGGTCGCGGCTGCACGCACGGCGGTGCAACAGGCCTTCACCGACTACAGCATTCCGGTGACGCTCAACAATCCCACCTCCGGACAAATCGGCAATCCCGATTTTTATCGGTCCGCGCGTTTCATGGGGCGCCCCATGGTGGAACTGGTCTCGTGCGGGTCGGGGATTACCGGTCCCAACGCCGCCACCTACCGGATTTTCATGTCCATGCTGGCCACGGTCAAAGCCAATGCACAGGGCCAGGCGGTGGTCAGCATGACCTTCACCGCCTCCGCCCGTGACGTGGCGGGCGGCGCCAGCGGCGATCGGTTGCCCTGCGGCAGCAGTGGCAACGTAGAGCAGCGCTTTCTCGAGCGGGTCCTCGTGCTGGTGGCGAAATAGCGCCTCGTCTGAGCTGGCGGCTCATTCAGTGCGCTGCCTGGGGTCATCGAAACATTCGATGCGTTGGACGATTGTGAAGAGAGACCGGCATCCCCTACTCTGAAAGACGACACGTGTCCCGGGTTGGCGCGGGGGCGTTGTCGAGTGGGGAGTAGCCGCTCGCACCGTCCGGTGTGGGGTTGGCGACCGTCAGCACGAGGCCTTGCCTCCGGTTGCCAGCATGCCATGACGGCATCGTGTCCTGGCAATGGACACGGTCGCCGTCAAGGCACTGCGCGAGACCATTGCACATCTGTGCCGTGGATAGCGTGGTGCTGTTGCCAATGTTATCCGTGGCCCACCATGAGGGCGCACCTATGCAGTCCCTGACCGAAATGGAACGCGACGCGCTGGACGGATGGGTCCCCCGCGATGCGCAGCTGCTGGCGGTTGTACGCGGGCGCTCCACGGCCGACGGACAACTGGCGTGGCTTCTGACGAGCAATGGTCTGATGGTCGTGATGTTCACCGCCATCTCCAGTGGACGGATCCGCGCACAGGTCCAATGGACGCCACCGTACAGTCTCTATCGGCTCGACCTCATCGATGACGCGCCGCACGCCCTGCTGCGCATGGTCACGCACCATCGACGCCATGTGCTGATGGCGGAGTGCACCGCCGACGCCCGTCTGTTTGCCACCGAAGTGCGGGCCCTGATTCAGCGCACGTCGCGCGCGCCGGTCCGTGGGCGCACGCTGGCGGGGGTGGCATGACGCTCGTGCGCAACATTCTCGCGGCGCTGCTGCTGGCGGGGGTGACATTGGCCTCCACGGCCAATGCGCAGCGGCCATCCACGACGAACGGAAGCGCGCGCCCCGACGCCCGGGGCACGCGCGTCGCCGTCTTCAATTCGCGGGTGGTGTTCGATTCGATGCCGGAGCGGAGTCGGGCCGAGTCGGAGCTGGCGCTGGCTCAGGCCCAGGCGCGCGTGACGCTGGAGTCTGCCAAGGACTCGTTGCGCGCCGCCGTGGATGACCTTGCGCGATTTGAGCAGACGATGTCCACGCGCGAACGCGAGGCCATGACTCTGCATCTGCGCGCGCGGGAACTTCTGGTGGAGGAGACCGTGGCACGTCTCGATCAGGAGGTACAGCGCACCTTCACCGGTCTGCGCCAGCCGATGATTGATCGGCTGCGGCACGCCATGCGCGTGGTGCGCGACCGTGAGGGCTACGATCTGCTGCTCGACATTGCCGACGACAGTCCGTTGCGCGATGCGGCCCCGGCAATCGACCTGACCGCCGCCATCCTCCGGGAGCTCCGCAGGCCGGTTGGGGATGCGCCCCGCCATCGCTAACCCGGCTGCTGGCGACTCGTGCACGGCCGATGCCGGGGAGCGGATTTCAGATAAACCCGTCGGCTTCGACTGCTGTTCCGGTCTGCGTGCTCTCACTGTAACAAACGCGCTCCGCGACCCAAAATCCGCCTCGTTTTCAGGGCACGCCCCCGACGAACGGTTGCGTGCCCGCCGGGGTGACCCCTACGATATCCGCGCCCGAATCTGGGTCCCGCCCCTCCGTCTGGTTCTCCATCCGCCTGAAGCTGGTACAGGTCCGATGACCACGATGATGCCCGTCGCACGCGAGACGCTGGTTGGTAATGCGCTCGCGTTGAAGGCCAACTACACCCGCATGCACAACGACATCCTGCGTGTCGTGCGGGCCATTCCTGCTGGTCGCGTCACCACGGTGGACGCCATCAGTCAGTACCTCGGTGTGCCCGCGCACCACGTGTCCTTCCTGCTGGCACGGCGTTTTGCGTGTGGCGACGGCCCCGCACCGTGGTACCGGGTTCTGGCGCATCGCGGCGCCCTCGGCCGCCCGCTCTTCGACGCGGATGGCCGTTCGCAGGCCGAATGTCTGGCCGCCGAAGGGGTCGTGGTGGGGTTTCGCGGCCGCATTGTCGATTACGCGGCCCATTACGTGGCCCCGGGAGCCTTGGGAATGGGGTTCCCCTCCGTGGTGCGCTGACCCGGTGGCCCAGTGGGGTAGGGCGTTGGCGGGCCGAGGGAGGATCGTGTATTCCGCCTCATCCGCCCGGGCGTTGGACCAGTGCATCTTTCCAGGGATAAGCACGAGGGGGAGAACGGACCGGTGAGGCTCGCCGCCTTGCCCGGTCTGGAATAGCCCGCGAGTATTCGGCGGCCTCCCGATGAGGCCGCGGCCATTGGCAGATGGCCACGCTCCGGCGTCAGAGCGATCCCAGGTCACGCGTCCCCAGTTTGTGAAACTTCCGCGCGCCAATCCATACGTTGGTCTCCGTCCGTTCCGCACGGACGATGCGCCGTATTTTTTTGGACGACGCCCGCAGATCACCGAGCTGATGGAGCGACTGCCGCGCGCACGCTTTGTTCCCCTGTTGGGAGCCCCGGGGTGCGGCAAGACATCGTTGATGCTGGCCGGTGTGGTCCCCGCGCTGCCAACCACCCCCGCTACCGCCGCGCGCGATCGATGGATCACCGCGCTGTGCCGCCCTGGCGCCGCGCCGCTGTTCCAGCTGGCTCGCGCCCTTCTCACCGTCGGCGGGGAGCCACCCGGCGCCTCGACAGACGAGGCGGCGGAGGCGTTGGCCCAGCGCCTGCGTACCGACGGGGTGGACGCCCTCTGGCCCCTGCTCCGGGCGTCTGCCAACGGCAACGACAGCCGCGAGGGGCACGGACCGCTGCTGTTGATCGTCGATCAGTTCGAGGAGCTGCTGACCGCCACGCCGCCGCTGGGGCGAACGGGCGACGGCAGCGCCATCGACCTGGCCGTCCAGCAGCAACGGGCCACCGACCGGGCGCAGCGTCTTGCCGATGCGCAGCGGTTTGTGGCGCTTCTGCTGGCCCTCACCAGTGCGTCTGACGTGCCGGTGTATGTGCTGTGCGCCATCCGCTCCGACGTGATTGGTGCCTGTGACCAGTTCGAGGGGCTGCCTGATCGCATCAATCGGGACGGATATCTGGTCCCCCCACTCAGCGACGCGCAGCTCACGGCGGCTATTGAGCAGCCTGCGCTCCTGGCGGGTGGGCAGGTGGCGCCGGAGCTGACGCAGCACTTGCTCGCGCATGGTGGAGGGTATCCCGATCTGCTGCCGGCGGTGCAACACGCGTTGTATCGCAGCTGGGACGCCCTACGCGCCGCCGATCCGTCCGCCACCGTGCTTGAATCCGCGCACCTGGATGGCGTGGGTGGGCTGGCGCTGGCGTTACCGGCGCACGTGGAGCAGCTCCTCACCGGCTACGATCGCGAGTTGGTGTCGCGGCTGTTCAAGCGCCTCACCGACACCGATGTCAGTGGACGGCGCCGCCGCCGAAGTGTGCGGCGGCAGGAATTGCGTGCCCTGCTGTTGCCACCGGACGACACCGGCACATCACCTGCAGGACTCCCTGACGTGACGGGGCGGCGCGGCGCCGCATCGGCGCGACTCGACGAGTTGCTGGCGGCGCTGACGCAGGACGGCAGCAATATCCTCACCTGCGTGCCTGACCAGACGGCAAGCAATCCGCGCTATGAGCTCACGAGCGACTGTCTCCTGCGGCAGTGGCTCACGCTCCAGACGTGGATGGACGAAGAGCGTGCCCTGGCGGAGTGGTTCTACGCGATCGCCGATCGTGCGGCGCGGTATGCGCGCGGCGCGGAGGTGGAACTGTTGCCGCGCCCGTCGTGGCAGCTGGCCCGCCAGCGATTGCACAGCGTCATCTCCGAGGCGTGGATTGCCGGTCGATACGACGATGCGGACGCGCCGCTGCGGTTGATTCAGTCGTTCGTCGAGGTAAGTCGAGGCGCCCGCTTGCGACGCACGGTGACACGCGGGGGCGTGGCCGCGCTGCTGATTGCCGTTGTGGCCCTCGTGCAGTTCCAGATCACGCAGGCGCAGGCGCACATCAAGAAGGAACAGCTGAAGACATCGCTGTACACGAGTCTGCAGCGCTTTGCCGACACCGATCCCACGTACGGCGCCGTGCTGGCGGGCTTCGTGGGCGTGGAGCTCTCGGAAGATTCGCTGCGTGAGTCTGTGTCCCGCCTGCAGGACCACCCGCGCGCGCTTCTGGAGTTGCCACGGGTAACGGCGGCGGCGATTCTCGACAGCACGCATCTGATCACGGCGCTGACCAACGGGGATGTGGCCATTGTGACGACGACCGTGCCGCAGCAGCGCATTGGCGCGCTGCCCCGTCGCAGCACGGCCATGCCGGTCACGTGGCTGGCGCTGCGCCCCAATCGCACCGTGGTGACCGTGGACGCCGCTGGCGTGGTGGAATCGTTCCGGCTGGACAATTTGCGGGCGCCTACGGCGCTGGCGAGGCGTGATTCGCTCGGCGCTGCCGTCGTGGAGCTGCGCGTGTCGGCCGACAGCAGCGCCATGGCCATGCGCACGGCGGATGGGCGTCTGCGGCTGTGGTCATCAGAGGCCAACGCCCGACCGGTGCTGGTGGCCGACTCACAGCGGGTCACGGCCGTGGCCTTTGCCGCGGTCGATGGCGATCGACTGGTGTATGCCTCGCTGCGGACGGATTCGGCCGCGCGGCGCAGCGGCCGACTCGTGGCCGTGTCGGGGCTGCGCGAGGTGCCGGTGTTCACACCGATTGCCACCGACCTGCCCGACAGCGTGCGGGCGGTGGCGTTGCCCGCCGACGGCCGAGTGCTCGCCATTGTGAACACGGATGTGCTGGAAGTGCGGGCCAACGGCGAACGCTCCACGCTGGCGAACTACCATCCCACCGGACTGGCGGTGAGCCCGGACAGCTTGGCGCAAGTGCTGGTCGGTTCGGTGGAGGGACGGGTGGATGTGCTTTTCCCCGGGCGGCTCACCACTCCGGTGCCGTTCACCCAACACGCCGACGCTTCCTCTGCCGTCTACCTGGAAGGGGGGCGCTACGTGCTCTCCGCGGCGGCCGACAACACGCTGTGGTGGACATCGCGCGATGAGCCCTCACGCCGGTATGCGCTGTTGGGCCATCGCGCTCCGGTGCAGGCGGCCCGTGCGCAGAGCAGTCACGGCTTGCTCATCACTCTCGACGACGACGGCCGACTGCGCAGTTGGCGGCCTGCCGACTGGTACCAGCGATATCTCCTGAACGGTGCGCGCAGTTCGGTGGCCCCTCTGCTGCTCAGCCGTTTTGGCGAGCGGGTGCTGACGACTTTGGCCGGCTCGCTGGTGGTGGAGGATTCGCAACGGGTGCGCACGGCCGCGACGTTGCCCGCGAGTAGCGTGCAGCTGCTGGCCGCCTCTCCCGGCGGTACGTCGGCTGTGCTGGGAGACAGCAGCGCGCAGCGCTGGTCGTGGAGTGATCGTGCGGATGTTGCCGCGAAGCCGCTGGTGCCGCTGCGTGCCGGTTTTGGCGCCAATGGCATGCGCTACAGCACCAATGGGGCGGTGTTGTTTGCCGTGCATGCCGACTCGTCCGTGTCGGTGCTGAACGCCGCCACCATGATCGAGCGTCCCTTGGCGGCGTGGGGCGCGGTGCCGGTGTGGTCCGCGCCCAGTCTTGATAGCACGGGGGCGCTGGTGGCGTACACGGACGCGCGTGGCGTGCAGGTGCGTGCGGTGAACAGCGCCCAGCTGGTGCGTCAGTTTTCGCGCAGTGGGGCCGCCCCCATGGTGTCGCAGCTGCTCTTTCCGTCGGGCAAACGGTTGTTGTGGATGCAGGCGGACGGTCGGTTGCAGCTGCGCGAACTCGCGCGGGCGGCTGACAGCGTGCCGCGGGCGCCATTTACCGGCGCGCCGGGCACGCGTATTGAAACGCTCGCGGCGCGTGCCGATGAATACGTGTTTGCGTACGTCACCGATAAAGGCGGGCTGTATCTGCTGGAAGTGTTGCCCACCTCACTGCGGCAGGTGCCCCTCACCATGCGGTTGAGCAACAACGACGCCGTGCGTCACGTGGCGTTCGATTCCACCGGCCTGCGATTGGTGGCCACGACCGCTTTTGGCGGCGTGTATGTGTGGGAATTGTGGTGGGACGCCGCCGCGAGCCGCATGGAGGCCCGCCCGCTCCTGCAGCGGACACATACTCCCCGCGTCCCACGCACCGCGCCGGTGCAGATGGCTGCCACCGTCTTCTCGCGCGACGGGAAGCGGCTGCACTCCGTGATGCACCTGCCCGGGCAGCCCTCGCGCCGTATGTCCTGGGATCTTGACGCCAATCTCGTGCGGCAGCAGGCCGACCAGTGGCAGAGCCGCTGCGTAGATTTTGCGTCGCTGTTCAACGAGGCGTCGCGGGAGTTTACCCGTGACGCCTCCACCTGTCGCTTTGATGTGAGCACGGCGGGGCCAGCGCGGCAGCGCTGACCGAACGCCGGCGGGTCAGCCGGCGGCTTCCATCATCTTGTGAGCGGCGCCGCAGCTTGAGCGGATGACCAGCTGTGCCGGCAGAATCTCATGATTCGCCGGTACCGCCGTGCCCCCGCCACGCAGCGTCTCAATGAGGCGCAGTGCCGCCCGCTCGCCCAGCGAAAAAATGGGCATGCGGACGGTGGTCAGTGGCGGCGACAGATAGCGTGTCATGGGCGTGTCGTCGAAGCCCGTCACGGCAATGTCGTCCGGCACCCGCAGGTCGGCGTCCTTGATCGCCGAAATGACACCCACCGCCATGGTATCGTTGGCGGCAAAAATGGCATCGGGACGGGCACCGCTCTGCAGCAGCTGAGTAACCACCTCGTACGCGGTGTCCATGCGGAACTCACCAGAGAGTTCCGTGAGCTCGCAGTCGTCGTACCAGTTGGCCACTTCACGCACCGCGTGCAGTCGCTCGCTGGCGTCCACCTGCCCGGCGGGTCCGCGCAAGAACACAATCTTGCGATGCCCCAGCGACAGCAGATGTTTCATCATGGCGGCCGCACCCTGGAAGTTGTTCACCGACAAGGCGGCAAACGCCCCCACATCGCTGCCGGCGCCCACCAGAACCGTTGGGTAGCGCTCGGCGACCTCAGCCAATGTTGCACGGGCGGCTACGGACGGAGACACCGCCAGAAAGCCATCCACGCGCCCCCGCATGTTGCTCACCGCCGCGGCAATCTCGTTGGCCTCGCGCCGCGCGCTGGTGACCAGCGTGAGAAAGCCATGCTTCTTGGCGGTTTCATCAATGCCGCGAATGAACTCGGAAAAGAACTCGCCGTACAGCTCAGGCAGCAGCACGCCCAGCGTTCTGGTGCGTCGCACCACCACCGCCCGCGTTCCGCCGTGGGGGGCGTAGCCCATCTTGTCCACCACCGAGCGCACTCGATCGCGGGTGTCTTCGGTCACGCGGGCCGCATCGTTGAGCACGCGGGACACCGTGGCAATGGACACGCCGGCGGCTTTGGCGACGTCGCGAATGGTGGGAGTGGGGCGACTGCTCACGCGAATCTCGACCGAGGGAGGCGGGAAACGAGAACCGCGTCGCGCAGGGCTGCGTGACGCGGGGTTCGGACTGGCGTTCCTATTTTTAAATGATGTAACGCGTTTCAGAAAATTTCAACTGTTTTCAGGTCGTTACATCGCCTTTTTGATTGCGACATCCAGATTTTGGGTGCCGCCAACGCCGGTGTAGACGATTTTCCCAGACTTGTCCACCACCACGACATAGCTCGTGGCCGGCACATCGTAGGCGCCGCTAACGGTGCCTTTGCGATCGTAGAGCAGGTCGCCCGGGAGCTTGTTGGCCGCCTGCCACGCCTTAACGCGCTCGATGGACTGATTGACCGACACGGCCACCGTGACGAACCGGACGCTCTTGCCGTACTTCGTGTGCGCCGCCCGCATGGCAGGCTCCAGCTGCTTACAGTTGCCGCACCACGTGGCCCAGAACTCGATCACGGCGGGCTGTTTGCCCACCAGCGTCGAGAGGTCCACGGTCTGTCCGGTCAGTGTTTCGAGGGGCCCGCCGGGGGCCTGCTCGCCAACGGCGATGCCGAGGTCCTGGGCAAAAGCGGGGGCGGCGGTGAGGGCGATGGCGATTGCGGCGACCCGCAAACGCTTGAACAGATCAGTCATGAGTTCCGGGTTGGGGTTTCGGGTCGTGGGTGGTTCGACCCGGTACTCCGGACCCGAACCCATTACCCGAAACTGATCAGTTGAACCACACGGGCGGTTAAAAGTAGACCTGCCCCATTTTCACCAGGTAATACTCGGCCATTGCGATCATCACAAACGCAAAGCCTTTTTTAACCGTCAGCATCCACGCACCAGCGCGCGGTAATCGCGACAGTGTCCCGGCTGATACCCCGACCAGCACCAGAAGGGTGCACATGCCGAGGGAGAAGGTGAAGAGGTAGGTGAAGCCCAGCAGCGCCGACTTGGTGGTGGAAACCCAAGTGAGCACGGCCGCCATGACCGGCGCCGAACAGGGGGCGGCCACAAGCCCGGAGGCGGCGCCCATGATGAGTGCGCCAGCGGCCCGCCCGCCGGTCCCTGCATTGGCGGCGCGCTGCATGATGGCCGATGGCACCCGCACCGGAATCACGTCCAGCATGGACAGTCCGGCCACCATGAGCAGGTTGGCCATGGTGAAGTACGCCCACGGGTTCGCGGACACGGTCCCGAACATGGTTCCGGTGAGCCCGGCCAGCAACCCCAGCCCGGCATAGACACTCGCCAATCCCGCCACATACAGCATGGAAAGGCCAAGAGGGCGCCATCGTGACACTTTGGTGGCGCCCAACTGCTCCGATGATGACTGTCCTCCAACGATCGCGGCCGTGATCGGGATCATCGGATAGACGCACGGCGTGAGGCTGGTGAGCACCCCCGCACCGAACAGGAACGGGAGCGCGGCCGCCGGGTTGCCGGAGAGCTGCGCGGTGAGGTCGGAGATCTGAAGCAGTGCAGGCATTGCCGACAATACGGCCCCGGGGGCGCCAGCGTTCCCGCTTCGGCAGTGCGGGAGGGCGTCCTGGGCTACTTGAGGCTGCTCTGCCGTCGTTCGGCCTTGTCCAGTAGGTCGAAGAACGCCAGCAGCAAATCGTAGTCGAGCTCCCGGCCAGCCTGCAGCCGCATGTGATGCAGCGTACGGGCGCGCGGCCACGCCGCACGGTACGGGCGTTCCGTGCTGAGGGCGTCGTACACGTCGCACACCTGCACCAGCCGGCTCACGTAGTGCGTCCGCCGCGGGAACTGGAAGGCGGGATAGCCTCCTGTGCCGTCCGCCCAGACATGGTGCTCATACGCCACGATCGCAGACAGCGAGTTGCCGGCCCCACGGTCGCTCAGCAGGCGGGCACCTTCCACCGGGTGTGTACGCATCAACTCGCGCTCGGCGTCGGACAGCCCACCGTTCTTGCGCAGCAGCGCTTCCGGGAGCCGCACCTTGCCGATGTCGTGCAGCAGAGCCGCCGTGCCAACAGCCCGCACATCCCGCGATCCGAAGCCCAGCTGCTCGGCCAGCCCCATGGACAGCATCGACACGTTGCAGGCGTGTACCGTGGTGTACTGGTCCACCGACTTGAGCGACACCAGCGGCAGCAACGAACCGTGTTCGGCCTGCATGGCCAGCGATAGCCCGCGGATAACCGCTTCGACTTCCGCCATGGGCACCCGGGAATCGCTGGTGGCCTTGGCGGTAATCCAGGTGAGTGTCTCCAGCTCTTCCTGAAGCCCGTCGGCGATGAGGGCGTCCATCAATTCTCCGCCATCGTCCGCGCGCGCGCCAGCGGCGCGGGGCGCTTGGCCTGAGGACTCACCGGGGCCATCACTCAGCAACCCCACCGGCCCCAGGCGGATGCCGGGAAACGTGTGCACATGACTGATTGGGGTGCCGTGTGGCCCGGCGGCGGCATGCAATGTCTCGAGCAGCTCTCCAATGGTCTCGTCGTCCGGGAGTTCCCCGTCGAACTCCAACCGCTGGATGCCGGCCGCGCCAAGGCGCTGCGCGAGTTCTCCCGCGCGAACATCGTGCAGCGGGTGAACGCCGAGAATGACATCACCGTCCAGGAACGTCAGTCGAAGGGGGTGTACGGCCTGTAAAGCGGCCCAGAGGCGCTCGTGTACCCGCGCCCGACTGGCGGCGCGGGACGGGTGTCCCGGACCATACAGGGCCATCGCCGCCAAGGCCTGGCCCAGCGTGGTGAGCCACTCAGAGACGATCGCCGTGGCCGCCGGCGAGGTGGCGAGTTCGGTACTCATGCGGCGGCTCCCAGGGCACCGGCTTTGCGCGCCAGTGTCAGCACCGGTGCGGCCTCAGGGTCGGCTGCGAAGGTGGTGGACAGCACATGCAGTGCGGCGCGCACCGTGTCGGTGAGGGTCGCCAGCTTTGTGGACCCGGTGAGACGGGCGCGACGGGTGGTGTGGGCAATGAGCCAGCTGCGCACCTCGGCCTGACGTGTGCCGGCCACGGCGCGCACGGCCTTGTCGCGAAGTTCGAGGGGGAGATTTTCCTGGTCGGCCAGCGTCAGCAGCCGGAGCGCGACGTCAGTGGGCAACTCGTCCTTGCGTTGCACATAGGCCACGTCAACGGCGGCGTGCTGTACCTCCGCCGTGCTGTCGTCGAGGGCGCGGCGCAGCGCCGAGGCGCGGACAGACGGCACCGAGGCGAGCAGTCGAATTGCTTCACGCCGCACGGCCACATGCTCATGCCGTTGAAAGAGCAGCAGCGGGCCTACCATGAGCCGGGCCGATGCCTCTGGGGTGGCCACCAGCAGGTCGCGCAGCAGCGACAACAGATTCCGCGCCAGAAACCAGGGCATGGGCGCTGCCAACCGCTGCAACACGGCGTCGATGATGCTGCTGTCCATCGTCCGCATGCGATCAAAGATCAACCGTCGGCCGGCGCGGGTGTCGCACTGTTCGAGGGCGTCAATGAGCACGGGCGCCACATCTTCGTGTGTGGCGTCCAGCAGCTGTTTGGCCGCCGCACTATCCAGCGGATTGGCCAGCAGCGTACGCGAGATGGCACTGGGGGTCAGGGTCAGGTCGCGCAGCTGGCGTCTGGTGGGTTCGCTTTGGGCGCGGTCGGCCCACGCCAGCACGGTGCTGGAGTGTCCGGTGTCGGCCAGTCGCTTCACGGCCAGCGCCGCGTCCTCCGAGACCAGGTCCATCTCACACGCCATCTGCACCAGCCGGGCCGCTTCCTGCGAGGCCGAATCGAACTGGACGGCAGCGTCCTTGGCTGGCTTACCGTCGCGGGCACTCCACTCGGCGAGGGTATCCAGCAGGGCGGCGTGTTCGGCCGGGTTGGCGTGCTGCATGTCCCATCCGCCCACCAGTTCGGCGGCGGTTTCGCGCAGCGCATCATCAACCGCTTCCGGGCGTCGGCCGCGAAAGTGCACCGACATTTTCGACAGCAGCCGCAACAGGTGTGGCGACAGGTCCTGTCCGGTGGCACCGGCGGCCGAGTGGAGCCAGCGTACGACCGCAGCGGCGGGGAGCACGTTGACCACGTTCCGTACGAGGCGTGAGCGATCGGCCCGGCCGGCGACGCGCAGGGTGGCGACAATGGCGCCCTGGTCGGTGGCCGACAGTAGCTCCTGCAGCCGTTCGCCGATGGTATCGCGCACGGCGCGCGGGGCCATGGAGACCCCATCGGCCAGGGTGCTGAGGGCGTCGAAGGCCCGTTGGGCCGATGTGTCGCTGGTGGACGCGGCGGAGAGCGCTGTGGCGAGGGTGGAGGCCGACGCGCTGTCGGGGGTGTCGGACGGGTTGGCGCCCGGGTTGGCGGCGGTGTCGAGCATGCGTTCCGCCAGCGCCCGCCAGAGCTGGGTGATCTCCACCCGAATGGCTTCCTCGTCGGCGAGCCCCAGCTGCTCGTAGTCAATGCGGCCAAGCGCGATCCCCGCGATGACCGGCAGTGGCTCCTGCAATGAGGGGTCGTTGAGGCGACGCGAAAGCAGCCGCACCAGGTGACTTACCGCCTCAAGGGTGACACCGCGCTGGAGCCGGACGGTACCAATGCCCATGCTGTGCAGACGGGACGCCAGCTCGCGGACCACGTTGCCGCCGGCCTGCAGCAGGGTGCCGTTTACCAGGAGCTCACGATTGGCCACCGCGAGTGCGAGGGTCGGCTCGCCGGTCAGGTACTGGGTCAGGGCGTCGGTCAGCGCCTGATCGGCCTGCACCGCCATGGGGTGCGCGTCGGCATACGCTCGCCGACGCGCAATCGCAATGGCCAGTCGAGACAGCAGCGACTGGACCAACGTGGTGGCATCGGGGGACGCGGCGACGGAAGTGGACATGGCGGTTGCTTCATAATATCGACCGCCGGCGAGGAGAACTGGATGGCTGGGGAGGTTAAAAATTTCGGAATGGGGAAGGCCAGGCGGGTCGGTTGCGGCGGGCAGGCTTCCGGACCCGGGTAGATTACGCCCCGTATATGCCATTGCCATTCCGGCTCCGGCGTTCCTTCTCCGTCTCCGTTTCCATGGCTCCGCAGTTCATCTATGTGATGAAGGCGTTGCGCAAGGTGGTTCCACCTTCGCGCATCATCCTCGACGACATCTGGCTGTCTTTCTACCCCGGCGCAAAGATCGGCGTCCTCGGTCCCAACGGGGCCGGTAAGTCGTCGTTGCTGCGCATCATGGCGGGCGTGGATACGGAGTTTCAGGGCGAAGCGTGGGCGCACAAGGGCACGCGCATCGGCTACCTGAGTCAGGAGCCGGAGCTGGACGCGTCGTTGGATGTGCGTGGCAACGTGGAGCTCGCCGTGAAGACCCATCGTGACGCGCTGAACGAGTACAACGAGATCTCGCTCAAGTTCGCCGAACCCGATGCGGACTTTGATGTGCTGATGACGCGTCAGGGCAAGTTGCAGGAGTACATCGATCAGCACGACCTCTGGAATCTCGACAACAAGATCGATGTCGCGATGGACGCTCTGCGCTTGCCGCCGGGCGATGCCGACGTGACGGTGTTGTCGGGTGGTGAAAAGCGTCGCGTGGCGCTGTGCCGCCTGTTGCTCGAAGAGCCGGACATGCTGCTGCTGGACGAACCCACCAACCATTTGGACGCCGAGTCGGTGGCGTGGCTCGAGCACTTCCTCGAGAAGTTCGCGGGCACCGTGGTGGCCATTACCCACGATCGCTACTTCCTGGACAATGTGGCCAAGTGGATTCTCGAGCTCGATCGCGGCAAGGGTGTGCCGTACGAGGGGAACTACAGCGGCTGGCTGGAGCAGAAGCAGGCGCGTATGGCGCTGGAAGAAAAGCAGGCCAGTGCGCGTCAGAAGACGCTCACGAAGGAACTCGAGTGGGTGCGCATGTCGCCGCGTGCACGGCAGGCCAAGAACAAGGCGCGTCTGCAGGCGTATGAGGATCTGGCCAGTGAAGCGCAGAACGATCGCGTGATGAGCAACGAAATCATCATCCCACCGGCACCGCGCCTGGGCAACGATGTGGTGCGCGCGAAGGGTTTGAAGAAGGCGTTCGGTGACAAGCTGCTCTTCGAGAATCTCAACTTCGATCTGCCGCGCGCGGGCATCGTGGGGATCATTGGCCCCAACGGTGCCGGTAAGACGACGCTGTTCCGCATGATCAACGGGCTGGAGCAGCCGGACGGCGGCGAGCTGACGGTGGGCGAAACGGTGCAGATCTCGTATCAGGATCAGCAGCGCACGCTGGAAGGGAAGCGCACAGTGTGGGAAGAGATTTCCGGTGGACGCGAAACCATTCCGGTGGGGAAGCGCGAACTCAATTCCCGCGCGTACGCCGCGAGCTTCAACTTCAAGGGGGCCGACCAGCAGAAGCTGGTCGCCAACCTGTCGGGTGGTGAGCGCAACCGGTTGCATCTGGCCAAGACCGTGATGCAGGGCGGCAACTTGCTGTTGCTTGACGAACCGACGAACGATCTTGATGTCGATACGCTGCGCGCGCTCGAAGAAGCGGTGATCGACTTCTCCGGCTGCGCGGTGATCATTTCTCACGATCGCTGGTTCCTGGATCGTGTGGCCACGCACATTCTGGCGTTCGAGGGTGACTCGGAAGTGGTGTGGTTTGAGGGGAACTACGGCGCGTACATCGAGGACTTGAAAAAGAGGAAAGGCCCCGATGCCGACCAGCCGCACCGCATCAAGTATCGGAAGTTGGTGCGATAACGTACGTGCCACGCAAAACGGCCGGCCCGCGAAGTTTCGCGGTGCCGGCCGTTTTGCATTGACGCAGCTACTTCGCTGAAGCCGGGAACGCCGGCAGCTTGGCTATGTCGCGCTGGTCGTGCTGGATGATGACCGTCGCCTTGAGGTTCCGGGCGATCTGCTTGAAGCGATCGAGCGACGCGAGCGTGGCCGCGCGATCGGTATTGAAGCTCGGCACGCCGTTGTTGTTGTAGTTCTCGTGGAAGTGCGCGAGGTCACCGGTGAGCAGCACGTTGCCGGTCTCTTTCAGGCGCACGAGCAAGCTGCGGTGGCCAGGCGTGTGCCCCGGCATGTTCAGAATGACGACCGAGCCGTCGCCGAATACGTCACGATCGCCAGTCAGCGGTTCCACCTTGCTGCCCCCGGTGAGCCAGGGCGCAATGGACGATTGGTTGGGCGTCAGCTTGGCGTCGGAGAGTACTTCCCAGTCGCCTTTGCCCACGAGCAGCGTGGCCTGAGGAAAGAGGCTCGTCTGGCCAATGTGGTCGCCATGTGAGTGGCTGAGCCCCACGAACTTGATCTGCGCCGGCGTGACACCGAGCTGCGGCAACAGCTCTGGAATGCTCGCCTTGGGGGCCGTCGGGGCGTTGCCTTTGGCAAACCCCGTGTCCCAGATGAGCACGTCGTCGCCGTGGCGTATGACGTAGCAGCTGTACACCAGCTGCACCTTGAGCCCGTTGTAGGCGTACGTGTCGGAAAAGCGCAGCCCCACATCGGTGGGCGCGGCATTGGTGCCGCACTCAAGACGGGAGAGGGACACGGCGGGCGCCGTAGTTGCCGGTTGCGCGTGGACCACAGTTGCCGTGGACAGCGCAGCGAGCCACACCGTGGCAATCGCGGGAATGATCGCGGTGGTGTGTGAGAGAAGGCGCGGCATGCTCATGTGGCGTAGAAGAACTTTTCTTCCGTGATCTTGCCGTCGCGCACGGTGTAGAGCCCGACCTCGTCCATCTGCACCCGCTTCCCTGTTTCCTTCTGGGTAATGTCGAACTGGAAGCGCACAATGAACTGATCGCCGTTCGGCCACGGGCCGTCTACACTGGCGCCGTGCACCTCGTGGGCGCCTTGCCACCAATGCGCCTTGCCAAGCACCCCTTCCCGTCCGTGAACTTCGCGCATGGGTTCCATCACTTCGAGACTGATCACATCATCCGCGTACAGCGTCTCGATCGCTTCGATGTTGCGTCCTTCGCGGCACAGAGCGACGAGCTGATTGGCAATGTCCTTGGTGTCCAATTCTGGTCTCCGGTAGGGGTGTGCGGGTAATCTGCGCGTCGTGCGTGCGCTGTCCATCACGAATAGGTCACGAGAGGTGACAGGCTGCCGAGGGCAGTGTGTTTCGGCACGCGCTATCGCTTGCGCTCCCATGCCACATCCCAGACGGTCGCGCCCTTCCGGTAGCCCACAATGGGCCCCAAAACGATGCCGGCGGCGGCCCCGAGAAACATGCCGCCGATCGGTGCCGAGGGCTCGCTGCCGGCGGCGACCATTCCGATGGCCGTACCCCCCACGGTACCAATCAGAAACCCGGTGGCCAGCCCGAAGGCGGCCCCGAGGGCGCCGCTCTGGCGGCGCACCTGCAGGCACCGCGCCGTCTGATAGGGAAAGGTGGCGGTGTCTCCGGTCGCTGTCGCAATGCGCAGCACCGAATCGGCGGCGGACACGAACAGCCCCTCGGCGAAGTGCACCTTTCCCTCTACCTCGTGGCTCACCCGCACGCTCGTGCCTGCCACAGGCATGGGCACCGCGCGTTGTCCGCGGAAGTAGATGAACGGGGCCGCCGGATAGAACGCCAGCGACGCCACGACGCGACGGGTCTTTTCGCCCCCGGTGCGCGGGCAGGAGGCCGAAAGCGTTTGGGCCGGCAGGAGCGACAGACCGCCCAGCAACAGGATGACGGAAGGAACACGCATGCAGCACCGGAGGCAGAGGGGGAGGGGATCTGACTTGAGAATGCATGGCACAGGATGTCGTGGCCATACGTCAACTGGCGTACCGGCCTCCTGAGCTGGCGTCGAGTTGACACATCACCGCCCGGCGCGACAGTTTTGGATCAGCGCGCCACTGGGGCGCCTCCTGTCCGCGGCAAGGGAGCCAGCTCCCACCCAGCGCTGTTGCAGTCCTTACGAGCCCTTCTTCCTGGCCATTCGTAAGCGGACGCTGGCCGTAACGGAAGGAAGGTGTACCATGACCCGATCGCTCTCGCCGAAGAGCTCCGTGGACGTCCTCAAACAGGACGCCAAGCGCTGGTTGGCGGCACTCCGTCGTGCCGAACCCGATGCCCGCGCCCGTCTGATGGCCGTGTGGCCTACCGCCCCGGCCGCCCCCACCCTCCGCGATGTGCAGCAGGCCCTCGCCCGCGAGTATGGGATGGCGGATTGGAAGGCGCTGCTCGTGGCGCTTGACGCCCTGGCGCTCGACCGCCAGTCGCACGCGGAACGGGTAGCCGTCCTGTTGCGTCACGGTTGGGATGGCGATGCCGCGCTCGCGCGGCGCATCGTGGCCCGGTACCCCGCGGTGCGGCGCGACAATCTGTTTGTGGCCGCGGCGTGTGGTGAGGTAGACGAGGTGCGCCGACTGCTCGCGAACGACGCGGCGCTTGCTCACGCCACGGACCCGGCGCGCGGCTGGACCGCTTTGCTGCACGTGGCCTATGGTCGGCTGGACGCGGAACAGGCCGTGGCCATCGCGCAGCTACTGCTTGATGCCGGAGCGGACCCCAACGCCCGCTTCGACGACGGTTGGGGGAATCCGTTTACGGCGGTGACCGGCGTGATTGGACAGGGGGAAGGGGTCAAACCCACGCATCCGCAGGCCGCTGCGCTTACGGCACTGCTGCTCGAGCGCGGCGCCGATCCGTTTGATACGCAGGCCCTGTACAACACGTCCATCGTGAATGATGACGTCACGTGGACGGCGCTGCTTTGGGAGCAGTGCGACCCGTCGACGCGCATGGCCGTCTGGTCGCGGGTGGATGGGCCGGCCCTGGGCGGCAAGATCAAGGTCGGTACCCTCAACTACCTGCTCGGGAATGCTGTCAGCAGCGGGCATCTGCTGCGCGCGCAGTGGCTGCTGCAGCACGGCGCCAGTGCGAACACCGTGCACTCGTATTCGGGGCATCGGGTGCACACCATGGCGCGCCTGGCTGGCAACACGGCCATGGCCGCGCTGCTGGAAGCGCATGGCGCCACGGTGGAGCCACTGCAGGGCGAGCGGGCGCTCATGGCGGCGCTGATGGCGGGCGAGGAGGCCGCCGTGCGTGCACTCGTGGCCACGCAGCCGTCGGCGCTGCGCAGCCCTGCCGTACTGCACGCAGCGGCCAGCAAGGGCAACGCCACTGCGGTGTCGTTGGCGCTCGAGTTGGGGGCCGCGGTCAACGCCACCGATTTCGAAGGGGCCACAGCGCTGCATCAGGCCGCCCACGCTGGCTCGCTCGCCGTGGTGGACGTCCTGCTGGGCGCCGGCGCTGAGGTGGACGTGCGTGAGCGCAAGTGGCAGGGGACGCCCATGAGCTGGGCGTGCGTGCTCGGGCGACATGCCGTAGCCGAACGCCTGGCTCCGCTCACTCGCGACGTGCGTGCGCTGGCACGCACTGCGCGGCTGGCGCGGCTGCAGGAGGTGCTGCAGGAGTCGCCGGCGCTGGCCAACCACCAGATCCCCACGGTGGACCAACCCACGCCGCTGTTCTGCCTGCCCGACGACGAACATGACGCCGCTGCGGTCGCCACGGTGCTGCTGTTCCACGGTGCCAATCCGGCCACGAAGAACGCCGCCGGGCAGACGGCGGAGCAGGCGGCACGCCGGCGGGGCCTGGATGAGGCCGCTGATCTGATGGCGCAGCGTATGGCGGCTTTTGCTCCCTGACCGGGCGCCCGGGAGCGCTGCCAGTGCGGTCGTCGTTCACACCGGGGCCAGCGGGTATTCATGGTGGGACCTGCCTTCAGCGCCGTCTCACCGAGGTCACCCTCGGCGAGGTGTACCAGGCGGTGTACGACGACCTGCCCGCGCTGCCCATGCATACCGGCAATGCGGCCTGTCCCATTGGTCGCGAGATGTTTCTGGCCCTGTATTCGCCATTGCAGATGGCGGAGGCGGCGATGCGGGAATCGTTGATGCAGACCACGGTGGCCGAAGTGGCCGCCAAGGTATGGCGGGCGCAACGACGCTGACGCCCTGTCGGGGACGACCTGATATCGTGGCATGAAACACGCCCTAGCGTGAGGTAACCCCTCACCGCTTCGCAGGAATCACCATGCCTCGTCTGCTCCCCGATCTCACCCCCGTCACCACCCAGTTCGACCGCGCAGTGGACGCGGAGGCGCAACACCAGCCACTCCCCCACGTTGTCCCGGTCACCGAACGTGATTTGGCCCATTTGCCGGCCCCGGTGGCCCGATACCTCCGACGCGCCGGAGTCGTGGGGCGCCCCCGGGTGCACAACTTCGTGGTGGAGATGGACGCCGAGCTGAGTCGCGGACCCGGGCAGCCATGGATGCACACGCCGGTGCTGCAGGTGAGCTTCGTGGACCACCCCGCGCGACTGTTCCTGCTGCGGACCACCATGCATGGGTTGCCGGTAAGCGGACTGCACAGCTATTCCGACGAAGGGGCCAGTATGCATATCCGGCTCCTGAGTCTGCTGCACCTGGTTGATGCGGACGGGGATGCGTTTGCCCGCGCCGAAACCGTCACGGTGCTCAACGATTTCTGCGTTCTGGCGCCGGCCGTACTGATCGATGAACGGTTCGTATGGCATCCCATCAATGCCCACGAAGCGCGGGTGACGTTCCACAATGGTGCGCGAGTGGTCTCGGCGAGCCTCCGCTTCAACGACGACGGGGATCTGATCGACTTCTCGTCAGATGATCGTCACGCGTTGCCGGGGGACGGCGATGTCTGGACCACGCCGCTGCGCGCCTATCACGAGTTCGGCGTCGCCCGCCTGGCCAGCGAAGGCGACGCGGTGTGGCACTACACCGACAGGCCGGCGTGGACGTACGGCAAGTTCCACATCCGTTCCGTACGCTACAACGTGCCGGCGCCGGAGTTGCCGCACGCCAAGGCGCTGGCGGAGGGGCACGCCACGTCGTAGGGTAGGGCATGTGGCAACCTACCCTCCTCGGCACCCACGTCGCGCTGCGCCCGTTGCGCCCCGACGATTTCGAGACGCTCTATGCGACGGCCAGCGATCCGCTCATCTGGGCGCAACATCCGGAGTCTACGCGTTGGCAGCGTGACGTCTTTACCCGCTTCTTTGATGGCGCCCTCGCCAGTGAGGGCGCTCTGCTGGTGAGTGATGCGCACACGGGACATGTGATCGGCAGTTCGCGCTGGTACGAATGGAACCCGGCCGCGCGTGAGGTGGCCATTGGCTACACGTTCCTCGCCCGATCCCATTGGGGCGGCAGCGTGAACGGCGAGCTCAAGCAGCTCATGCTGCAGCACGCGTTCCAGTATGCCCAGCGCATCTGGTTTCACGTCGGCACAGAAAACATCCGCTCGCAACGTGCGCTCAGGAAAATCGGAGCCCACTACAGCCACACCACGCTGCAGGATGCAGCGCGAGGTGGACGCGATTGTGCGTACTTCGTCATCGATACTTCGGCGGCGTAAGCGCGCGTTGCGGCGTGTCGTTTCGACTCGGCGCCCGCGACTTCCAACCATTCCCGACAACCTGATGTCCAACCGGCGTTCCCTCGCATCTCGTCACTTTCTTCGCGAGCTCGCCGATGTTGCTGGTCCCGCTGCTTCTTCAGATCGCCGCTGCGCCGCTGCCGCAGTCACTCACGGGTGAGCCCCACGGCTATCCCACAAGTGCGCCGTCGGTCGTCACTGGTAAGGCGGCCCCCGGCCCCGTGTTTGCGCCGCGCGCGCCAAAAATTGACGGGCGTGATGATGACGAGATCTGGCAGACGGTAGACCCCATTACGCGCTTTCGGCAGTTCGACCCGACTGAGGATGGCGAGCCTACCTTTCGGACCGAAGCGCGCATTGCCTATGACACGCGCAACCTCTACGTCCTGGTGCGCAACTACGACCCGCGCCCGGACAGCATTCTGGCGGTGTTGCAGCGGCGTGACGGCATGTCGCTCTCCGATGACGTGGTGATCGGCATCGATTCCTACAACGACAAGCGCACCGGGTACATGTTTCGCCTCTCGGCCGCCGGGACCATGGCCGATGGCTATGTCTTCAACGACGGTGAGGAAGACTGGGGGTGGAACGCGGTCTGGGAGGGTTCGTCACGCGTTGATTCGCTGGGATGGATTGCCGAATTTCGCGTGCCGCTCAGTCAGTTGCGCTATGTCCCACGCGGTGACAACACCTTCGGCATTCTGGTCATGCGCCGCGTGGCACGCACCGGGGAACGCACGGCTTACCCGCTCTTTCGGCGTTCGCGCACCGGGCATGTGAGTCAGTGGGCTGCCACCTCCGGCTTCAGTGCGCTGCCCGCGCCACGCCGCATGGAAATCATGCCGTACACGGTGGGGCGCTACGGCGCGAGTCCGCGTGGCGACGGTACGCCACGCAATGCCGCCAAGGCACAGGCGGGGGCCGATGTCAAACTGGGGCTCACGTCCAACGTCACGCTCGATGCGGCAGTCAATCCGGACTTCGGGCAGGTGGAGGCCGATCCCGGCGTGCTCAACTTGAGTGCCTTTGAGCAGTTCTTCGCCGAACGGCGTCCGTTCTTTCTCGAGGGGAGCGGCATCTTTCGCTACGATATCGACTGCAACGATGGCAGCTGCACCGGGTTGTTCTATTCACGTCGTATTGGTCGGACGCCGCAACTGCGGGGGCGCTACGGCGACGCAGCCTCTCCGCTACAGTCGCAGATCGTCGGGGCAGCCAAGGTCACGGGGCGTCTCAAGAACGGTCTGTCCATCGGGGTCATTGATGCGGTGACCAATCGCGAGCAGGGCACGCTGCAGCGCACGATTGAGCCGCAAACCAACTATGCTGTGGTGCGCCTGCAGCAGGATCTGGCCGGCGGCAACAGCGGCGTGGGTTTCATGCTCACCAACACGGCGCGACAGACTGACCAATGGACGCGCGATGTGCTGCGCAATACTGCGTGGACCGGTGGGCTCGATGCCCGACACCGCTTTGCCGGCAATCGCTGGCAGCTGAGTGGACAGTTGGCCGGATCTCGCGTTGGGGGCACAGCGGCCGCCATTGCCGCAACGCAACGGTCGCTGGTGCACCTGTACCAACGTGGCGACGCGGAGCATCTATCGTACGACAGCACGCGCACCACGATGTCCGGATGGATGGCGCAGGGGTCGCTCAACAAGCAGGGCGGCGGAATCACGCGCATGAACGTCAGTACCTGGTATATCGCGCCGGGTTTTGAGATCAACGATGTGGGGTTCCGGACCCGCAGCGATGAAATGGGCGCCTCCGCCTGGATGGGGATTCGTCCGGTTAAGCCCATTGGCATCTTCCGTCAGGGGCAGCTCAACCTGAACGGCTGGGGCTTTGCCAACACCTCGGGCATGCTGCTGGGGAACGGCGGCAATGTGAACGGCTGGGGTGAACTCAAGAGCTTCTGGAGTGTCAACGCCGGCGTGGGCGTGAACAACGTGGTGCGTTCGTTCTCCGACCGTGACGCCCGCGGAGGGCCGGCGCTGTTCGTGCCGCAACGCCTCAATACGTGGGCCGGGATAAGTGGCGATCGCCGTCGCAGCGTGTCGCCGCAGATCAATGCGTTCGCTGGGCGTCGCTTTGATGGTCTGGGGAGCAACTGGCAGGTGGGTGGCGGCGCGCAGCTGCGAGTGGGGTCGCAGTTCAACGGCAGCGTGAACCTCTCCTACAGCCGCAACATCGATGACCAGCAGTGGTACGGCAACTTCGTTGATGCCGGCGTGCCGGCGTACACCTTTGCCCGTCTCTACCAATCCACCAGCTCCGTCACCATGCGGCTCAACTACACGGTGACTCCCACCTTGAGTGTGGAGAGTTATGTGCAGCCGTTCGTGAGCACCGGACGGTACACCGACTGGCGCGCCATCGACAACGGCGCCGCCGAGGATCGCGACGAACGCTTCCGCCCCTATACCGCACGCGGTACGCCCGCCGGTTTCCGTTTTGGGCAGTTGCGCACCAACAATGTGGTACGCTGGGAGTACCGCCCCGGCTCCGTCCTGTTCTTCGTGTGGGCACAAGGACGAGACGCCTACGACGGAAACGCCGAGCGCTTCGACGTCACGCGCGGGTACAGTGATGTGTTCTCCCGTCGTCCCGAAAACGTGTTCCTGATCAAGGCGAGCTACTGGCTGGGCCGGTGATACGCTCGTGCCGCCCGCACGGTACATTCGGGCATGTCACGACACCACTGGTCTGCGCTCGCCCTGCTGGTCAGCTCCCTCGGCGTGCCCCTGCTGCAACCGCGGCGCCCCATCTTCACGCCGCTCCAGCCGGAGCTGTTCACGGCCGGGGCCACCCTCACCAACGCGGCCGCCGATTACGATAGCGACGGCGATGCCGACCTGTTCGTGGGCTTCAACGGCCTGCCCAACCGGCTGTATCGCAACACCGGGGGACAGTTCGAGGAAGTTGGGGCCGCCGTTGGTCTGGCCAGTACTCGCCCCACCCGCGCGGCCGCGTGGGGCGACCTCGATGCCGACGGTGATCCGGATCTCGTGGTGGGGTTCGCGCCCGGTGCCGGATCGGTGCTGGTGGTGTATCGCAACGACGGCGGCCGCTTTGCCGATGTGACCAGCTCGTTCGGCGTGGCGCAGGACTCCGGGGCCGTCCGGCAGCTCTCCATGATCGACGTTGATGGCGACGACGATCTCGATCTGTTTGTCGCGTTCCGTGACCGCCCCAACGCGCTCTTCGAGCAGCAGGCAAACGGGCAGTTTGCCAATGTGGCGGCGGCTCGCGGTCTGGCCGACCCCCGCCGTTCGGTAGGCGCCGTCTGGTTCGATTACGAACAGGATGGCGACCTCGATGTGTACGTGGGCAACATGGATGGTGATGCCAACGGCCTGTATCGCAACGTGAACGGCCAGTTCACCGATGTCGCCGAACAGACTGGCGCGGCCTGGGCTGGACGCACCCCACGTGAACCCACCAATGGCACCGTTCGCCCCTGCGCCGCCGATGTGAATGGTGACGGACGGCTCGATCTCTTCGGGGCCAACTACGGCCGCAACGGCCTGCTCTTGGCACGCGCCGACGGCACCTTCGAAGACGTATCGGCCGCTTGGCGAGTGAATACCGAGGCCAAGTTCGATGCCTGCGCCTTTGCCGATATTGATCACGATGGACGGCTCGACCTGTACGTAAACGGGACGGTGACCGGCGGCGTGAGCTACCGCGACTATCTGTTGCGCAATACCGGAACCGGCTTTGACGATGTCACCCCGGCGTCACTGGCGTCGCTCGGCGCCGATCATGGCGTGCAGTGGCTGGATGTGAATGCTGACGGTGCGCTGGATCTGGCACTCACCGGAACGGCCGAGCGAGGGCTGCACGGGGTGTGGATGCATGCTCCCGAGAAGGCTGACGCTGGCCGTTCCTTGCAGGTGGCCGTGGTGAATGCCAATGGGCGGGCGCTGCGGGCCGGGGCTGAGGTGCAGCTGTATGTCGCGGGAAGCCGCCGGCTGCTGGGAATGCGCCTGGTGGACAGTGGATCGGGATACGATGCGCAAAGTGAGCTCCCGGTGCATTTCGGCATTCCGGCGGGGCTGCCGCGCGGCGGGCGGCTGGATGTCGCGGTCGTTTGGCCGGCCGGCGGGCGACGCGATACCACGTGGGTGCGGAACGTGCGCGCGTCGGACTACGCCGGAAAATCGCTCGTGGTGCGGAGCGCGCGGCCGAACGCCACGACCGCGCCGAGCCCTGACGTTCCGCGCATTGCCATCATGTCGGCGTTCGACGCCGAATGGCAGGCGCTCCGGGCGGCAACGGATATTACCGGCTCACGGGTGGTGAACAACCGCACGTACTATTTCGGCCGTCTGGCAGGCCATGATGTGGTGTTGCTGCTGAGTGGATTCAGCATGGTGAACGCCGCGATGACCACACAGGCCCTGCTCGATCGTATTCCGGTGAAAGCCATTGTGTTCAGCGGGATTGCCGGCGGCGTGAACCCAGGGCTCAACGTGGGAGACGTGACGGTGCCCGCGCAGTGGGGCAATTATCAGGAGCAGGTATTTGCCCGCGAAACAGCGCAGGGCTTTGAGCCGGCAAGGCGGACGACCGACTTTGGCGGGTATGGCATGATGTTCCCGCAGGGGACATCGGTCACGGTCGCAGGCGCGCCGCCCGATTCACTGGTGCGCCAGTTCTGGTTCCAGGCCGATTCCACGTCACTGGCCATTGCCCGCACAGTCGCGTCACAGGTGACACTCTCCCGCTGTACCAGTGGCGGCACTTGTCTCGCGCATGCGCCGCGCATTGTGGTGGGTGGCAACGGAGTGAGTGGGCCCACCTTCGTGGATAATGCGGCCTATCGGGAGTGGGTCTGGAAGACTTTCCGTGCCGATGCGCTGGACATGGAAACATCGGCCGTCGCACTCGTTGCGCAGGAGAATGCTGTTCCGTATATCGCGTTCCGCTCGTTGTCCGATCTCGCCGGTGGGAATGGGGACCGCAACGAAGCGCGGACGTTCGGTGTCCTCGCCTCCGCCAATTCGGCCGCTGTGGTCATGGCGTTTCTCAAGGCGCTGCCGCCCACGGCCTTTCCGCCGAGTCGTCGTCGGTGAGACGGTACTTCGAATTTGATCGGCACGACGCTACGTGGCGTACGGAAGTCACCGCCGGTATCGCCACGTTCTTCACGATGGCCTACATCATCGTGGTCAACCCGGCCATCCTGGAAGCCGCCGGGCTGCCGCGCGGCGCCTCCATCACCGCCACCATTTTGTCGGCGGCCTTTGGCACGCTGATCATGGGCGTGTACGCAAAGCGCCCCTTTGCCATTGCACCCTACATGGGCGAAAACGCGTTCATTGTGTTCACGGTAGTGAAGGGCCTTGGGTTCCCGTGGCAGACGGCACTGGGAGCCATCTTTCTGGCCGGGCTGTTGTTTACCGTGCTCACCGTGTTCGGCGTGCGCAGTTGGTTGGCCAACGGTATTCCTGTGGTGCTCAAACACAGCTTTACCGTTGGCATTGGGCTATTTCTCACGTTCATCGGACTCAACGCCGTTGGTATGGTGCAGCTGGGCGTGCCGGGGTCACCCGTTGCCCTTGGCGCCCTCAACGCTCCCAGCACGGTGCTCGCCATCTCGGGATTCACGCTGACGGCCGTGCTGCTGGTGCGCCGTACGACGGGGGCGTTGCTCATCGGGATTGCCGTCACGGCGGTCTTGTCGTTCGCGACCGGCGTAACGCCACTTCCCAGCGGTGTCGTCAGCATGCCGCCGTCGCTCGAGCCGTTGTTTGCTCAGCTGGATATTCGCGGCGCACTCACCCTCAAAGCGCTCCCCGTGGTGGTCATTGTCTTTGTGATGGCCTTTGTCGATACCATCGGCACACTGATTGGCCTGGGCGCACGGGCGGGGTTGCTCGACGCCAACGGCAACTTGCCGGATATGGAGAAGCCCATGCTCGCCGACGCCGTGGTGAACATGGTGGCTCCGGTGCTTGGGACCACCACGTGTGGTGCCTTCATTGAGTCCGCCGTGGGTATTGAAGAGGGAGGTCGCACGGGGGTAACCGCCGTGGTCGTGGCGCTGCTGTTTCTCTCGGCGCTCGGCTTTGCACCGCTGCTCACGGCCATTCCTGCCCATGCCACGGGGGTGGCCATTGTGGCGTTGGGCGCGCTGATGCTCAGTGGCATGAGCACTCTTCCCGTGAAGGATCACACCGAGTGGATTCCCGCCTTTCTCACCATTGTGCTGATGAGCTTCACCTTCAACATCGGGGTGGGCATGACCGCGGGATTGGTGAGCTATCCCGTGCTCAAGCTGTTCACGGGGCGAGTGAAGGAAGTCTCGGTACCCATGTGGTGGTTGGCGGCACTCTCGCTGCTGTTTTATGCGGTGTATCCCTATCACTGAGGAGCGAATGCTCACGTCCCGTGGTGGGCGCCTGTATCGGGCGCTGCTTGGAGGCGTGCTGCTGCTGGCGCCCCTGCACCTCGAAGGGCAGGGCACCAGTCGCGCCGACTCTACCCCCGATGTGCGGGCCATTGTGGCGGCCCGTGCGCGTTCCAACGCGGCCATTGCCCGTCACGACACCGTGGGTATTGCGCGGGAGATGATGCCCGATGTCACCGTGGTGTCCTCAACCAGTTCCATGGGCATGGGGATGTCGATCAACGTGTCGCGCATGGCGGCGCAGTTCGCGCGCCGTCCCGATACCAAGTGGGTGCGTACGCCGGAGCGCATCGCTGTCTTTGACGCATGGGGCGTGGCGTCAGAACGAGGGCAGTGGGTGGGCACGTGGACCGAACCCGACGGACCGGTGGTCATTCGCGGCAGCTACGAGGCGCAGTGGCGCCAGATCGATGGCCTGTGGCGCATTCAGGGCGAACTCTTTGTGCCGCTGCGCTGCGAAGGTGGGGCGTATTGCCGCGCGCGTCCCTGACGGGGTAGTTTCGCCGGTATGACTTCACACCCACTCCAGCATTTCGCCGAACGCTACACGGCCGCCTGGTGCAGCCAGCAGCCGTCGCAGGTGGCGGAGTTCTTCGCGCCCGATGGTGTACTCACCATCAATGGAGGGACGCCAAGCATTGGACGCGACGCCATTACCGCTTCAGCCGCGGCGTTCATGACGGCCTTCCCGGACCTGGTCGTGCTGCTCGATGCGTTGCACGATCACGACGGTCGCGTGTGCTACGACTGGACGCTGATTGGCACGAACACGGGACCGGGTGGTACCGGGCGCGCGGTACGCATTACGGGGCGTGAGGCCTGGCGCATGCATGCGCAGGGCACGATTGCCGATTCCGTGGGTTCCTTTGACGTGGCGGAATACGAGCGGCAGCTTCACGGACGCTAAGACCACTCGCGCTTAGGCGTTCACCAGTCGCTGAATCGCCGCGAGCCCGTCGTTGCCAATGTCCAGACTGTGTTCGTTGACGTACAGCGCAATGTGCTGTGCGCACACCTCGGCCGACATCTCCTGGGCATGCTCGCGGACATACGCGCGACTCGCCTCCGGATGGTCGAAGGCGTATTGCACCGATGCCCTGATGGCGCGCTCGGCTTCCGCACGAACCGGCGCGGCCAGCTCCGCGCGGGCGCAGATGCCCGCCAACGGCACCGGCAACTGCGTGGTCTGCTCCCACCAGTCGCCCAGATCGATGGCCTTGTGCAGGCCGTGCTCAGCGTAGGTAAAACGGCTCTCGTGAATGATGAGCCCGGCGTCCACCTCGCCATCGGCAACCGCCCGCAGAATCCGATCGTAGCGCAATTCCACCACCTCGCCTAGCGTCGGGGCGGCCAGTCGCAACAACCGGTAGGCGGTGGTTTCACGCCCCGGTATGGCTAGGCGGCCGCTGACGGCGAGGTCGAAGCTCACTGGCGTGCGTGTAACAACCAAGGGTCCCACGCCGTTGCCCAGGGCGGCGCCACTGCGCAGCAGCGAATACCGATCGCCAACAGCGGCGAAGGCTCCCACACTGAGTTTCGTGAGATCGAACGCGCCATCATGTGCCCGCCGATTGAGCTCTTCGATATCGAGCAGCACCGGACGAATGGTGAGTGACGTATCCACCAGGCCATGCGTGAGCGCATGAAAGGCAAAGGTATCGTTGGGGCACGGCGAATAGCCGAAAGTCAGCTCACGCACGATGGAACGCCTCCTGCAGCGCCTTCACGAGCATGGGCGTGGCCGACGTGATGGCGTGGAAGGCCGTCTGAAAGTGCCAGCGCGCACGATCCGGTTCTTCGATTTCGTTGGAGATGGCGCGTACCTCAATAGCCGGAATGTTGGCTCGCTGGGCGGCGCGCAACACACCGAATCCCTCCATGGCCTCAACATCGCACGCACTGGTGCCGCCGACGTGTCCGCTGGTGCCAATGGGGTGCGTAACGGCGCCGGGGAACTGGCGCTGCAGCGCCTCCACGAGGACAGGGTTGGTCGCAATGGAAGCGGTCGCCCAGGCGGCCGGCAGATCGGCCAGGTCGCAATACAGCGCGTCGCTCCCAATCACGAGCGTGCCGGGGGCGAGGTTCGCACTGCGACGCGCACCGGCAATACCCACCTGAACTACCACGTCGGGGCGGTGCTCAGCAATGGCGAGTGCAGCCGAAACCGCGGCCTCCACGGGACCTACCCCGCACAACGCGGCGAGCCATCCCTGAGGCGGGGCCAGTTCACGATCCGTAGCTGCCAGAACCAGAATACGAGGGGCGGGATCCATGTGTGAAGTGTAAAGCGCGACACCCCTCGCTGGCAGGATGAGATTGATGGCGTGATTGGCTGTCCTGCGCCCTCCGGGCCGGGTATCTTGTGCCACTATCCGCCACTGTGTGCCCCGCATTTCCCCAAGCCATGCCCAAGAGCGTTCTGACCTCCCAGCGTGTCCTCGTGACGGGAGGCGCCGGGTTCCTCGGTTCACATTTATGTGACCGTCTGCTGGATGCCGGGCACGAAGTGCTGTGCGTGGACAACTTCTACACCGGGACGCGCCCCAACGTCGAGCACCTGCTCGCCAATCCGCGTTTTGAGCTCATGCGGCACGACGTCACCATGCCGCTGGTGGTGGAGGTCGATCGCATCTTCAACCTGGCCTGCCCGGCGTCGCCGGTGCATTACCAGAAGGACCCCGTGCAAACCACGCGCACCAGTGTGCACGGGGCCATCAACATGCTCGATCTCGCACAACGTCGCGGCGCCCGCATTCTGCAGGCGTCCACGTCGGAAGTATACGGCGATCCCATCGTGCACCCGCAGGCTGAAGAGTACTGGGGCAATGTGAATCCGGTGGGGATCCGCTCCTGCTACGACGAGGGCAAGCGCTGCGCCGAAACGCTCTTCTTCGACTATCGTCGCCAGTATCAGCTGCCCATCAAGGTCGCGCGCATCTTCAATACGTACGGCCCGCGCATGCACCCCAACGATGGGCGTGTCGTGTCCAACTTCGTGGTGCAGGCACTGCGTGGCGAAGCGATCACCATTCAGGGTGATGGCTCACAGACGCGCTCCTTCTGCTTTGTGAGCGACCTGATTGACGGGTTGCTGCGGCTCATGGACACCACCGATGACGTGACCGGTCCGATCAACATCGGCAACCCGACCGAGAGCACTATTCGTGAACTGGCCGAGCTGGTGCTCGAGCTCACCGGTTCACGCTCCACGATCACGTATCGACCGCTCCCGGAAGACGACCCGCGACAGCGCTGCCCGGATATCACCAAAGCCAGGCAGCTTCTGGGGTGGACGCCCACGGTGTCGTTGCACGACGGTTTGCGGCACACCATTCGCTATTTTGCCGAGTTGCTGGAGCAGCCGGTGCCTCCCGCCGTCCGCGACGTGCGCTAGCCCAGGCGTTCGTGTCCTGAACGCTCCTGCGTGTCCCGCGGTTAGCCAATCCGTGTTGTCAGTCCCATTCCCCCAATCCGTGGCGTGGCCATGCTGCCTCTTAACGGCACGGTGGACTGCGGCCTTACTAATCAGGGCGACGCGACCGATCCGTCGAGCGTCAGTGATGTGCGCGGATGACGCGACGGCTGCCACGGCTGGGTCACGATAGCCCAGGACGCGCCGGCGGCGCTGACCATGTAGAACAGCAACCGCAACGGGACGGTCGCCAGCGCAAAGGGCACGCCGCGCACCTGCGCGAACCAGCGGAACAAGGCGGCGTTGCCTAGCAGCACGAGGGCCAGCGCCGCCAGGCCGAGCGTGAGCAGCGCTCCGGAGTGCGAGATCATCGCAGCGGAGAAGAGCACGAGGCATAACGCCATGAGCACCGTCAGCAGCTGTTCGCGCCGGTTGGTATTCAGCGGACCGGCGTGCAGGGCCGTGCGCCGTTCGAGCAATAGGTGCATCCACGGAATAGCCCGATCGCGGAGATCGGTACGCAACATACCCCGGAGCGTCCAGCGCTTGAGATGCGTACCAAGCAGCGTCGGGTCGAGCAGAATGCGTTCGCCGGCATCATGCAGCCGATAGCCGAGGTCGATGTCTTCAATTTGCGGACGGGGAAAGCGTGCGGCATCGAATCCGCTCACCGCCATGAACGCGTCACGACGAACGGCACCACACCCCGCCCAGAACGTCTGTGACGCTCCCGCGTGCGCGAGGTGCACCCGTCGGTGCAGCAGGTTGCGGTACTGTGACACAAGGCCACTGGCCGACGGCTGATCGTCATAGCTGCCGAAGACGGCGCCGAGGGTCGGGTCGCGCTGAAAATGGGCCACGACCATGGGTAGGACGTCGGGATGCACCACCACGTCCGCATCGACAAACAGGAGAATGGCACCGCGGGCCACGCGTGCCCCCATGTTGCGCGCATGGGCCGGTCCCCGCGGGCCGTCGTCTACGCGGACCACCCGGTCGGCCACGAGCGCTGCGGTGGCTCCGGTATCGTCGAGGCTGCCATCGTCGGCCACGATGAACTCCCACTGCTCGCGAGGCAGTGGGCTGGCCAGCAATCCAGCCATGCTTTCACGCAACTGACCGGCGCACCGATAAGCCGGCATCACGACGGATACCAGCGGCAGGGCAGCCGTCACAGGTGGTGGTTCGATAAGGCGTGGGGTCGCAGGCAGGGCACGCAGCAGGGGTCGTCTACGGAACGGACTGGAAACTGGAACTTGGGGAAGCTATCCTCGGGAGCGTCCACTGTGCATGGGGCAGCCATGATTGGCGTCGCCGCCATTGGCCCGTTCCTCGGCGTCTCGCCACCTCGATATCCGATATGGCACGACCGCGCCGCCAGACAACTGCTCCTCAGAGCGCTTCCGTGGAACGCCCCGAGACCGGGCGCGGCACGACGACTGCCGCAACACCCACGTGGTTTGCCACGTGGTGGCCCATGGTGCTGGTGGGGATGGTCATGCTGGTGCACGCGGTCGCGCTGGTGCCGGAGCTGGCCACCGATGTGCCTACCCGCAACGACAGCATGTTTCATCTGCTGATGGTGCGTGGGGCCAGCGACGCGCTGGCTGCCGGGAGCAATCCGCTGGATTTCTGGATTCCGCAGCTGGAGCTCGGCTTTCCGCAGTTCCTGTATTACCAGCACCTGCCGCACCTGTTGCTCGCGCTTGTTCATCGCGCCTGCTTTGGCATTGTGTCTGTTGAGACCCTGTTCCATGGCTTCCGCTACCTGCTGCTGGTAGGGATGCCGCTCACCGTGCTCTGGTCCATGCGCCGCATGGGCTTTTCGCTGGTGGCGAGTGCTATTGGCGGGGCCGCCTCCATGCTGTTCGTGGCCGACAATCGCATGGGGCTTGAGTACAACAGCTATGTCTCGCGTGGCTACGGCCTGTTTTCGCAGTTGGTGGCCATTCATCTCACCTTCATCACGCTCGCCACACTCACCGTGACGTTGCGTGAGGGACGCGGCTACGCGGCGGCGGCGCTGTCCCTGGCGGCGCTCGTCCTCTCGCATCTGCTGTTCGGGGTGATCATCGCCGTCTTGAGTGTGCTGCTCTGGCTGCTCGGCGATCATCCGCGGACATGGGGCCCGCGACTGGTGCGGCTGGCCGTCGTAGGGATGGTTGCCGGCGTGCTCGCGTCGTACATGCTCATTCCCTTTGTGCTCTCCAGCAAGGCGTGGTTGAGCACCATGCCCTGGGTGAAGCTCAGTGGAACGCCATCGTGGCGCGTCACGGAGCAGACATTGAGCGGGGGCATGTACGATCTGGGGCGCCTACCAGTTCTGACGTTCCTGGTCGCTGCCGGCGTTGTTGCGGCCGCTATCTCACGGGACGCGCGCTCCCGTTTTGCGGCCGTGGGGCTGCTGGTCTGTGTCGCCCTGTACCTGGTTCGCCCCGACGCGACCGTTTTGGGACGTTTGCTGCCGGCGCACAACGGCTTTGTGAGCTATCGCTTTCTGAGTGCCATTGGCGTGCTGTCCGTGCTGGTCATGGGCCTCGGGGCCGATGCGCTGTGGCGTCTCATGGCGCGGGTGCCGACCCTGCGCGGGACAACGGGCGCCGTGGTTGGCCTGTTGGCGTTTGGGCTGCTGCTTACCCCGGCATTAGTGGAGCGCTGGGGCTATTACCGCGACCAGCGAGATGTCGTGGAGGAATCGCGGGCGGCACTGGCGGCGGCACCGGGACTCGCCGAGGTGCTGGCGCGGGTGGAGGCGACCTCGGGGGGACGTGTTTACGCCGGGCCTGTGACCACACGCAGCTGCCCCATGCGAGTGGGCCCCGGCTTGTGCGTTTCGGATCTGCTCAATGCGCGTGGCGTGTCCACGGTGGGAAATCCCATGCAGGGGCTCGCCCTGTCATCTGGTCTGATCAAGGAGATCCCGGCTGGCAATCCGGCGATGTACGATCTCTTTGACGTGCGCACGGTGGTCATTGGCAGCGATCGCGTGGTGCCGTCATTTCTGCAGCCGGTACTCAAGGCGGGCGACTACGCGCTGTATGCGGTGCCCACGTCGGGAGTGGCACAGTATGTGGGCGTGAACGCCCGGCGAGCGACCAATCGTCAGGATACGCTGTATTTCGCACACGACGCCTGGGTGCGCGCCGGCGGTGCGGCGTCGCACCTGGTGACCCGTTGGGACTATCGTGTGCCGTTGGCGCCTCACGTGCCCCGCGCACTCTGTCCCGGCAATCCCCGCACGGTGCGGGAAGAGGTCACCAGTCAGTCGGTGATGGTGGACGTCGGGTGTGCTGCGCCTTCCGGTGACACGCTGGCTGTCGCGCTCAAGATGTCGTACCACCCGCAGTGGGAGGTCACGGTGGATGGCGCCGCGGTGCAGCCGTATATGGTGTCTCCCGGCTTTCTGGCGGTGGATGTTGCACCTGGCGCCCACCGGATTGCGGCACGCTATCGCGCCCATCCGGCCAAGCTTCCCCTGCTGCTGCTTGGCCTTGTGGTGGTGGTGGCGGTGGCGCTGCTGAAAGATCGGATGGACGCACCGGCACAGTGGTGGCTGCGTCGAGTGGCTTGATGGCCCGCACCGCGAGATAGTAGCCGCTGCGGAACTGCAGCGGGGTATCGTTGAGCCACCGGTCCCACCATCCGAACAGACGAAGCAGCAGCGGAGACACACTGTTGCTCCGTCGCGCGTACCAATCGCTGGCCCAGATGGCCGGCGCGCGCGGCACGTGCCCCATGCTGCCCACGTGCGTGACCTCCAGCCCCAGCGCGGTGAGTGTCTGTCGAGCATCCGCGCGGCTGTAGGTGGCCCCCACGAAATACGGCACCAGCCCAATGCGCGTGAGCCACGAAAACGGAAGCGCATTGCGGAGCCACACCAGTGGGTTGTGCGGATTGTCGAAGGTGACCACCAGACAACCACCGGGACGCAGACAGCGCACCAGTTCGGCCAAGGCGACGGCGATATCGTGATGCCGCTCGAAATGGTCGAGTGAGGACCCGGACAAAATGCGGGCAACGCTGTGATTCGCGAACGGCAACGTCCGCAGGTCTGATACGGCGAGCGGGGGGGCATGCGTCGTGTTTCGTTCGCGGCGCAGGCGCTCGGAGGCGGCCCGCACGACGGCCAACGAGAGGTCCATGCCGACGGCGTTCTGCCCCAGCGCCCCGAACAGGTGCAGTGGCGTGACCGCCTCTTCGAACAGGTCGGTCTTGAGCGTCAGCCCCTCGGGTGTGCCGGTAAACCAGCGGTCGGCCAGTGCGGTGTAGCACTGCTGCATGTACGCGCGCCAGGTGGACGACTGCCGGTCGGTGCCAAAGTGATCGGCAATGCCATCCCAATACGCCTGCTGCTGCGAAGACGGCTCCTGCATGCTCACAGGGCGGCCAGCTCTTCGCCAGGATTGACGAACCGCTCCCGCACCACGCGCTGCTGCTGCGCGTAGAGTTGCGCATATCTCCCTTGTTGGGCCAACAAGGTGTCGTGTGCGCCGCGCTCAATGATGGCGCCGTGTTCGAGCACCAGAATCTGATCGGCGCCCACGATGGTGCTGAGTCGGTGTGCAATGACAAAGGTGGTACGCCCGGCTCGGAGCCGTTCCAGCCCGGCCTGAATGCGGGCTTCGCTTTCGCTGTCGAGGCTGGAGGTGGCTTCGTCGAGCAGCAGAATGGCGGGGTCCGCCAGCAGCGCGCGCGCAATGGCCACGCGTTGACGCTGGCCACCGGAGAGCTTCACGCCACGCTCACCAACCACGGTGTCAAAGCCGTTGGGCAACCGCGTGATGAACTCATCGCAATGGGCCAGCGCGGCCACGCGATCGACATCATCGTTCGAGGCGCCAGGACGTGCGAAGCGGATGTTCTCGCGAATCGTATCGTCGAAAAGCACGGTGTCCTGCAACACAATGCCCACCTGCGATCGGAAGCCGCGCTGCGACAGCGTGGAGAGATCGAGCCCATCGACCACGATGCGCCCCGATGCCGGCTGATGAAACGTGGCCAGCAGCCCCAGGAGTGTACTCTTGCCGGACCCGCTGGCTCCGACGAGCGCGGTGGTGCTGCCGGCGGGCGCGTCGAAGCTGATATCACGCAACACCGGAACGCCCGGCTGGTACGCGAAGCTCACGTGCTCCATTCGCACATGCCCCGTGAGCGGAGGAACGGCTGCCTGTCCGGTGGCCAGCTGGTCCTCCGTGGGCTGATCGAGAAGCTCCCGTGCCCGTTCCAACCCCGCAATGGCGTCGGACAGCTGTGTGCCGATCTGGGCCACCTGAATGAGCGGCGCGGCGGCCAGTCCGGTGAACAGCGCGTACATCGCGAGTTCACCCACGGTGAGTGACCCCGCGAGCACCGCACGCCCCCCAAACACGATGAGGGTGGCACTGATCCCCCCGACGGCCAGCGTGGTCAACGAACTCACTAGCGACCACCCCGTCACGGTACGTGCCACCAGCCGCAGGATGGCGTGAGCGCCGCGCGTGAATACCACGTCTTCGCGCCGTTCGGCCACGTACGTCTTGACCACGCGAATCCCGCCCAGCGCTTCGCCCAACCGTCCGGCCAGTTTGGCAAACGCCACACTGCGCGCCCGGTTCACCGGACGCAGCTGAGCAAAGGCATACGCCACGCCGGCCCCGATGAGCGCCATGAACAGCAGCATCACGAGCGTCATGCGCCAATCCAGCCACATCAGCACACCAAATGCCGCGAGGCTGGTGATGAGGTTGCCCACCAGCTGCACAAAACCCGACCCAATGAGATTCCGGATTCCGTCCGGATCGGAGAGGATGCGCGATGTCAGGGCGCCGGTCTGCACCGACTCGAAATACGTGGTGGGCAATCGCAAGACATGGGCGGCCAGACGACGGCGCCAGTCACTCACCACCCGTTGGGCGGTGACCCCAAGCCATTGGCCAACCAGAAAAGCGCTGAGCGCCTGCACCGCCGTGGCGCCAAGCACCGTCAGTGCGAGTGGGATCAGCAGTTCTGTGCGACGCTCCACCAGCACGTGATCAATGAACCACCGCGAGGACGCGGGAAGGACCAGACCAGCCAGCCGGCCAACAAGCGTGAGGGCAATGCCCCCCAGCAAGACGGTGCGGTATTGCCGGAAGAGTGCCGCCGCTTCACCCCACGCCACGGTACGCATGGTCCCGGTGCCGGCGCCAGGCTGCGGGGCGTCGAGCAGATCTTCCGCATTCAGGTTGCGGTCGCCGCGCGGGATCATCCGGAAGGGTGAAGACATTCCAGCAAAGATGGGCAACCCGCACAGCTGGCACCACCATCTACAGGCGAACGGCCGCTGCGCGTGGGTCCACGAGCGTACCACCCCAGGTGAACGGATCTACATCGGCCACCGTGTGCGAGAGGGTCCAGGCGTGACCAGCAGGATCCCGCACGGTGGCCTGACGCTCTCCGAAGGGGTAGTCGGTCGGCGCTGAGAGCCCGCTGGCCCCCGACGCGAGGGCGCGGGCGTACACATCATCAACGTTGGCGACACGGATGAGCAATGTGGCCGGCGGCCGACCACCGGTGGCGGGCGCGCTTGCCGGGTCCCACGCGGCCACCACCACCGCGCCATTCCCCACCGTCAACTGCACCCGTTCGCCGGGGACCCGCAGCCGCTCCTCGCACCCCAGGACCTCGCGTAGCCAGTGCGCCGCCGCTTCAACGTCCGGGTAGCTGCGGGTCGGGATCAGTGTCGCGTCGGGCATGGATCGGTTGCGCGTCAGCGGTGCGGCCGTGGTGCGTTCGACCGCCGCCCACTGGTCCGCCAACCGCTCCGTCAGCCGCTGGCCCAGTGCGTCCAGCACCAGGGGCCACCCCACGGCGTGGCGATCGCGGGCGGCGACGGAGCTGAACCCTTCGTGGGTGAGGGTACAGCGCGTACGACCGTCATCCTCGCGCGCCAGACGCACCGTGAGCACCGTCTCCGCTCCTTCCGTGCCCAGAGTTCCGGTTACCCAGGTGCACTGCATCAGTCGCTCCGACTCGAGCGCCAGAAAGCGGCCGTAATGCGGATGGCGCGTGGGTGCGGTTGGCTCGGCTGCCGGCTCCACCACCTCGAAAAAGAATGGCGCTCCGACCTGCAGTGACAGGCGGACACTCTCCGCCTCGGCAAACCACAAGCCCCAGCCGGTCGTCCACGCGAGGTACACGCGGGACGTGGGGTGGGGCAGGAGACACTCACAGGTCAGCGACAACGGAGGCATGAGGAGAACGGAAAGAGTGTATGCGGAGCACTGTCCTGCTCCTTGGCGTGCTTAGTGCTGTCCCCATGTACGACGCCCTCGCGGGACTACGGCAGGAGCAGGTGCCGTGGCCATGCGCTATCGCTTGGTGGCCACCAGAATGGCGCCCACCGGGTGACCCGTGCCAAAACGGGTCGTGGCATCGGACGCGCTGAGAAAGCGGATCTCCCGGATATTGGCGGCGGGGACGGCGGTGAGTGTCATTCGTTCTCCGGCCCGCACGCCGTCTACGTAAATCACGATGTTGGTGCCGGTCGCACCCTCGCCCGTAGAACCGTTTCGGGTGCGTAGCATGGATGGGCGCAATTGCTGAATGACCTCCAGCGCGTTCTGCGCCCCCGTGCCGGGAATCTCGGCCGCCACAATCACATTGGCGCTGCCGCGGGGGCCAGCCGCCGCCGTCATGGAGGCGGTGGCGGACGTCCCTGCCGAACCGCCGCCGCTGGCACAGCCGCTGAGCACGAGTACGAGCAGCAGCACAGGAGTACGGGACATGAGGCACTTGCTCCAGCAGAGGTGGGGCGCAGCGATCAGGTGACGTGGTGCCCCCGCAATTGGCGGCGACGACAGAGGATTCGCCAGTGTGCCGGGGCCGACGGCGGGAGGGTGGCAGATTGACACGCTGTTGTCCGTTGCCAGACTTGACTAGCATAGGTCGCATGCCTCTGACCGATTATCAGCAGCGGGTGGACCGCTGGATCAGCCAGTTCGAAGAAGGTTACTTCCATCCGCTCACGAATCTTGCCCGACTCACGGAAGAGGTCGGTGAGTTCGCGCGCGAAGTGAATCATCGGTTCGGCCAGAAAACCAAGAAAGCCGATGAGCCTGACGCCGATTTGGCCATGGAAATGGCGGACATCATGTTCGTGCTGATTTGCATGGCCAATCGCGAAGGGATCAATCTCGACGAGGCGTTTGCCCGCATGATGACGAAGGTGGAGACGCGCGACGCCAATCGCTGGACCCGCAAGCCTTCGCTGCCCTGACCCTCCACGCTGGATCTGTTCAATGCCTGCTCCTGTTTCTTCGTTGCCGTTCCGACTCGCCCGCACGCTGCTCTCTGCGGCCGCGGCGGCGCTGTTGGTGTCGTGTGGTGACAGCAGCACCGAACCACCGGCACCCGAGCTGTTTGAAACCGTGGTGGTGTTCGGCGCGAGTCTTGATGACACGGGCAACGCGTGCAATACCCTGCCCACGGCGTGCCCACCGTTCCCGTACGCAAATGCCCGCTACTCAAATGGGCCGCTCTGGGTGGAGCAAATGGCCACGGCGCTGAACGCCCGCGTAGCGCCGGCGCGCGGCGGTGGGACCAACTACGCGTTCGCCAGCGCCCGCACCGGCCCCATTACGGGCACCACACAGGCCGCCCCCAACATGATCCAGCAGGTGGATCTCTATGCGGAGAACGGCGACACGAAGTACCGCGATATCACGCTCTACGTGATCAATGCGGCCACGGTGGGGAACGACATCGTGGACGGTCTGCTGCTGGGACGCACCAATCCGCAGGCGCCCGCTACGGTCATTGCGGGCGCGGTGACCAACGTGGCCACCATGGTGAGCAAGCTGTACGCGGCTGGCGCCCGTCACATTCTGCTGCTCAACAGCACAGACATCGGCCGCACCCCGCTGGTCGCGGCTCAGGGGCTGCTTGCCGCCTCAACGGCCACGGCGCTGTCATTGCAGTTCAACGCGGCGCTCTCGGCGCAGTTGCCCGCGTTGCGCACCGCATCACCGGGGCTCACGATTTATCTGGTGGATCAAGGGGCGCTGACGGCGCAAGTTGTGGCCAATCCGTCGTCGTTCGGATTCACCAATGTATCCGCGGCGTGCCTGTCCCGGTCACCCGCCGCGCTGTGCAGTGCACCGGCCACGTATCTCTTCTGGGATGATTTCCATCCCACAGAAGCCGCGGGCAAAATCGTGTCGCAGCGCGCGTTGGCTGCCCTGGGACGCTGAACCGTGTGCCAGGCGAGCGGCTCCACGGCCTCCCGCTCGTCTGCCGCTACCGTTGCATCATTTCAATGATCTGATCCCGCAGCGTGCCAACGCCAAACGGTTTGGCGAGGAAACGGGTTGCGGGATCATCGCTAATCTGCGTCAGCGCGTCATCCCGATCGTAACCACTGACAATGATGACGGGCAATGTCGGATGCGAGGTGCGCAGTGTGGCCAGGACCTCCGCGCCGCCCATGCCCGGCATGGTGAGGTCGAGCAACACGACAGACACCTTGGCCGCATGGCGACGGAACTGCTCCAGCCCCTGCGCCCCATTCTCTGCCTCCACCACACTGAGCCCCATGCGTCGGGCTACCCGAGCGGCCACCTCGCGAATGGGCGCTTCGTCATCCACCACCAGCAGGGTGCCGGACAGTGCAGTACGCGGGGGGGCCGAGTGACGGCCTTCCGCCGTCGCGGGCGCCGCGGCCTGGCGCAGAAAAATGTCGAAGCGGGTGCCGTCGGCGCCGGTATGGGCCAAGGCCAGGACGCCGTCGAGCGTACCGATAATGCCGCGTACCGCGCTGAGCCCCAGTCCGCGCCCCGATGACTTGGTGGTGAAGAACGGATCGAAGATCCGCGCGCGCACGACGTCGGGAATTCCAGTTCCGGTGTCTTCCACACTCAGCTGCCACCATCCATGGGGCGCCGTCGTGTCCAGGTTCTGCGCCTCGGGCGCTTCGCAGGCTGCGGCGCGTACCGATACACGCCCCGGATGATCACCGATGGCCTCGACGGCGTTGGTGAGCAGGTTGAGGAACACTTGAGACAACTGCGCCGGATCGAGCTCCACCCAGAGCGCGTCGGGCATGGCCGCTACATCCAGCTCCACTTTCTTGGAGTGCGACGCCTGCACCATGGGCAGAATATCCCTGATGATCTCTCGCGCATCGACGACTTCCCGTCGCAAGCTGGCCCGGCCTGCGTACGCCAGCATCTGGCGGGTGAGTTCGGACGCCCGCCGACTGGACACCGTGATGCGATCGAGCGCCTGCGCCGTCTCCGACTCATCGGCCACCGTCTCGCGTGCCAGATCGGCGTTGCCGATGATCGCCCCGAGAATGTTGTTGAAGTCGTGGGCAATACCGCCGGCCATGATGCCCAGACTCTCCAACTTCTGGGCCTGTTGCACCGAGGCATCCCGGGCGCGTCGCTCGGCTTCCGCGCGGGCCCGCTCTGTGAGGTCTGTGCCAATAAGCCCTGTGGCGTAGGTAGTACCGTCGTCGCGGAGCAAGGGGAACGCGACCATCTGCCAGCCGTGGGTGCCACCCAGCAACTCCAGCTCCACTTCCTGTTCCACCACGCCATCCATTGCCCGTGAACGTGCAAGCAGCGACGCAATGAGAGACGTGGACTCGCCGAACAGGTCAGGCAACATCCGCTCCGACGCGGCCCCGGCCGGCACACCCGTCAGCAACGCGACACGCGCATTGGCCAGCAGGATGCGATCATCCAATCCCACCACCAGTACGAGCGTTGCCGTGTTGTTCACGAGGTCTTGCAGCAACGCACGACTGCTCTGCGCTTCCACCAATGCGGTCTGTGTGGCTTGTACCTGCGACTCCAGGCGACCGTACAATGAATCCAGTTGTTCCGTCATGACGTTGAAGGCGTCGGCGAGTTGTCCCACCTCATCGTCACCCGTGACTGGCGTACGCACACCAAAGTTCCCGGCGGCCACTTTCGACGCCGCATTGGCAACGCTGAGTACCGGCGCCGTAAATCGACGCGTGATGGCGGTGACGCCAAGCGCGAGCAACGCCGTGGCCACGAGCCCCAACAACAGCGTTTCGGTGAGGAGTTTCCGCGCTGGCGCCAAGGCCGCCGCCAGCGGCGTCTCCACGACCAGCGCGAGTTCCAGTTCAGGAATCCAGCGCCATGCCCCCAGTACGGCGCGGCCGGCGTAGTCGTCGTAGATGCCCGTGCCGGTGCCGCCCTTGAGCGCGAGGTCGATTGCCAGACTATGCACACCGCGGCTCACCCCATCTCGGCCGAATCGTTGGGCCGATACAAATTCGGCAAACCGATTGACCAGATACGCATCGGTGGGGAGCGACAGACTGACCGGGTGCCGCACGACCGCTTCCATGCGCGTGAGATCGAGATGGCCCGCCAGGAGTCCAACCGTGGTGCCGTTTCGCCGGATCGGGGCCGCAATGGTGAGTCGCGGCCGACCGGTCGTGGCACTCAGGTAGATCTTCTGGATGTACGTGCCTCGGCGTCCTTCCAGATAGAACTCTTCCTCCACGGCATAGCGCCCCAACGATGTACTATCGGTGGAGCGAACGACGAGTCCTCCCGGGACGAGGATCTGTTGGACTTCCTCAACATCCAGAACAGGAGCCAGCGCGGGGCGAAACGCGTTGCGGTCAATGTCCGTGGGGAGCGGGGTGTCGCTCTCGGACCACCGCGCCGCCTCCAACTGCATCAGTGACTGCTGCTGTGCAAGCCACTGCGCGGCACTTTGGGCCTCCTCGGTGGCATCGGTCTCCAGTTGTCGACTGACGCGCTCCCGTAATGCGGCCGACGCCGTGCGGTATGACGCCCACCCGCCCAATGCCGCAATGCCGAAGCTGACCGCAAAGACAGCCGCTGACAGTCTGGCGGTCAAACTCCCATTTCGCGTGCCCGGCATCAACGACGCGGATCGAGCGTCACGCGAAACACCAGTGAATCACCACTCATCTCGAGCAGCGTGGCGCCGCGGATCGGGCTTCCGGTGCCGTTGAACTGGTAGCTCGCAAAGGCGCCGTCGAAGGGCGCCCCGGTTTGCAACGCACGCACCAACGACACCCCGGACTTGGCGCGCGCCTTTTCAGCGGCCCGGGCAATCAGGCGGATGGCGTCATAGGTGGCGGCGCCGGTGGCCCGCGGGCGTTCTCCCAAATACAACGCCGCCCAATGGTCACGGAACATCCGGACGCCATCGCGATCACTGCGGCCATCCCAATTGCCTACGATGATGCTGCCGTTCACCTGCTCCCGCCCACGCAACGCAATGGCGTCCCAGGCATCACTGCCCAACAGTCGTCCGCGGAAACCGGCGCCGCGCAGAATGCGCACCTGCGAGGAGTCCCGCACCGAAAAGTTGGGGAGCAAAATGGCATCCGGGTTTCCGGCCAGCAGGCGCATGATCTGCGCCCGTTGGTCGGCAGGATCATCCACATTGTACGTCTCAATCCCAACCATGCGCCCGCCGAGCGCCGTGAAGGTTCGGCTAAAGAGCTCAATGATGCCCCGGCCGTACTGGCTGGCGGCATTGAAGAGCACCCCGGTGCGTCGCACCCCAAGCGAATCGTAGGCGAACCGGGCCAGCGCGTTGCCCTGATCCGCGTCGAGAAACGCCAGTCGCGTGATGTAGCTTCGTCCCTCCGTCACGGCGGGGCTGGAGGCCATTGGCGCCACCAGCGGAATCTGGGACGCTTCAGCCACCGCGCCCGCGGCAAGAGCGAGACCGCTGAACTGGGGGCCAACCAGCACGTCGACGGAGTCCAGATTGATCAGCGCCCGCGCAGCGGCGGCAGCGGCATCCGGGCGATTCGCCGTTTCCCGGTCCAGCAACGTGATGCGATGACTCACCCCGCCAATCACCACGCCGCCGGTGGCATTGAGTTCCTCCACCGCCATCCGGGCCCCCAGACGCGCAGGCATTCCTGAAGAGGTGCGGGCCGTTCCCTCAAAGACGCCAATGAGGCCGATGCGCAGCTCTGGGTCCCGCGGCGACTCGCAGCCAACGCATGCCGCGGCGAGCAGAATGAACGGGCAGGAAAAACGTCGGCGAGCAAGAAGCATGGGGGACGATAGGGAGCGGAGGAATTGTTGGCAATGCGATCATTGCTCCGCGATGCAGAAAGACGCGAAGCGGCGCATGTTCCTGCTATGTCCTTCCGACTCATTCCAGATACGAGAATGCTAATCGCCGCGCGGGTCCCATGCTGACGTTCTGGGCGTACGGTATGGTGATCGTGTTCATGACCCTCATCATGACCAAGCGGCTCTCACCGCTGACGGCACTGATTCTGGTCCCCACCACCATTGGCTTGCTCGCCGGCTTTGGGTCTACGCTGGGTGAAATGATGATCCAGGGGATCACGAAGCTCGCCCCCACGGGGGTGATGCTGCTGTTCGCGATCCTGTTCTTTGCCGTCATGATTGACGCGGGGCTGTTTGCGCCCATTGTGTCGCGCCTGGTGTCGCTGGTGCACGGCGACCCGGTCAAGGTCGTGGTGGGGACGGCTGTCCTGGCGCTGGTGGTGTCGCTGGACGGTGACGGCTCCACCACCTACATGATTACGACGGCGGCCATGCTGCCGCTGTACCGCGCGCTTGGGATGCGTCCGCTGATACTGGCCTGCGTGACGATGTTGTCATCGGGGATCATGAACATTCTGCCCTGGGGCGGACCCACCGCGCGCGCCGCCAGTGCATTGAGTGTGGACGTGAGCGACGTGTTCATTCCCATGGTTCCCGTGATGGCGGCCGGTGTGGCGTGGGTCCTGTTTGCGGCCTACCGACTGGGAGTGGCGGAGCGGCGCCGACTGGCCGGGACGAGCGCCGTGGCGGGTGAGGCAGTACTGCAGGAAGAGTTGGCCAACCCCACGTACCATGAGGACACCGCGCACCGTCGGCCGGACCGCTTGTGGGTCAACGCGGTGCTCACCGTCGTGTTGCTCGCCGCCTTGATCGGGGCGCTCCTGCCGCTGCCGGTGTTGTTCATGCTGGGCTTTGCGGTGGCGGTCATGGTGAACTATCCCAGCATCGATCAGCAGAAAGCGCTGCTGTCACGCCACGCGGGGAATGTGCTGGCAGTGGTGGGGCTCATCTTTGCGGCGGGCATCTTCACCGGCATCCTGTCGGGCACCAAAATGGTGGACGCGATGGCGAGCAGCGTGGTGGCGCTGGTGCCGCCCGCGCTTGGTCCGTATCTGGCCATCGTCACGGGCGTGCTCAGCGTTCCGTTCACGTTCTTCATTTCCAACGACGCGTTCTACTTTGGCGTGTTGCCCATTCTGGCGAAGGCCGGTGAGGCCTACGGCATCACGGCGGCCGAGATTGCTCGTGCGTCGCTCGTGGGGCAACCGGTGCATCTCCTCAGCCCTCTGGTGCCGTCCACGTTTCTCCTCGTTGGCCTGGCGGGTGTGGACTTTGACGATCATCAGCGCTTTACCCTCAAGTGGGCGCTGCTCTCGACGCTGGTGCTCCTGCTCGCCGGCCTCGCCTTGCTGGTCATCCCTCTCATCGGACGTCGCTGAGGACCTCCATGTACGATCACATCTCCTGGCTGCGTGGCGAGTTGTCGCGCTCGGTCTTTGGCGGCGCGTGGCATGGCCCGTCGCTGCTGGAGGCACTCGCAGAGATTGGTCCGCACGATGCGTCGGCGGTTGCGATTCCCGGGGCGCATAGCATCCGCGATATCGCGCTGCACGCGGTGGCCTGGATGGAGGAAGTACAGCGTCGTCTCACGGGCGCCGAACCGGGGATGCCGACGCGGGGCGATTGGCCGGAGGGAACAACGGCAACAGCGGAGGAATGGAACGCGGTTCGCGAACTCGTTGCCCATACGGCCACTGCCCTCGATGCCGACCTCTCGGTGTTTCCCGCCGCCAGACTCTCGGATTATGTAGGGCAGGGCGCGATGCACGATGCGCCCCTGGGTACCGGTGTCACGTATATCGTGATGCTCAATGGGGTCGTGCAGCATAACGTGTATCACGCCGGGCAGATCGTGCTGATGGCCCGCGCACTGCGCCGGTAACCCGGGAGTCGCGCCGACTTACTTCGGGAGCGGATGTGGCCAGGCCAACGGCACACCGGCCGTGATGAGTTGGCGCTGCAACGCTTCGATGTGCGCGGCCTGCGCATGCACGGCATGTGGGGTGGTACGCTGCGCCAGACAGTACGCCACCAGATGACCGGCGCTTTCGCCAATGTTCCACTCAATCGGATGCAGCCGGTAGCAGCCGTTGGTCAGGTGTGTCACCCCAATGTTCTTGCATACCGGGAGCACATTCTCCATGCGCTCGGGAAGCAGGGCGCCCAGCGGAATCTGAAACGGCAGCGTTGCCCCGTACTGCCCGCGATCACCGCGGGTGGTCAGATGCAGATCCATGCTGTAGTGCCCAATGCCAACGCTGTCGGCAAATGGTGCCGCGGTCACGGCCTCGCGGGAGGCACCGGTCTCGCGAAGCCGCGCGTCGAGGGTCACATGCTGCTCGCATACGGTGAAGCGCGCGCGGATCCGCCGGCTCTCCCGAATGTACGGGTACTTGGCGAAGCCGTCGGTCGTCCCCATGACATCATGTCGCAGCCGCAAACCACGCCAGCCCGCGCCGCCGTCGGGACGCGGGCATTCCGTTTGCAACCAGTAGAGCAGGGAGACGCCCAGCTCTTTGGCGCGCGACACATGCTGTGCTGCTTCCTGGGGTGACACGTCAATCAGTGAGCCAAAGGAATAATCGTTCTGCCCCCAGTTCACGATGGTTACATCGCTCGCGTGCGTTCCCGGAACAAACTGCGTGCGGTCAATGATCCGCCGGTATGACCAATAACCGGTACGTGCTACGGGATTGAAGCCCAGTCGTGCCGACCCCGGATCATCAAAGCTGAGCAAGCGGGTTGGCGTATCACTACCTGGCACCTGCACCATGGTGTTGCGCCATGTCTCGTACGCCGCCGGGCGATCTCCCACGTGGTCCTCACCATCGCGATGCTCCATGGCAAAACACACGGTGAAGGCCTGCACGTTATCGGGCTCCGCCACGTCCTTGGCATGGGGTTCGCCGGTCATCGCCCGCGATTCCGCGCCAGTCACGTACTCCGTGCCACTCATGGGGAGCAGGTCCCCCAGCTCCGTGGCGTCGGCGTAGAAGGGGGCGGTGAGCCACCGACGCTCTCCGTCGAGCAGTGAACGCACTTCCACACCAAGGATGCGATCACCCTGCACCTGCACCTGACGCGCCACATGCTGAAGCAAAAGGCGGAGCTGTCCCGATGCCACATAGGGCGCGAACTGCGCTTCCAATACGCCCAGCGAGACTCGTGGCTCGCAACACAGTCGCGACACCCAGCCGTTCCCCGGGTTGAGCCGCGGGTTGGCGCGGGCGGCGGCCGTCAGTGGGGTCTGCGTGCGATAGTAGCTCCGAATCGCGTCCCGCAGTGCGAGATAACTCCGGGTGCCGCCAATGGATTCAATCCACGCGTTCTCATCTGGGGGGACCGCCTGCTGTGTGAGCTGGCCACCAATCCAGTCGGTCTCCTCGGTCATGATCACGCGAAGGCCACGCTGCAAGGCCGCCAGTGCGGCGGCGCAGCCACCAAGACCTCCGCCAACAATAACCAGATCGGCAGTGGACTCCGCGGCCGGCGTCAGGCGCCCCCGGACGCACGCCGGCGCCACCCATAACGCTGGCAGGAGCGCCGAGGCGTTCCGCAGAAACGTGCGACGATCCGTCACTCGCGCGGTCTACTTCGTCCAGAAGGCGATGACACCGCACCCCGTCATGCCAGCGCCAAAAACAGGCGGCACTTGTCCGGCGGCATAGATCTCCACGCCCATCAGGTCCGACGGACGTACCATCGCGTCGATGTCGCCAATGGAGAAGGGGGCGATGCCGTTGAAGGCCAGCTGCACCGGGAACGCGTTGAGGAAAACGGACGGAGTACAGCGCGGTGAAAACAATCCGCGCATGGACAGCTCCTGCTCCGGACCACCGGCACGCTCCACATACACCCCGGGCACCGTCCACATGAGTTCCGACACCACCACGATATTCCGACGCGCAATCGTTTCGGCTGAAAAGAAGCGCCCAATACCGGACTGCGCGCGCTGTTTCATTTCCTGCAGGGTGCTGTAGCGCTCGTAGTTGGCCAGCACCTTGACGGTGTCGAGCACCGACTTGAACGTGCGCATCTCGGCGAGAACCGCTGGTGCGTTCTCCACCACATCGAGCGGCGTGCGCTGCGGATAATATCCAACGGCGCGCACCTCGAGGAGGCGGGTGCCCGCCGGCGCATCGGGGATGACGAACTCTCCCTTCGCGTTGGTGCGGGTGGTTGGCCCATGCACCACACTCACTGTGGCGTTCTCCAGCGGTCGGCCACTCCCTTCGCGCAGGACCGTTCCCGTGATGGGCATGGTGGCGGCACGTCCTACAAACAGTTCGCGCCGCAACAGCGCATCCGACACGATCGGAATTTCCACCAACGCTGTGCTGTCTTCACCGGCGCGCGCCGCCAGTTGGACAAATCCGTCGCTCGGGATGTTGCACACGCCATACCAGCCATTCGCCCCCGTCGCGGTGACCCGGCGGGCAATGCGCGGCACCATCCGCCGCCCGCCCAACTCATACTCCAGCCATTCCACGGCCACGGTGGCATTCGCCAACGGGGCACGCGTTTCGGCATCGCGCACAAACCCCATGATCAGCGTGCCAGGATTTCCTGGTGCTGGTGCACCACACACGCCTTCGCGGATTCGCACAGCCGACGGTACGCTGAGCAAGACATCTGACAGGTCACGCGACACATCGAGACCGCGCGCCAGCGGGTCGAGTCCCAGCGAGTCGAGCACTGGGTGGTGGAACCCCAGCAGATAGCGACCGGCGGGGACATCGCTGAACGAGTACCGTCCGTCCGCATCGGTTACGGTCATGCGACCGCCCGTCCTGCCCGCGTTGTCCACCAGCTGGACCACCGCGCGAACCAATGGAAAGCCGGTGGTGCTGTCGTGTACCATGCCGGAGATGCGCATGCCTTGGGCGCTCGGGCGCTCCGCCGCCGCCGTCGAGAACGGCGCGACTGGCTGAGCCATTACCGCAGATGGTGCCACGGAAAGCGGCAACAGGGCTGCCAGGAGGGCGGAATAGCTTGATGCACGCATAGACATTGCTCTCGGCGAAGATTCTCTCCAAGCTACCACGCCATGTACTCCGCGCTAGTCAGACGACTCGTTCGTCCCATTCGGGTGGGCTGCCCCGCCTGCGTCCTGCTGGCGGTTGCCATGGCTTCCTCCCTCGGGGCACAAACGCCGCCCGTGGCGCCGCCTATGGCGCCACAGCAGGCGTCACCGATGGCTGAGTCTACGCGCCGACATGAACGGTTGAGCCCTGCGGCGCTTCCGGGAGATACGGTGCGGGTCCTGTGGGCGGCGGCGTCTCCTGCCGCTCTGTACCTGCCCCGCGATGAGGCAGCCACGCTCGATCTGGTGGTGCACTTTCATGGCGCGCCATGGCTGGTACACCAGGCCGTGGCCACACGAAACCGCACGGCGGCGCTCGTGCTCAATCTCGGCAGTGGCTCCGCGGTGTACGACCGGACGTTTACCGCGGCCGATGCCTTTGCACAGCTCTTGAGCAGCGCCGCACAGGCGGCGGCACAGCAGCGTGGAAAGCCGGTGCAATGGCGTCGCATCACCCTGTCGGGATTCTCGGCGGGGCACGGCGCCATTCGACGCATTCTGCGCACGCCGGCGCTGGCCGCACAGGTCTCGGCGGTGCTGTTGCTGGACGGCATGCACACGTCGTACGTGCCCGAGGGTACCACGCTCGCCAACGGCGGAGCATTGGATAGCGCCAATCTGGTGGCGCTCACGGCGTACGCCCGGCGCGCTGCCGCGGGCGACGCCAGGATGTTGATCTCCCACTCGGAAATCTTCCCCGGCACGTACGCCAGCACGACAGAAACGGCGGATTGGCTTCTGCGCGAAACCGGTGTGCTGCGAAAACCGGTCCTCAAGTGGGGGCCGCGTGGCATGCAGCAGCTCAGCGAGGCCCGCCGAGGCACGTTTGTCGTACGGGGATACGCCGGCAACAGCGCACCGGACCACGTGGATCATCTCCACGCGATGCCGGAGCTGTTGCGCGACGTATGGCGTTAAGCGCTCGCCATCCCCATTAGCGCCACGGGGTCACCACGACCCCAAGGCCCAGACGCATGCCACCCAAATCAAGACGGTCAAACGTTGCGAAGTCGCCGTTCATGCTCGCGCTGCCCGAGTGATGCCGCACATCGCCCTGCATCGCCAGCCGGCGGGACACGGGAACTTCAACTTTGGCGGCGAGATACCGAAACGTACCGCGGCCGTTGGACTGGAGATCGTCACTGAACTCCACCCGTCGCGTGGCATCAACGAAGTTGCCCCACTGGCGCAAGGCGTAGCGTGCCTGTCCGAGGCCACCGCCAAGCACGACGCGGAGCCGCTCGACGGACCGTTCCGACCGCTGCCACTGCCATGCCTGCCACTGCACGCCAGCATGCTGCACCGACGACAGTTCGAACGATGTGCGCTGCGCTACGGGAGTGCTGCTGGCCGTCGGTGCCACCCGACTGATGGACGCGGCGGTTCGGTTCCCCGTCTCGGCGCCTGCCACGGCACTCAGTGCACGCCAGACACGCACCTGTACTTCTGCCCCCGCCACGCGCGGCGCCAGTTGCGCAGTGCCGGCCGTGAGCGCCTGATCGAAGAGCCGAAAAGCTTCACTGTTGCCCGCCAGTCGGAATTCTCCGCCGCGTACGCTGACTCCAAGCCGCGAGGGCCATGTGGCGGCCGATGTCGTGGCGGTCGGCGACGACGCAGTCTGTGCCTCGGCGACTCCTGCGGACAACAGCAGCAGTCCCGACAGCAGCGACGGAATACCATGACGCCGGTTCATGGGGCACGCTCCGGCGCGGCGAACAGCGTGACGGTATTGGTGACGCACTGTTCGCGAGCCGACCGACGCTGCCGGTATCGCATACACGAGACATGCGGGCGTGTGGCGTTGACCGAGACCGTGGTGGACCAGGTGGCAACGCCAACACGCAACGACAGCTGTGCCGACCCGTTGGCCGCTACGCGTACGGTGCCTGCGCTGTCGACCGAGGCGATACCCGTATTGGCGGACTGCCACTGCGCCGACCAGCCATCGGTCATACGGTTGCCACGCGCGTCCGTGACGTGGAAGCGCAGGGTGCGTGTGCTGCCAAGTAGCGTAAAGACCGTGTCGTTTGCCAGCGGCACAATGCGAGCGGGCTGCTGCTGTACCGAAACAATCACGCTGTCGGTCAGCAGATCGGCAAAGTAGCCGGCCGGTTTGGCGCCCGTGTTCGAGGGATCAAGTTGCACCACAATGGTGGCCTGCCCATTGCGTGCGGCCCGATACTGTCCGTTACCCAGTGGCTCCAATACGCCTGGGGTGCGGAGGGTCCAACGCAGCGGGACGTCGGTGAGGACCGCCCCGTTCGCGTCTACCACCCGCGGCTGAATGATCGTGCTATCCCCAAAGCTCGACAACGGGACACTCGTGTTGGCGGTCAGCGTCAAGCGGGTGGGAATCGCGTCGGACGGCGCCAGCGCGCGGTCAGACTGGCAGGCCGTAAGCAACGTACTGGCAAGAACCAGTACGAGACGGGAGTGATGTACGCGAGCCATCATCACAGAGGAAGTTTGAGGAATGGAGGTCACGGCGCGACGCTCCCGGATGACGAGGGGGCCAATACCACCGCTCGGAGGGTAAGGCGGGCTACGCCGCCTGCTGCAATCCGGGGAATGGTCCAGCTGCCCGTGGTCGCGTCATAGCTGCCGTCCACCGGTGTCGCGGAGACGAAGCGGAAGCCCGGTTCCGAAAACGCGCGTGGAATGACCACATCCGTAGCGGCACCACGTCCGGTGTTGGTAACCGTAAGGGCAAAGGTCACGGTGTCTCCAACCGTCATATCCGTACGATCTGGCACCGATGCCAGCACGAGGTCGGGCAACGGTTCAACGACTTGCACGCCCAGTGTGGCCGTTCGGGCGCGCCGCGCGGTGTCCACTCCATTCACCTGCAGGGTGTAGTTGCCCTCGGCGAGGTCGCTCGGAATCGGTACCGAGGTGGCAAAGTTGCCGCCGGCGTCTACCTGAACCTTGCCAAGGAAGCGAGGCGTACCGGTTAGGCCGTAGATATACAGCGATACCCAGCTGGACGGTGCGAACCCGGTGCCGCTGGTGAAAGCGGTGCCACCGTGCTCAAGCTGCAGGGTGAGGCTATCGGGTGGCACGGGCGCACCCGTAGTGTCCGCCGATCGCACCTGCAGCGTGAAATCGGGGGCCATAATCAGCAGCACCGTATCGGCGACCACCGTCGTGGTGACCGGCACGTCGGTGCCATTGCGCGTGACCGTGTTGGTGCCCGGACCATTCTGTCGCGGGCCGCCATTCCCCTCGCGGGCCGGACCTGTGGGCGTGACGGGTGTGGCTTCGGCAAACCCGCTCATCCCGCAGCTGTTGATGGCGGCAACACGAACGCGGTACGTGAGATTGTTCGCCACCGGCGCAATCGAAACCGCTCCCGGTACTCGTGAGTTCACGGCAATCCGTGTCCACGTGGCGCCATCATCACTGCTGTGCTCCAGCGCAAATCCCGTGATGGCCTCACAGCCTTCCACCGAAGGCAGCGTCCATGTCACACTGAGACTGCCATCACCCGGAGTGACGAGCAGGGTACGCGGCATGCCTGGGGGCTCAAGGCCGCGAATGCTTGCCGTGGTGGTTGGTGCGTCGTCGAGGGACAGCACGTAGTTGCCCGCGGTAGTACCCAGCAGGTCAGCGCCCTGAATGGAAACGAGACGCGCGGGGCCAACGACCTCGGTGGCAAAGGCAATGGAGACGGACCCCAGCGACAGTTGTTCGCCATTCACCGCGCCCTCTACGGTCAGGGCATTGGTGACCATCTGCGCTGAAGTATTGCCGTCAAACGTCTTGTCGCGCGCCGTGAACGATCCGCCAATGGTGACGGGGCGCGGAGTAATGTTTGCCGTCGTCGTTGGGGCACCGGCGAGATTCACGGCGTACAGCGCACCTTGCGCACCTGCGAGCGTGACGCCCGTGATCACCACGGACTTGCCGGTGCCGACCGTCGCTGACTGGAAGGCCAGCGTGACGGTGCTAATGGTGACTTCATCCGGGCTATTCACACCGGACAGCGTGAGCCCCGCTGTGTTTCCGGTGGCGGCAACCGTGCCGCTATACACCTTGTTGAAGGCCGTGAACGCACCGCCAATGGTGACGGTTGGGGTACCGAGAATGTTCGCGGTGGTTGTGGGCGAACCGGTGAGGCTCACGGTGTAGTTTCCGGCGGCGGCACCGGTGAGACTGGCCGCGCTGAGTCCAACCGACTTGCCGTTGCCCACCGATGCCGTCCCGAACGCGGCGGTGACGCCGGTCAGCGACACGGCGTCGGGGGCAATCACGCCCGTCAGGGTGAGGCTGTTGGTGGCAATGGTGGCACTGGTGTTGCCGTCAAAGCTCTTGTTGTTGGCGGTAAAGCTGCCGCCAATGGTCAGCTCCGCCGGCGTGATGTTGGCCGTGGCAGATGGTGCTCCGGTCAGATCCAGCGCGTACGTGCCGGCCTGGGCGCCGCCGAGGGTCACGGAAGTGATCTCCACCGATTTGCCGGTGCCGACGGTGGCCGACGTGAACGCCAGCGTGACGGAGGCAATGTTCACCTCGTCGCCGCCATTCACGCCGACGAGGGTGAGCCCCGTCGTGTTACCCGTGGCGGCGAGCGTCCGATCGTACGTCTTGTTACTGGCCGTAAAGGTGCCGCCCAGCGTGAGCGTGGGGCCACTGGACGTGATGCTGGCCGTGGTGGTAGGGGCACCGGTCAGGCTGATCTGATAATTGCCAGCGGCACTGCCACCCAAGGTGAGCGACGTGATGGATACCGTTTTATTGCTGCCGACGCCGGCACTGCCGAAGGCCACAACGACGGCATCAATGGAAACATCATCTCCCGTTTCTACCGTCCCCACCGTCAGGTTGTTGGTGGCAATGCTGCTGCTGGTGGTGCCATCGTACGGTTTATCCGGTGCGGTAAACGTCCCGGAGACCGTGAGCGTTTTCTGCGTGATATTGGCGGTCAACGACGCCGGCTGAGTCACCGAGTAGTTCGCACTGGGCGCGGTATACCCACTGACCGACACGGCAATACCGTTGGCAACATTCGGATCAGCAAAAGTCGCCGCGGGTGTGCCGGTCACGACAAACGATTCCCCATTCTGCAGCCCAACGTAGGCCGCCGTGCCCGACAGGGTGGCCGCGTTGCTGCGATCATACACTTTGTTCTGAGCACTCACGCCGCTGATGGTCAGGGCGCGTGTGGTAATGTTCGCGGTAGCGGTCGGAGCGCCGGTGAGATCCACCGTATACGATCCGGCATTGGTGCCGCCGAGCGTCACGCTGACAATGGAAACGGTTTTCCCGTCTTCTACGCCGGCGGTGCCGAACGCCAACGTGACGGAGGCAATGGTGACGTTGTCGCCACCAGCCACGCCGCTCAACGTGAGCCCGGTGGTAACGCCGGTGGCTGCGGTCGTGCCCGTGTACTCCTTGTTGTTGGCAGTGAAGCTGCCGCCAATGGTCACGGCAGGCGCGATCGTCAGCTCGTTGGTGGTCGCGTCGCTGAGCGTGAACCCATCCGCATTGGTGATGGTGGCCGAAATGTCGTAGCTGCCGGCGGCCAGCGAGGAGGTGAGCGTCAGGGACCAGGTGCCGCCACTGACGCTCAGCGCCGGCGATGTGCTGGTGGAGTACTGTACGCCATTCACCACGACCGTGAGGTTCTCGCCGCTTTGCAGCGTCGCCGTCCCCGTGAGGGTTGGCGTGTTGTCGGACGTACTGAGCGTGGCCACCGTGACGGGGCCGCTGGGGCGTGAACTGAGTACCGTGGCGAGGTAGGCGTTCAAACCATTCAGTACTTGTGACTGGGCAGCATTGCCGCTGGTACTTTCACCATCAGCGAGGGTGGCGCCCGCGTAGGCAGCGGAATAACCGCCCACGCTGCTGCCGCCATTGCTTGACCCATCAGTGATCTGGATGGAGCCGCCGCCATAGGTGAACGTGATGGGCGTAACCGGGCGCGGCAGAATGCCAATGAGGTAGGTGGTGCCACCACTGTTCCGCCAATTGGCCGACGCGGGAATGTCGAGCGTGCTGCCATCGGTCCGGACAATCCGTAACGTTCCCGGAATGTCATTTCCCTGCAATTCGAAGGTCGTACTCGACGAATTCTGAATGAAAAACGTGCGGGCAATTCCCAGCGTGGTGTAGGTCAGCACGTTGTTGGCCGTACCGGCCGACGAACCGCGTGTCCCGATGAATCCCTTGGTGAAGGGCACACTGATGATGTTCTGGGCACGCGCACTGACGGGCGCCAGCCCGATTACCAGCGCCACCCAAACCCACGAAGCGCAGCGGGCCAAAGGCCACCGGCTGCGCTGCGTTGAATTACGCATTGTTTCCTCTCGGGGATGTCACCTGCTCAACGGCTCGACGGTCAGATACCGCCTCGCGCCTACGAGTGTCGGCCGTGCCGTACGCAACTTGACCGGAGCGGACCCTACCCAAAGGGTGTATCATGTATTCCTGTAACCGGAAACGCTTGGGCGCGATTGCCGACCCGCCGATGCTACCGTTTACTAGAGCGGTAGCGCGTTGCCTGGTGTCTCTCCCTCAATCCCCTGCGCATGTGCACATCCCGGTGTTCACAGGTCTTCCGCATGTCGGCGTCCTTCACTGCCGCGCTGCTGGGCGCAGTCGGTACGCTGTCGGCGCAGGAAACACCCACCGAGCGTGAGGCGGCACGCGGCGTCGTGCAGAAACTCTCGGCGTTGCAGCAGTCGGTGGATGTGGCGGGATGGACCAACCGGTTGGGCGCACCGAATGCCACGCGCGACAAGGTCGCTGAGCGCGCCGAGGCGCTGATGCGCGGCGAATTGCTGGCGATGAGCGATGATATCACCAGACATCCGGAAATCGGCTTCGCCGAAACGCGATCCATGAAATTGGTGACGGATTGGCTCTCTGCACACGGGTGGGTGATTTCCCCCAACGCCGCCGGTTTCGCCACAGCCTTTGTGGCACGGCATCCCGGGACCGCCACAGGGCCGGTGTACGGCGTGGTGGTGGAGTACGATGCCCTTCGTGGAACGAAGGGGGACTTTCACGGTGACCAGCATTCTGCCCAGGGACCGGTAGGACTGGCAGCTGCACAGGCCATGACCGAATGGCTGATCGCCACCAAGAGCCCCGGACAGATTGTGGTGATTGGCACACCGGCCGAAGAGATGATGCCGCCGCCGGTAAAGACCGTGATGCACAACCAGAAGGTGTTCGACGGCATTGAGGTGATTGTCCGCAGTCACTCCGGCTTGAACACGCAGCGGGCCGCGCCGGGCTTTGGTACCTGCTGCCTCAACATTGACGGCGTGCGGTTTACCTTCGCTGGCGCTCCGGCGCATCAGATGACGCCGTGGGATGGGCGCAATGCGCTCACGGCGGTGCGCCATCTGTTCAGCAACATTGATGCCTTGCGTGGCACCTTCCGCCCCGAAGCCCGGGTGCAAGGGATCATCACCGAGGGGGGGAAAGCCCCCAACGTGGTTCCCGATCGCGCCGTCGCGGATTTCTACATTCGCTACCCCGACGAAGTGTATCTCGCCCAGATGCGAACGCTCATTGATGATGCGGCGCGTGCTGCCGCGCAGGCCACCGGTACGAAGGTCACGATCGAAACGTACGGATCCATGCGCGATGGCGTGTCATTGGGCACACTCAATGAGCTCGCCTTCGCGCACGTCAAGCGCTACGGCGGTGGCAAGGTGCTGACCGAGCCGCAGAAACCACAGGGGTGGGAAGAAACGGGGAGTGTGTCCAGTGCCATCCCCGGGGTGGGCATCAGCACCTGGACCTCCAACGGGGGCTTCCATACGTACGAAATGGAGGCCGATGCACTCACCGCCGTGGGACACAACGGGTTCATCGTGCAGGCCAAGGCCATGTCGGCGGTCCTCTTCGATGTGGCAACCCGTCCGGCGTTTCGCGCCGCCGTGAAGCAGGAATTTGACGCGATCAAGGTGCTCTTTGGGGAGTACCAGGACGCGCTGCGGAAGGCCTACACGCTGCCGGTGATCAAGGCACCATAGTGCCCAGGCCATGATGGTGACCGTGGAGCCTCGTCCCGGGCCACTCTGGCGGCCGGCAGGAGCACTCGATGCGGTGCTGCTGCTGGTCGTGACCGTGTTTTTCGTGTGGGTGTGGCAAGGCCCCGGGGAGGCCACGGTCGATTACGCGATCGACTACGTGGCCTTCGTGGTTATTGGACTGGTCGTGGGCCTCCTGCAGTTTCAGGCGGCACAGGCCAGCCCGCTCGGTCGCGAACGCGTTGCCTGGCGTTTGCTTTCGGCCTCTTCGGTCCTGCGGACGGTGAACGGGGTTGTGTGGTCGCTGTGGCTTGCCGATCACCCGGGTGAAGCACGCCCGGTGTGGCTGTTGCTGGCAAGTGCGAGTTCGCTGCTGCTGGTGCTGGCTGGTCTGCTTGCGTTTGGCGGGGAACGCCGCTTGGCGGTTGACCGGCTGCGTCGGTCCATCGATGGTGTCATTGTGCTGGTGGGAAGTGGCACCGTGCTCTGGTTTGCGGCCCTCGGGCCGTTTTTCGCGGCGACCGGCGCGCAAGTACCTCGCGCTGAGGACTATCTGTATTTGCTGGCCGACTCGGCGAGTGCCGTTGTCGCCGCTCTCCTCGTACTGCGCCGCTCCCAACAGTACTTCCGACGGGTGGCCACCTTTCTGCTCTTCGCGGCGCTGTTGCAGACCGTGCCGGACATTCTGCTGTGGGTTGGAAAAACGAATTATTCGTACCGTCCGGGTGACAACATCGCGGTGCTGTGGTTTAGCGTGTGGATGTTGAAAGCCGCCGCTGCACGCTATGCCGTGCAGGTGTTGCGGCATCCCACTCGTGAGGCAATACAGGTCCACGCATCGTATCAGAGCGGGTGGGTGCCCACGGCGTTTGTCATGCTGGCGAGCGCCGTTCTCATGGTGCAGCTCACCCGCGTACCGCAGCAGCGTGAGTTGCCGCTCGTGGTAAGCGTGGCGGCGCTCTCCATGCTGCTGGTGGTACGTCAGCTCATTGAGCTTCGGGAGCAGAGCCGGGTGCAACGCGCCCAGGATGAGCAAGCACGCTGGTACGGTGCCGTTCTTCGCGATTCCAATGACTACGTGATGGTGCTGGATGCCGACGGCAACAGTCTGGATATCAGTCCGGCAACGCACCGCCTTCTCCGCTCGGCGCATCCGGCATCGCGCTGGGCGCTCATGGAGTTGGTACACCCCGATGACCAGCTGGCCTTTCGCCGTGCCTTGCGTGACGCTCGAGATGGGCCGACCAGCCTGGCGCTGCGGGTGCACGGCGATACGCCGGACAGTTGGCGTCAGCTCACGTTGACCATCGTGGACCGCCGTGAGGACAACGAGGCGGGCGCCATTCTGCTGCATGCGCAGGACATCACTCGCGAAACGGAGCTGTCCAGCCGCTTGCGGCAGACCCAGGAACTGGAGGCCCTCGGTGTGTTTGCCGGCGGGCTCTCGCACGATCTCAACAACATCCTGACGGTCATTGATGCGCATGCGGAAATGCTGGAGGAGGATCTCCCGCTCAATCTGCAATTGCAGCAGGATGTTTCCGCCATCCGGGTTGCCTCGCAGCGCGCCCGGCGCTTTACGCGGGGCCTGCTCGCACTCTCTCGTCAGAAGCAGTCACGCGAAGTCAGTATCAACGTGGAACCCATGCTGCGGACACGTCTTGCGTCTGCAGGGCTGGACGAACGGCTGACCCTTGTGTGCGACGACACCGTGACGTCGCTGCAGATGGATCAGAGCGCCTGCCATTTGGCCGTGGACAGTCTGCTGCTGGCGGTATTGGAAGCGGAACCGGAAGTGCGCACGGACCTGCACGTGCACTCCGTGACCATCGATCGCTCTGACGCAGACGAACTGCAGGTGGAGCCAGGCCGCTATGTGCGTATCGGGTTGTCCGGCCTGCCGGAGGCCGTCGTGGCGGGTAAGTCAGCCTTGCCAACGTGGGACGGCAGTGCGGCGCAGCTGGCATTGCTGCTGGCGCGGGCGGCCGCCCGGGAGGTGGGCGGAGAGCAGCGCGTGGTGGAGAATGGAACCGTCTTCACCTACCTGCCGGTAGGAGGTCGCACATGATGTCGGTCGTACCGGTGCCGGTCATGCTGGCGTACCTGCTGGTATACCTCGGCGCCACGCTGCTCTCGCTAGTGTTTCCGGGAATGGGACCGGTGCTCGCCATCGGATTTATCCCAATCGGGCTCGTGGCGATCTTCACCATGTGGCACGCCGGACGGGCGGCAACATCCATGCGGGAGCGACTCGCCTGGCAGCTGTTGGCTTCAGGCGAGGCCTGCTTCTGGGTTGGCGGGCAGATCTGGACATGGGCGATGATCAATGATCGTCCATTCCCGCTCGACAGCGCTTTCGACGTGGTGTCGAGTGCGCTGGTTGTGACCGGACTCCTCTGCTTTCCGCGCACCGCGCCGCCCTGGTGGCGCGACCGCCGCGCCATTCTGGATAGTCTGCTGCTGGCCGTGGCCGTCAGTGCGATGGTATGGCTATTTCTTGTGCAGCCCATCCGCGAAATCCGCGGCGAGGTTCCCGCCGACCTGTGGATCCTGCTGCTCGTCACGGCGCCGGAGTTGATGGTTGTGGCCTGGGTATACCTGCGCGTGGGGAACGCGGCACTGCGGGCGTCGATTGGTTTGTGGTTGGGGGCCGCTGCGCTCTCGGCGTCGGCGGACTATCTGTGGGAGGCGTTGTCCCCGCGCTATTTGCCCGGTACGTGGGTGGATGCGCCCTGGTTCCTCGCCTGGGGATTGCGATGGTATGCGGCACATCTCGCCCTGTCGCAATACGCATCCACGGAGATGGAGCCGCGTAACGAAGGGGCCCGCGGGATTACCCCGGCCGCTTTTGTGGCGGGGACGTACATCTCCCTGGTGGCGGCGGCCGTCCTTGGGCGAACGGACAGTGTCCGGCTGCTGGGGTTTGTGGCCGTGACGATGACGGTACTGCTGCTCATCCGGCAGCGGATGGAGTTGCACTATACCGAGGACCTGACGAAACAGGCGGCCTCACAACTCAGACGGTTCCGGGCGCTCCTGGCGCAGGCCACCGACTTCGTGTTTGTGATTGATACACAGTTCCGTGTTGCCTTCCTGGGGCCTGCCGTCGAGCGCGCGCAACTGCTGCGCATCGGCGATGGTTTTCTCTCGCTGTTTCAGGATATGGAGCACGAGCAGATTCGCAGTTGGCTCGACAGTACCACCGGCCCACCAGGACCGCTGCGCTGTCGGTTGCGCGCGGCGCCCGGGAATACCGTCGAACTCCGAAAGCAGGATCGCCGTGATGATCCACACATTCGCGGCTGGGTGGTGGTTGGAAGGGATCGCTCCATGGAATTGGCGCTGGAGCAGCGCGTACGGCATTCGGAAAAGCTGGCGGCGCTGCACGACATGGCCGGACGCGTGGCGCATGCTTACAACAACCTGCTCTCCTCGGTAATTGGCCGCGCTGAGTTGCTGGGTGAAGCGCTCCCCGTTACCTCGCCCCTTCGTAACGATGTGACCAGCATTCACTCGGCGGCTGCCAAGGGCGCTGCCATTACGCGGCAATTGCTGGGGTTCAGTGATGCGCACGTTGCACGCACTGTGCTGGTGGATGGCGCCCAAGTGCTATCTGACCTCGTCCCCGTATTGCTGCGCTTGCTCCCCGGTGGGATCACGTTGGATGTCAGCCATCGCGAAACCGGTGCGCTAGTGCGCGTTGAGGTCAGTCAGTTCGAACAGGTCATCACCAATTTGGTGACGAACGCACGCGACGCGATGCCTGACGGTGGCGTCGTACGCATCGCGTGGAGGCGGGAGGGGCCCATGGCGCGGCTCGAGGTGACGGACACGGGCTGTGGGATGACGCCGGAGGTACAAGCGCGCGTTTTTGATCCGTTCTTCACGACCAAGCCAACAGGGCGGGGTACAGGCCTTGGATTGGCCATGGTCGCGGCCATGGTCCAACGCGCTGGGGGGCAGGTATCCATTGATTCGACGCCGGAGGTCGGCACGAGGGTCACTGTGCAACTACCTCTTGCCGATGAGGTGGTGGATACGGCGCCTGAACGTCGCACGCCAACGGTGGCTGCACCGGCAACGCCCTCCGCGCACACCATTCTGCTCGTTGATGATGACCGCGAAGTGCGTCAGGTGAGTGCCCGCATTCTCCGTCGGGCGGGCTTCCAGGTCATCGACGTGGAGAACGCCACCAACGCTCTGGCGTTGCTCGCTGATCAATCTGTGCCACTGGATCTGCTGCTGACCGACATGATGATGCCCGGAATTTCCGGTCGCGAACTAGTGACCCTCAGTCGAGGGTTGCGGCCAACGCTGCCGATCATCTGCGTGACGGGTTTCGTGGCCGCAGGCGACGGAAGCGACGAGTGGCTGAAGGATGTAAACGCGGTGGTAGAGAAGCCGTTTTCGACCGCGAGCCTCACGGGCGCCGTGCGGTCTGCCCTTGGTCGCTCAGGCGGATGAGCTGTTGACCCACTCCACAAAAGTGGCGCGCAGTCGCGCCCCAATGGGTGTCCGCAATGCGTGCGTCAAAGCAGCACGGTCGTGTGGGCGATCGTACCAGTACCGAAACAGCTCGACGATGGTGGGAAAGTCTGAGGGGGCCCGCTCCACGGTAACGGAAAGGCCGCCCTGTACCGTGCCGCGCCGGAGGACCCGCGCGTACGCGCCGCACCGCTCGGCATGCCGGAAGCGCTTCACGAACTGCGGGTCGCCCATGCGCGTAGCCAGCGTGCCACATGGAATACGAGGGGCCGTGAGCTCCAGCGTAACATCGCCGACGGTGAGCTGATCTCCCGCGCGCACGTTGGGCCACCACGCATCAAGGGTCAGGTTCTCTCCAAAGCTGCCGGCGCTGGTCGGTGTGATCCCTTGAGCGGCCCACCACGCATAATCCTCGGCACTGTAGAGATACACCGCCTGATCAGGGCCGCCGTGGTGCGTGAGATTTCCTACGCGATCTCCCAGAAGTCCCAGCGGCGTGACCTCCACCGGAAACGTGACCGGCTGTTTGAAGATGCCGGTCCGCTTGCGTGGCGTATCGTGATGCAGTGCCGCCAGCGTCCCCACATTCACCGACAGCAGGGTGGTCATGCCGTGTGGCGCTTGAGGTGATCGCCCAGGCGCAGCGCGAGCGCCACAATGGTCAAGGTGGGGTTCGCCGAGCCGGCCGTGGTGAACACCCCGGCGCCGGCGAGATACAGATTGCCGAGTCCATGCACGCGGCACGTGGCGTCCACGACACCCTGTTTGGGATCCCGGTGCATACGCGTGGCGCCCATATCATGCCATCCGCCACTCACCAGCGTGGGCCACGTATCGTCGTCCGCCAGCAACCAATCACGTATCTGCACACGTCCAATGCCACAGCGGCCAAATTCACGACCCAGCGTCGTGTACAAGTTCCGCATGGTCTGCTTGTCGAGACGGGTGAGCTGCCAGTTTAAGCGTACCCGCGGAACGCCTAGCGCGTCACGCTCTGTACTCAGGGTCACCCGGGAGTTCGGATTGGGCGCTTGTTCCTGTCGAGTATAGAGCGAAAACAGCGGCTGTTGCCGAACACTGTTCGCATCATAACGGCGTGCCTCGCCGCGCATGGAGGCGGTGAGGCTGTCACGCGTTTCCTGACGGAACAGTTCAACGTCTTCTGGAGGCATGGATTCAAAGGTGCTGCGGGCTTCCCCCTCGGTGGGCGGCGCTTCGATGGCCACCGTGGCGTTGAGGACCTGCGAGCTGCGCTGGACCGTATCGGACAACCGCAATTCGGCTCGCACCGGTGTCACGCCAAAATCATACGTGTACAGATACATGGATTGCGGACGGGTCAGGATGGCGCTGCCGCCGGGCATCTCAAGATGCTCCATGAAACACCGTCCCACCTGATCGTGCTGATTGCCCAGGCCGGCCGATAGGCGCGAGTTGGAGGCGAGCAGCAGACGCACATTCTGCATCGTGCTGCACGCCAGCACGAAGCGCCCCGCCTGGACCGTGAGTTCACGCCCGTCAAACTGCCGGACGGTCACCGACGTCACAGCCGTGGCGTCGTCGTTGGCATTGACCTGCACCACGTTGGCATGTGTGTACAGATGTACGTTGGGCGCCGAAATCAGCGTTTGGCGAAACTTGCTGCCGAAGCGCGTGGGCGCACTGAACTGCCAGAGTTTTTCCTGCAGCACCGCGCGGTCCAACGGCAGCGGCTCACGTTGCGGATTGCGGGCCTGCCAGAATGGTACGTCGTAGGCAAATGGCCCGAGATCGAGCAGCGGATGTGCCCGCGCGTAGTACGGGTCGAGGTCGGACCGGGTAATGGGCCACCCGCTGTGGGGAACCCACGAGCGCACCTCAAAGTCGATGGGGTCGAGTGGCGCACAGTAGCCGCCCCAATGCCCGGTGGTGCCACCGAAGTAGTGCAGCCGTGCCGCCTCCAGCGGGTAGTAGGGACGGCCCACAATTTCGCCCTTATACAGTGCCTGGACTGGCCCCTCGAGATCGAAACCGCCGCCTTCGAGCAGGATGACCCGTTCCGATCGGCCGATGAACTCCTGGGCGAGGGCAATGCCCGCCGCGCCGGCACCTACGATGCAGAGATCTCCCTGCAGCAGGTGGCCGTTGGGTAGGGTTCGGGCATCGGTATGCATAGCGCGTCAGCTGTGCATCAGCGTGTACAGGGCGCACTGCCGCACTTCAGTCACCGACAGCATCCATCCGTCGGCCTGCACGGTGCGGCCCTGCGCGAAGTCGTCCACGACACGATCGTTAACGGCCACCGGCGCACTCCAGGGCCACGGTGCCAGGTCCTTTCCAATCGCGGTTCGCAGCAGGTCCGGGGTGTGTTCCGCCGGAACGGCTGCCAGATAGGCCCGGCCAATCCGCACGATACGCTCGTGCCCCATGCTGGCAAGCAGCCCCGGGGTATTCACCCCGTCCGGGGGGATAGATGGCGCGCCACAGGCCGCGCCGCCGCCCGCAAGGACGGTGACACCGGCGACGCTCAGCGTGGTGCGAACAAAGGCGCGACGTTCCATGCCGCGAACGTACGGGCTCGTCGTCCGGCGAACAAGCTGGGGCCTCACTCCACGCGGCAATCACCGTCGTTTCGCCAAAGGGTCAAGCGGAGCGCACAGCGGCCGATGCTATTGGGGTGTCTCCTCGTCCAGTTTTCCACGATCCGTCAGGAAAGCGGAGCAAATCGCTCCGTTCGGTACTCGTTGCCATCAGTGCCATTGGCGCGCTGCTGGTCGGGTCTGTTGCCATTGGCGTCCTCAATCCACCGGTGGTGGATCCGCTGCCTATGGCCATCGGGTCCGCCGTGGTGCGGGCGAGCCGAACGCAGGCGGCGCCCGCACCGGCGTGCCCTGCGCAGGGCTGTCCGGCCATGGCGCGCCCGCGGCATCAGGCGGCGCCGGTCGGTGACCCCATTATTGCCGGCTTTGCCGTGCAGTGGGATGCTGCCAGTCGGGCCTCGGTAAAACGCTACGGCAACCGACTGGACTGGATCATCATCGAAGGCGCGTTCCTGGGCCGAGGCAAGCGCAACGAGATCACCGTCACGCTCGACGAAGATCTCCTGGACGATGCGCGAAAGCATGAGGCGGATATTCACCTCATGCTGACCAACTTCGGCGCCTCGGGGTTTGACTCTTCCCTTGTCATGTCGGTGGTTGGCACCGCGGCGGCGCGTCAGCGCGCGGTGCGGCAGCTCGTGGATGTGGTGAAGGAGCATGGATTGCAGGGAGTCACCGTAGACTTTGAATTGGTCCCGGCCGCAGCGCATCCGCAGGTACTGGCGTTCATCACCGACCTCCGCGCTGCTCTCCGGCCGCTGCAAGCGGTGGTCTCGGCCGCACTGCCTGTCAGCGCCGACGATCACTATCCGTTGGCGCAGTACGGCGACGCGCTCGATTACGTCATTCCGATGCTGTACGACGAGCATGCCGGCGTGAATACCCCAGGGCCCGTGGCCAGCGCGTCGTGGTTTGCCGACCGACTCGATGTTGTGCTCGACGCCATCCCGGCGCACAAGCTGCTGGTGGGGCTGGGCCAGTATGGCTACCACTGGCGGAGCGACCGCCCGGAGGCGGCCACGGTGAGTGTGGGCGAAGCCATGGCGCTGGGGCGAGCGGCAAAGGGAGGCCCGTGGTTTGATGGACGCACCCGGAATCCGAATGCCACCTGGCGCGATGCTCAGGGGATTACCCACAGCGTGTGGTATCTCGATGCCACCACCACGTGGAATCAGCTGCGGGCTGCCCGTGCTACGGGCGTGGCCGGTATGGCGCTCTGGCGACTGGGTGGGGAAGATGTCACGCTCTGGCGTGTGCTGGGCCGCGAAGGGTTGGAGGGGCACCTCGACTCCTTGCGCGCGCTCCCCAATGACGGCGTCTCGGTGATTGTTGGCGAGGGCGAGATCCTCGCCGTGGAAGGTCACGAAGGCATTGGACTGCGCAGCGTCGCGGTCGATTCCGCCGGGTATGTGGAAGGACAGTCACTGGAGAAGCCAGCCGGGGGCTATCTGGTATCGCGAGGAGGCAGTGCGGTCAACCGGGTCGCGCTCACCTTTGATGATGGGCCTGATCCCACCTTCACCGCCCCCATCCTCGACACGCTGGCGTCGCGACACGCCGTGGCGAGTTTCTTCGTGGTGGGTCGTCAGGTGCAACACTTGCCTGACCTCACGCGTCGCATCGTGGCAGAAGGCCATGAGATCGGGAATCACTCGTGGAGTCATCCGGATTTCGCCACCCTGAGCGCGCCAGCGGTGCGCATGGAGCTCGCCGCCACCGGTCGGGCCATTGAGGCCGTCACCGGCCATCGGCCCTTGCTCTTCCGGCCCCCGTACATTGGCGATGCGCGTCCCGCTACTGATGAACGGCTGCGCCCCATGGCAATCGCCAATGAGCTGGGCTATCGCGTGGCTGCACTGGAGATCGATACCAAGGACTGGTTCGAAAGTGACCCGCAGAAGATCATCGCGAATGCACTATCGGCGCTGGAGCGCAAAAACGGACGCATCATCCTGCTGCACGACGCGGGTGGCGATCGTGCCTCCACCATTGCGGCACTCGGCCCGCTCATTGACTCCCTGCGCGCACGGGGCTTCGAACTCACCACCGTTGCGGGGCTGCTGAACGTGACTCCGCAAGCGGGGACCCCCAGTGCTCCGCGTGATGAAGCGCCACAGCGTGCGCTCAATCTGGCCGCCATCAATGTCGCCAATATTGGCGAAGCGCTGCTGGTCGGTACGTTTCTGCTCGCGCTGGTGCTCGGCGTGCTGCGCCTGGTGGCGATTGGCAGCCTCGCCGGGCTGCAGCGCTTCGTGCCGCGTTTCGCGCGGCCGCGATACGGACGGCGCGCCGAAGACGCCGAGTTCCTGCCGTTGGTGTCCGTGGTGATTCCCGCGTACAACGAAGGGCGGGTCATTGGGCGCACCGTGCGGTCGGTACTACAGCAGGTGTATCCGCAGTTCGAGATCATCGTGGTGGATGATGGCTCCAGCGACGATACGACGGCGGCCGCGCAACTGGCGACGGATGATCCGCGGGTACGCGTCATCCGAAAGCCGAACGGCGGGAAAGCCGCCGCGCTCAACCACGGCATGACCGTCGCTACCGGCGAGATCATCGTGGTGATTGATGCCGATACGCTGTTGGCCCCTGACGCCATACGCCATCTCGTCCGCCCGCTCGCCGATCGTCGGGTGGGTGCCGTGGCGGGCAATGCCAAGGTTGGCAATCGTGTCAATCTCGTGACGCGGTGGCAGGCCGTGGAGTATGTCACGAGCCAAAACCTCGACCGCCGGGCGTTCGTGATGCTCAATTGCATTACCGTGGTGCCTGGCGCCATCGGTGCGTGGCGGCGCGCCGCGGTGCTGGACGCGGGCGGATTTCGTACCGACACGCTGGCCGAAGATCAGGACCTCACGCTGACACTGCTGCGGCGCGGCCATCGCGTGGCGCTGGCCGATCAGGCAGTGGCACTGACCGAGGCGCCGGAAACGTTTGAAGCGCTGCTCAAGCAGCGATTCCGCTGGAGCTTTGGCACGCTGCAGTGCGCGTGGAAGCATCGCGCGGCGTTGGGGCGTCGTCGCTCGGGTGCGCTGGGTCTCGTGGGGCTCCCCAACATCTGGCTCTTTCAGTTGCTGTTTCCGTTGCTGGCACCGGCGGCCGACGTGGCCTTGCTGGCCACGCTGGCACGATTCCTCGTGGAGAGCCCCGTGCTGGGCGCACATGCCGCGTGGGCGCATGCGGAGCCGGTCGCGCTCCTGTATCTGTTCTTCCTCGCGGTGGACACCGTCACGGCGCTGATTGGCGTGGCCTTCGAGCCGGGCGAAAAACTTTCGCAGGCCCTGTTGGTACCGCTGCAGCGCGTTGCGTATCGCCAGGTGCTCTATGTGGCCTTGCTGAAAGCCATGCGTGCGGCGCTCAAGGGATGGGCACCGGGCTGGGGCAAGCTGGAGCGGACCGGGCGCGTGCAGGCCACCTGACCGCAGCCCGTGTGGCTAGCGCGACAGGGGCTGCATGATGAGCGCATCAAGCAGCACGTCGGTGAGACCGCGTGAGTCGTCGGAGTCGCTTTGCACGGTGATCGCAATGACCCGCAGAGCGTCCAGTGGCACTCCGGGAAACGCCCGTCGTACATCGGCGGCAAAATCGCGACGGATCTCAGTCCAGCGGCCCTCTGCCGACGGTCCGCCAATGTTGATCACCCACGCTTCCGGCAGTACGGAGAACGCAATGCGCCGTCTGGACGCACCGGCCTCCATGAGTGAATCCGCCGCGGGAGTGTTGCCATTGGCGTCACGGGCTCCCCACGTATAGCCAAAGAGCAGGCGACGCTTCTTGCTCGCCGGTCGCTCGTCGCGCAGGACGTACCACACCTTGATCGTGGCATCGTTCCGGCCGCGGCCGCCCTTGCCGGGGGCCACACCAGCCACGCCGCTGTCCACGCGCACTCTGAGCGAGAACTCCGGAAAATCGGCCGGTGCAAAGCGGAATGCCACGGTTGTCATTTTCATGGCCGTGCGTTGGGTCCGCAGCCGACAGGCGCGACCGCTGGGGGTATCGGCCCCTACAATCGAGAATCCGTTCGCGCGGTTGTTCTCGCTGCCGCCATTCCCGGCGTCGTAAAGAAACGCGTACTCCTCGCGGAACGCCGACATGGACTCCTGATCGCAATACAGGCGGATGCCCGTAGGCAGCAACGCCGGTGTGGCTTCAGTGACCGTGCCTTCGGCCAGTGACTCCAGCCCGTTCATGCGAAACGTGCGCTGCGCGGTCCACCCACCGGTGCCACCCGGAAGTGTTTGCCGCTGGCGTGCGACGCTCCGAGACGTCAACGGCAGGGTGGTGGCCCCCTCGCCCTGTGCTTGCGGTCCCAACGTCGTTGCGTTCGAGGTCTCCGCGACTTGCGTCCGTGCTGCTACCGCACGGCGCCACGCATTTGCCGCCTGTGGCTCCAAGGCCCCCACTTCGTTGAGTGTCAGCAGCACACTCTCCAACACACTCTCCTGCGGAAATGCCGACGCACTGCGCGCGGCAATATGATCACCACGTACCGCTCCCAGATGAACCGACGGAATCTCCGTCGGGAAGCGCGATGATGACTGCGCGACCACGCCGTCATTCTCTTCGGAGAACCGGGCAATGCGCTTGGTGATCTTCATCCAGGGATGTGCGTCGGCCATGTCAGACACGAGCGACAGCGAATACAGCGGCACAACGTCGCCCAGCGATCGCCCCGCCGCTCCCCAGAAGCCGGCCCGATTGGCGGGCCAGAGCGACTCCACTGCGCGCGTGGTGTCACATGATGCCGGACGTGGTCGGGCGACGGACCACCGGAAGACGGCCTCGGGAATATCCGCGCGCTCGGCCACGGGTGTGCCGAGGTGCGGCGACGCAATGGTCACCAGCGCCGCGACTTGTTCACGCGCCAGTACCGTGTCGCGCAGCAGCGCCTCGCTGGCGTCAACGCCGCCTTTGGAATACCCCACAATGACATAGCGGGGGCGGGCATACCCGCGCCCCGTGCGGCGGCGCGTATCGTCGCGTAACTGCTGCAGCAGACGCCCGGCGTTGTCGCTGGCACGGCATCGCCCATCGGTCCCTGCCGGGAGCACGCGCACGCCGAGCCGCTCGCGGATGCTGCGCAACGCCCGCTGCCAGATCTCATCGTCGAACAGCTCGCCAAAGATGCCGGGCGCGTAGACCACCGTGATGTCACCGACGGGCGCGTCATAGAGCAAGGGAACGCTCGCGCCTTCCACCCGACGTGTCAGTTCCCGTTCCGCCAGGATCTGGGTAAACAGACGAGGGGCCACCGTGCTGTCGTTGAGCAACATGCCGGGACCGGCCCGTACTTTGTCACGCTGGTCGCGATGCCAGTGCAGGGCAAAGACGCGGTCGCGCGTGTCGGGAATGGATTCGGTTTCCGGGGCGTACAGCGCGGCATCGAGAAAATGGGGCATCGTCCAGACGGCCATTGCCGCGCGCCGGACGGCGTTACCCGGCAGCGTCGCGGCCGTTGTACGCCGACCAAACCAGAGGTCGTAGAGCGTGGCCAGGGGCGACAGTTCGGGTATCGCGCGCAGCCGTGCCGTCGTGCGCTCCGCCAGTCGTGAGAGGTCAGTGTCGGTGGCCGTCGAAGCGGTCGGAATCTCGTCGGCAAGCGCTAGCAGCGTATCGAGGTGCGTGGTCACCCCATCCACGAGACGTGCCTGTTGCAACGCCTGTCGCGAACGCGAGACGCGTCGTTGCTGCGCGGCGCGTGTTGAGGGGGGGCCGCGCACCGCTGCCGACAGATCGCGGAGCGCAGACCAGTCAAAGAAGGCCGCCGACAGGGTCAGGGGGCGAACTCGGCGCAAAAACGCCGCGTCGGTGTGGTCGTCGTCGCGTCCGGTGGCCAGCATTGGCAAACCGGTGGACAGACTCTCGGCCAACTGGCGAGCGTCGTGCGGCGCCAGCGACAGCACCCGATTGAAGAGCCCACGCTCGGTGAGGCCGGTAAGGGCGAGCACCTCATGACTGCGCACGGAGTGAGGTACCGCCGTGTGTGTACTCGCCACCAGGCCAAGCGTCGCGCGTGCACCCAGCGCACCATGCGTGCGAACCATCTGTACGTAGCGTCCCAGTGGACCCGCCCAGCAGTATCCGTCGCGCAGGTTCACAATGAGATCTGGGGCATTCTCCACCTCCTTGCCGGCACTACGCATGAGACGGAACGGGGCGTCAGGGTAGGCGCCATTCATGGTTGCCGCGCGCATGGTGGCATCAGGCACCCAGCGAGGTGCGGCCCCCGGTGCCGACCACAGCGCCTCGGCGATTCCCAGCGGGTTCCCGGTGTGGGCGGTGTATGCGACGGCGCCGTCCTCGCGCCAGCGCAATGTGGCTTCGCCCTTCACCGCACTGTAGATGACGACGTAGCGATCATCGCCACGCACTTCGAGCCACGTGACCAGATCCACTGCGCCATGTGCGGCGGCCGCCACGGCAAAGGCACGCCGTCGCTCCAGATCGGCGAAGTAGACGTTGATCATACTGGCCAACGCGAGGGTCACCACACTCGCTTCATTCGCGCGCGTCAACTGTCCGGAGTCCTTGCGCACGAGCCTGGCCGCACGGAATGCGGCGTCCAGCGACACAGGGGTGAGCCGTCGCTCCGGTGCCCCCTCGGCAAAGGCGCCGGCGTTTCCATGATCGGAGAGCATCCAGCTCTCCACCGGGGGACCACCACGGCGGGATAGCGAATCCAGGACGCGGGTCATCATGGCGTCCAGCCGACGCAAATACGGGTGCAGGCCGTTGAGGTGTGTATGGGCCAGCGCATCGGCCGCGCCGAGGAAGGCTACATGATGCGTGCCGGTGAATTGCTCCAGCACATTCCGCTCGGCCTCGGCCAGTTCCCGCTCCACGAGGCGGCCCCCGTCGAAATACATGAGCGGCTCCACGAGCGGATCAAAGAACCAGTCGAAGGCCCGCATGTAGTTGAAGGGGTGGGCCTGTCGGACAAACACCTCGCGGGGATCATCCTGCACGCGCATGGCGTCCAGATCAAACCAGTTTGCTTCGATCGACCGCATGGTTCCCCGTGCGCCAAACAGGCGCCGAGCGCCGGTGATCTCCGTCCACGAGGGGTGGCTCATGGATGGATAGGGGGCCACATGTCGCCCTGCGTACTGGAATTGGCGAAAGAGGCCGCGCCGACGGGCCTCGGTAAAGGCCTCGAAGCTGAGCCCATCCACGGCCCACACCAGGGTGCGCGAGCCCGCGCCCGCCCGTTGGGTGGCGGACGGTGGCGAGGGGGCATCAGCCGACTGTGCCGCGGTCAGCAGCCCAATGGCGGCGACGCAGGCACTGATTCGAGCAAGCAAGCGCATCCCTGACGATGCACCGGCGAACGCCCGCTGTCGAATGGGCGAACGGCGGCGGCCGGAGATTATGCTATAGTCCAGCATGTTGTGGCGCCTGCTCTTTCCGTCGTGGGCTTTTTTCGATGCCATTACCGATGTGCCCCGACTTGAGATTCGCGGGCTCACCGAGAATGGTGTCGCCGGTCCGTGGCGTGCAGCGCTGGCTGCTCCCGCGCGAGGACGCTGGGCCGTGCTTTACCATCCGGAGGGGACGGCGCACCTGGCCATGCAAGCGATCGTGGATCGTCTGGCGGTTGAGCAGGAGTCGGGAGAGCACGATGGCACTACCGTTGCTCTGGTGGCAGCCGTCGCAGCGTGGAGCCTTGAGGAGCGCACGCATGAACGCTCCGACCATACGGGGGCCGCGCACGGCCAATGGCAGTGGCGCATTGTTGCGGTGGATGCACTGCACCCGCACGCGGTGCGCACGATCTACGAAAGCCGGCCGGAGGCTTTCCCGTCATGATGCTGCTGGCCGAAATGCCGCCGGCGTTGGTGTCTGCGACTTGGCCAGCGGTGGTTCGCATCATGCAAGCGCTGGCGGCCGTGGCGTGCTGTACGATTGCGCTTGAGCAGGAGGCGCTGTGGCGGCGCGGCCTGATGCACGCTGTATGGCGAGCCGACCTGCTGGCGCCCTGGTGGGGGTGGCGGCGCCCACTCCTGCAATCGGCGGCGCTCCTTCAGTTGCCGCGCCTGCAGGGACTGCTGGCTGTCACGTTGTTATTCGTCGCCACGCGGCCTGATCGATCGACGCTTGGCGGTTCGCTCTCAGCGGCGGCGCTCGCGATGACTCTCTGGCTCACCGCGGTTCGTTTTCGCGGCACGGTGAACGGCGGGAGCGACGGCATGTTGTTTACGGTGCTCGTGGGTCTCGCCGTGGCCACGGCTCCCATGGCCTCCCCGCGGCTGGCGCAGGGCGCCGTGCTGTTCGTCGCGGCTCAGCTGCTCTTGTCCTATTTTCGCGCCGGGCTGGTGAAAGCCAGGCAGCCCAGCTGGTGGACAGGCGAGGCCTTACGGAGCTTTCTGGCCATCCCGGCGTACGGTGTGCCTACGTGGGTGCCGCAGGCTCCGGCGCTGTTGCGCGTGGTGTCGGTGATGGTAATCCTCTTTGAACTGGCGGCCCCCCTCGCGTTGTTCAACACCACGACCTGCCTGATATACAGCGCGGTGGCCTGGTGTTTTCACCTGACCACCGCGTTGATCTTCGGGCTCAATCGGTTTCTGCTGGTGTGGAGCGCGGCGCTCCCGTCAGTCTGGTTCGCCGTGCATCTGGTGCAGTCGTAGCTCTTACGGGACGATCTTGGCCGGTAGCACGACTTTTACGCCATCGGCAAAGGTCGCCGTCAGCAGATACAGCAGCTTCGTGCTGGGCAGAGCGCTTGAGGCGATGGCGTATTCGGTCAGCTGATGGGCCCCGCTCGCCTTGGACCCACCAATGGCGATGCTGGGAATCTTGCGGACCACGCCGGGGTTCGCATCGGTGGCACCGGTGGCGACGGCTTCCTGCGCCCCCGGCATCCCGGCACTCATGCCCAAGGCACGATTGATATCCACGGCCGTCTGCACCAGCGGGTGAGCGCGGGCACCTTCCAGCTGTTTCTCCGTGCCGCCTGCCTGGTTCTTCTGCTCCACTTCCACGCGTAATCCCACCTTGAATTCGTCCGCCACTTCCTTGGTGACTCGCGTAATGGTGCGATCAAGGGAGTCGAGCAGCACCGGGTCGCTGCTGCGCAGGTCGACGGTGAAGTACAGTTCCTGCGGTACGGCGTTGAAGATGTTGCCGCCGTGCACCTGGCCAATGTTCATGACCGCTCCATTGGGCAGGGCGGGGAACTCGAGCTTGTACAGACGCTCAATGGCCTCGGCGAGTGCCTTGACCGGAGAAGGGCGGCCGCGCGATGCCAGCGTGTGGGCGCCGGGGCCGGTGAACACGTACTTCGTCCAGTAGATACCCAGCGCGCCATACGCGACGCTGCCGTACGAACCATCCGGAACGATCAGCAGGTCCGGGCGGGGATTGGTGCGCAGCCAGTATTCAGCGCCCTTGAGGCCCACTTCTTCCTGCGTGGTGCCAATGAAAATGATGTCGCCTTTGCTGGAGAACTTCGTGGCGTTCATCGTCCGCAGGGTGGCGAGCATGTTCGCCACCGAGGCCGTGTTATCGCCAACGCCCGGCGCAAAAAGGGTGTCGCCAGCGCGGCGCACTTTCTTGTTCGTTTCGTTGGGGAACACCACGTCCATGTGCGCCATGATGGCAATGGTCGGTCCGCCGCCTGTTCCCTTGCGTACCGCAATGATGTTGCCGATCGAATCTACCGTGGGCTTGAGTCCCTGCTTTTCAAACTCCGCCTTCACGAAGGCCCCACGCGCCTGTTCCAGCCCCGATTTCCCGGGCATCTCCGTGATGCGTACCCACTCTTCCACCTGCTGCGGAAAGTTCTTCTCAATGAGCGCCATCGCCGACTTGATGTCGGGACGCTCCATCAGCTTGGGGTCCCAGCTGGTGGGATACTGCGGGGCCTGCTGTCCTGCGAGTGGCATCGCCACACACAAGGCAACCACCGCGACAGCAAAACGAGTGATCATCGGGATCCCGTGAAAGGAGTGAAATTGGAAAACGGCGAGCGTCTATCGTGCGGGAGGCGACGTCTGCGCCCCTTGTGTTGATTCCTGCCAACCGTCCTGAATACCGCGACGGAATTCAGGATTGCGGAGTGCGATGCCGAAGCCTATGCCGATGCCAGCCAGAAAAATGATCACACCGATGGCACGGCCAAGGACACGCCGTGCGAGGGGGGCGAGCGGCTGCGCGTCTGCCTTCGACATTGCCGTCGCCGCTGCGACCGGTGCCAAGGCTTTCGCCTGCAGTTCGGCAATGTGCGCTCGGAGACGCTCGTTTTCTGCCTCGAGCGCTTTGAGATCTCTATCGGTACTCATCATCATCGCCCAAAGCGGAACGCGTTGCGATCACGCCAACACTGGCAGGCCCTTCCGGATGTTGTCCTGCCACAGCGCTGGACCGGTTTCGTGCACGTTGTCGCCGGCGGAGTCCACAGCCACCGTGACCGGCATGTCCTCGACCGTGAACTCGTAGATGGCCTCCATGCCAAGGTCTTCGAATGCCACCACCTTGGACGCACGAATGGCCTTGGACACGAGATACGCCGCGCCGCCCACCGCCATGAGATACGCCGCCTTGTGCTTGCGGATGGCTTCCAGCCCTGCCACACCGCGCTCGGCCTTGCCGATCATCGCAATCAGACCGGTCCTGGCCAGCATCATCTCGGTGAACTTGTCCATGCGCGTCGCCGTCGTTGGGCCAGCAGGGCCCACGGCTTCATCACGCACCGGATCAACCGGCCCCACGTAGTAGATCACCCGGTTGGTGAAATCCACCCCGGCCGGCAGCCCCTCACCGCTTGCATACAAATCCGCGATGCGCTTATGCGCCGCATCGCGGCCCGTCAACATCTTGCCGTTGAGCAACAGCCGATCGCCCGCCTTCCAGGTAGCCACAATGGCCGGCGTGAGCGAATCGAGATCCACGCGCTTGGCGTTCACGTCCGGACGCCATGTGACATCCGGCCAGTCGCTCAGCTTCGGAACCGGCAACTGCGCTACCCCACTGCCATCCAGCACAAAATGCGCGTGCCGAGTGGCCGCGCAGTTGGGGATCATCGCAATGGGCTTCGAGGCCGCATGCGTGGGATAGTCCCAGACCTTCACGTCGAGCACGGTGGACAACCCACCAAGCCCCTGCGCGCCGATGCCCAGGGCGTTGATCTTGTCGTGCAGTTCGATACGCAGTTCCTCTATCTTGTTCTGCGGGCCGCGCAATTTGAGCTGCGCCATGTCGATGTGCTCCATGAGCGATTCCTTCGCCATGAGCATCGCCTTCTCGGCGCTGCCGCCAATCCCGATGCCCAGCATACCCGGCGGGCACCAGCCGGCGCCCATGAGGGGGACGGTCTTGAGCACCCAGTCCACGATGCTGTCGCTCGGATTGAGCATCGCAAATTTGGACTTGTTCTCCGAGCCGCCGCCTTTGGCGCCCAGCTTCACGTCCACCGTGTCACCCGGCACCAACTCCACGTGCACCACCGCCGGCGTGTTGTCGCGCGTATTCTTGCGTGAGAACGCCGGGTCCGCCACGATCGATGCCCGCAGGATGTTCTCCGGCAACAGATACGCACGGCGCACCCCTTCGTCGACCATCTCCTGAATGGAGAGCGTTGCGTCCCAGCGCACGTTCATCCCGACCTTCAGGAACACCACCACACTGCCGGTATCCTGGCAGATCGGGCGATGCCCCTCGGCGCACATGCGCGAGTTGGTGAGGATCTGGGCAATCGCATCCTTGGCAGCGGGCGACTGTTCCTTCTCGTACGCGTCTCCCAGCGCGTGGATGTAATCCAGCGGGTGGTAATACGAAATGTGCTGGAGGGCGTCCGCGATGGACTGAATGAAGTCGGATTGGGTGATGGTGGTCATACCTAAAGAAAAGCGCTGGGGCTGGATTGGTGAACTGCACGCCAAAGACCGGCACATCGAAGATGGCCCCAAACAAACCCCGAATGACATCCCGGCTCGTCCCGCCCTACAATCATTCGGATGGACCTCTCCCACTACCATGTTCATCCGGTCACCGGCTTTGTCCCCCCGGTCCCCCTCCCGCACCACCTGCCGGCCAGCTACGCCGTCTGGGATGCGCTGGTCCCGGAGATGTCGGCACTGATCCGCGCCCGTCGTCTGCGCGCCGCGCTGCGGGCGCTCCCCATGCTGGATATTGGGGAACTGGTCCTCGAGGGAGATCGCGAACGGGCACTGCTGCTGCTCACGCACTTTGCCAATGGCTATGTCTGGAGCGGCGACAGCGCCGACCTGCAATTGCCGGCCACCGTGGCCGTCCCGCTGTGTGCTCTGGCCGCGGAGATGGGACGACAGCCCATCGCGCACTATGCGACCACCACCCTGACCAATTGGCGGCTGGTAGACCCCACACAGCCGGTGTCAGTGGACAACGCGCGCACCCAGATCCAGTTCCTCGGCGGGGTAGATGAAGACTGGTTCTTCATTGCGTCCATGGGCGTGGAGCTGGCGGGGGCGCCGCTGCTGCCAGTCGTGGCCGATGCCCTGCAAGCCTCGCGCGACGGCAGTGATGCCGAACTGACGCGCGCCCTTGAGCAGTTCACGCATGGAATGGCTGGGGTGCAGGCCGCGCTGGAGCATGTACGCACGTGGTGCGATCCGGCCACCTACTACCTGCGCGTTCGCCCGTTTGTGGCCGGCTGGCCGCAGCCCGGGGTGGTGTACGAAGGCGTCTCTGACGAACCACGGCGATTCATTGGCGGCAGTGCGGCGCAGAGTGCGCTCCTGCAACTCTTTGACGCCATGTTGGGTGTTCATCATGCGGACGCCCCGGCGGGCGCCTATCTGCGCGCCGTGCGCGGCTATATGCCGCCGCCGCATCGGACCTTCGTGGAAGATGCCGAGCGCGATACCCGGGTCCGCGAGCGAGTTGTCGGGGGGACGCCGGCGCTGCAGCAGGGGTACAACGAGGCGCTCGCCACGATCGCCACTTTCCGTGAGGCACACATGCGCCTTGCCCACGACTACATCGTCGCCCCGTCGGGCGCCACGCGCGATATGGCGGGAACCGGTGGCACCGCCCTCGATTCATTCCTTCGTGGCGCACACCGCTCCACCAGCAACGCGCACGTCTGATGACACAGCCCAGCACGGAGTCTGCGGTGGACCACGCCGTCATTTCATCGTCCAGCATCGCCGCGCTCGACGCCGCCGATCCGCTAGCCTCGTACCGTGACCGTTTTCAGTTGCCGGAGGGGGTGATCTACCTCGACGGCAATTCCCTCGGCGCGCTCCCTCGGCAAACCGCCGACCGTGTTCAGGCGGTGATGCAGCACGAATGGGGGACCGGACTTATCCGGAGTTGGAACAGCGCCGACTGGATTGGTGCCCCGCAGCGGGTGGGCGGCAAAATCGCCCGCCTGGTGGGCGCTCGGCCCCATGAAATAGTGGTGGCCGACTCCACGTCGGTGAATCTGTCCAAGCTCATCATGGCGGTGCTCACGGCGCGTCCCGATCGCACGGTGGTGCTGTCGGAACCGGGCAACTTCCCCACTGATCTGTACATGGTGGAATCGGCGCTGGCCACCCTGGGTGGCGCCCGCCAGCTGCAGCTCGCACCGCGGGACACCCTTGCCGAGCAGATCACGGACAACACGGCACTCGTGCTGCTCACGCACGTGCACTACAAGACGGCGGACGTGTACGACATGGCGGCCATCACGGCGGCGGCGCACGCCAAGGGCGCACTGGTGTTGTGGGACCTCAGTCACTCGGTGGGGGCCGTGCCATTGGCCCTCAACGACTGCGGCGCCGATCTGGCCGTGGGGTGTGGCTACAAGTTTCTCAACGGAGGACCGGGAGCGCCGGCGTTCCTATTCGTCGCCGAACGCCACCACGCCACGCTGGTGTCGCCGTTGGGCGGCTGGATGGGGCACGCGCGTCCATTCGCTTTCGTGGATCACTACGAACCCGCGACCGGCATCTCGCGCTTTCTCTGTGGCACTCCGCCCATTCTGGCGGTCGCCGCCCTCGAGAGCGGAGTGGATCTGCACCTTGAAGTGGACATGCAGGTGGTGCTGCAAAAGTCCCGCGCCCTTGCCCAGCTGTTCATGGATCAGGTGGCGGTGCGCTGTGCCCCGTACGGCGTGTCGCTGGTGGGGCCACCACCGGGCGCGCCGCGCGGCAGTCATGTGTCATTCCGGCATGCCGAGGGGTACGCCATCATGCAGGCGCTCATTGCACGCGGGGTCATTGGTGATTTTCGGGCGCCGGACATCATGCGTTTCGGCTTGACGCCGCTGTATCTCCGGTTCACCGACGTGGTGCAGGCCGTGGATGTTCTCGAAGATGTGCTGCGCACCGAGTCGTGGCGTGCCCCGGAATATCAGGTTCGGCAGGCGGTCACCTAACGCCGTGGCGACATGGGCCGCGCCCTCCCTTGCCGGTCTGTTGTAGCCGCCGGCGGCGGGGCGACGATAATTACTTGAGGTTTGAAGTAAGTGGCCGTATGCTCTGTCCATGCGCATCGTCTGTATTGGCGGGGGGCCGGCCGGCCTTTACTTCGCCCTCCTCATGAAGAAGCTCGACCCCCGGCATCAGATCACGGTGGTCGAACGCAACAAGCCCTACGACACCTTTGGCTGGGGGGTCGTGTTCTCCGATGCCACCGTGGAGAACATGCGGAAATGGGACCTCGATACGTGCGAGGCCATCGAGCAGTCGTTCAGTCACTGGGATGATATTGAGCTGCGCTTCAAGGGACAGCGCATCCGGTCTGGCGGCCACGGATTTGTGGGCATCGGGCGCAAGCATCTGCTCAATATCCTGCAGGCGCGGTGTGAGGCGCTCGGCGTGGAGCTGCGCTTTGAGCAGGAGGTCGATTCCGATCTCGATTTTCCCGACGCCGACCTGATTATCGCCAGCGACGGCATCAACTCGAAGATTCGCGCGGCGTACGCGGAGACGTTCAAGCCGGACATCGTGGTGCGTCCCAATCGATTTATCTGGCTGGGGACCCATAAGCTGTTCGACGCGTTCACTTTCGAGTTCCAGCGCACCGAACACGGGTGGTTCCAGTCGCACGTCTACAAGTTCGACGACAAGACCACCACGTTCATCGTGGAGTGCCCTGAGCATGTGTGGCGGGCTCACGGCCTGGACACCGCCGATCAGGACACGTCGATCGCGTTTTGCGAACAGCTGTTCGCCGATTCGCTGGGCGGAGAGAAGCTCATGACCAACGCCCGTCATCTGCGGGGGTCGGCGTGGCTCAACTTTCAGCGCGTCGTGTGTGAGCAGTGGTGGCTGCGCAACGTACACGGCAGTCACGTGGTGCTCATGGGCGACGCGGTGCACACGGCCCATTTCGCCATTGGCGCCGGTACCAAACTCGCGCTCGAAGATGCCATTGAGCTGGTGCGCCAATTCCAGAAGCAGGGCGATACGCCCGAGCACATTCCCGCGGTACTGACGGCGTTTCAGGAGCTCCGGCGCATTGAAACACTGCGCATTCAGAACGCTGCGTGGAACGCCATGGAGTGGTTCGAGGTGTGCGGTGAACGCTACTGCGACCAGTTGGAGCCGGAGCAGTTCATGTATTCGTTGCTGACGCGCAGTCAGCGTATCAGCCATGAGAATCTGCGTCTGCGTGATCGCGGGTGGCTGGAGGGGTATGAGCGGTGGTTTGCGGCGCGCACGCCGTTGGCTGTTGACGGTGACACGCCTTCGCGCGAGGCGCGGCCGGTGCCTCCCATGTTTACGCCGTACACGGTTCGCTCAGTCACGCTCAAGAATCGCGTGGTGGTCTCTCCCATGGCGCAGTACTCCGCCGTGAACGGTGTGGCCGGCGATTATCACCTGGTGCATCTGGGCGCACGGGCCATGGGCGGTGCGGCCATGGTGGTCGCCGAAATGACGGCGCCCAGCCCGACGGCGCGCATTACCCCGGGTTGCCCCGGACTCTGGAACGACGAGCAAGAGCAGGCGTGGCAGCGCATTGTGCAGTGGGTTCATGGTCACACTGACGCAAAAATTGCGCTGCAGCTGGGGCACAGCGGGGCCAAGGGCTCCACCCGTCTGGCCTGGGATGGTATCGACCAGCCGCTGCCAGCTGATGGGCCGGAGCCCGCATGGCCGGTCATCAGTGCGTCGCCCCAGGAGTATCTGCCGGGCATCAGCCCGCGGGCTCACGCCATGTCCCGTGCGGACATGGAGACGGTGCGCGAGGAGTTCGTGGCCGCCACGCAGCGTGCTGCCGCCATCGGGTTTGACTGGCTCGAACTGCACTGTGCGCATGGCTATCTGCTGTCGAGCTTCATTTCGCCGCTCACCAACCAGCGTGATGACGAATACGGCGGCTCGTTGGAGAACCGGCTGCGGTATCCGCTCGAGGTTTTCAGTGCCATGCGTGCGGTGTGGCCGGATCATCTGCCAATGTCGGTGCGTATCTCGGCGCACGACTGGGTAGACGGAGGCATCACGCCTGCCGACGCGGTGCAGATTGCCCGTGCCTTCAAAAACTCGGGCGCCGATCTGATCGATTGTTCATCAGGGCAGGTGAGCAAGCGCGAGAAGCCCACGTACGGACGCATGTTTCAGACGCCGTTTGCGGATCGGATCAGGCAGGAGGCCGGGATCGCCACCATTGCCGTTGGTGCAATCAGCGAAGCCGATCACGTGAACTCCATCATTGCCGCCGGACGTGCTGACCTGTGTGCGGTGGCTCGGCCTCACCTCGCCAACCCCGCGTGGACGCTCACCGAAGCGGCGCGTATTGGCTATCGGGATGTTGTCTGGCCCAAACAGTATCGGACCGCCAAGGCGCAGCTGGAAGCGGGCTTCGCCAGGGCGGCGGCTCCGGTGGCGGCACCTGCGACGGACGGATTCCCCAGCGCGCGGGGGACGTTATGACCCCGCTTGCCGGAAAGCACGCGCTCGTCACTGGCGCCGCACGTGGCATTGGCGCCGCGATCGCTGAACGGCTTATTGCCGATGGGGCCACGGTGACGCTCCTCGGACGCACGCAGGCATCCTTGTCGGCACTCGCCCAACGATTGGGGGCCGGTGTGGTCGGCACGGTCGTCTGTGACATCACCAGCAGCGAGCAGGTGGCGCAGGCCATTGGGCAAATCCCACCTGTCCAGCTGCTGATCAACAACGCCGGACAAGCCGAGAGTGCGCCCGTGGCGCGCACGACCGATGAGCAATGGGCACGCATGCTCGCGGTCAACCTTACCGGCACGTTCTACTGCAGCCGCGCCGTGTTGCCGAGCATGCTGTCGGCCGGATGGGGGCGGATCGTGTCGGTCGCCAGTACAGCGTCGCTGCGCGGATATCCGTACGTGGCCGCCTACGCGGCGGCCAAGCACGGCGTATTGGGGCTGACGCGCTCGCTGGCGCTTGAGGTGGCCGGCAAAGGCATTACGGTCAACGCAGTCTGCCCCGGCTTCACGGATACCGACATGTTGCGCGACAGTGTGGCCAATATTGTGGCCCGTACGGGGCGTTCAGAAGCCGAGGCGCGGGCGTCGTTGTCGGCGTTCAATCCCCAGGGGCGCTTTGTCTCGCCTGCCGACGTGGCCGCTGCGGTGAGCTGGTTGTGTGCCCCCGATGCCGCGGCCATGACCGGCCTGGCCGTGCCTATCAGCGGCGGCGAGGTGATGTAGCAATGGCCACCGGACGATTCGCCCGCGTGCATGTCGTGGATGATGCGCAGATTGGTCAGGAGGCCCGCGCCTCGTCGAGCGACCATTCCGCCGTGCGACTGTGGCTGCGGTTGCTGTCGTGCAGTGCCCAAATCGAACAGCACATCCGCACACGGCTGCGCGAGCATTTTGGGACCACGCTGCCACGTTTCGACTATCTGGCTCAGCTCGAACGGCATCGCGATGGCCTGCGTCTCAATGCGCTGTCGCGATATCTCATGGTGACGGGAGGGAACGTGACCGCCTTGACCACCCAGCTCATTGCCGACGGCTTCGTGCAGCGGATTCCCGATCCCAGCGACGGGCGATCCACCATTGTCCGGCTCACGCCGAACGGGCGCAAACGATTTCTGCGCATGGCGGTGGAACATGAACGATGGCTAGCGGAACTCCTGGATGGTTTCGACGCGCCGCATCGCGAGGCGCTGTACTCTCAGTTGGGTCGGCTGCGGGTGCACCTTGCCCCGCAATCCTCTACGAACACTCCGCGCAAGGAGCGCGCGTCATGACGGCCTATCTGGCAGGACTCGACGCTGGCACGACCCGCCAGATGGCGGACTACACCGCCACGCATTTCGGCTGGACGCTGCACGACGGTGTGGCCACGGTGGTGCTCAACCGACCCGCGCGCAAGAATCCGCTCACGTTTGAGAGCTACGCCGAGTTGCGCGACTGCTTCCGTGCGCTGCGCAGCGCGACCGACGTGCATGCGGTGGTGCTCACCGGAGCGGGAGACAACTTCTGTTCCGGCGGTGATGTGCACGAGATCATCGGGCCATTGGTCTCGCTCGCCGCACCGGATCTCCTGCGCTTTACCCGGCTCACAGGGGATCTTGTGCTGGCCATGCGCGCCTGTCCACAGCCCATTATCGCGGCCGTGGATGGCGTGTGCGCGGGCGCCGGCGCCATTCTGTCCATGGCCAGCGATCTGCGCTATGGCACCGCCCGCAGCAAGACGGCGTTTCTGTTCAATCGGGTCGGACTGGCCGGTTGCGATATGGGTGCCTGCGCGCTGTTGCCGCGCATCATTGGGCAGGGGCGCGCCAGCGAATTGCTGTACACCGGACGCTCCATGAGCGGCGAGGAGGCGGAACGCTGGGGCTACTTCAACCGACTGGTGGCACCCGACGCACTGCTGGGTGAAGCGCAGGCCATGGCCCACCAGCTGCGTACCGGCCCGACCTTCGCCAATGGGATCACCAAGACCATGCTGCATCAGGAATGGAGCATGACCATCGAGCAGGCCATTGAGGCCGAAGCGCAGGCGCAGGCGCTGTGCATGCTTACGGAAGACTTCCGCACGGCGTACCACGCCTTTGCCGCCAAGCAGTCACCGGTCTTTCAGGGGCGGTGACCGTTCATGGCTGATACGCGCTATCTCTCGTGGCCGTTCTTTGCGCCGGAGCATGCCACCTTCGCCCACACGCTCGACCGCTGGGCGGCGGAACAAGTGGCTGATATTCATAGCCACGATACCGACGGCGACTGCCGGACGCTCGTGCGTCTGCTTGGTGAAGCGGGATGGCTCACGCATGTCGTTGCCGGCACGCAATGGGGCGGTGCGGCTGAGGCCATTGATACACGCGCCATCTGTCTGGCCCGCGAAACGTTGGCGCGGCACAATGGACTGGCCGACTTTGCGTTTGCCATGCAGGGGCTGGGATCCGGTGCGATTTCGTTGGCGGGGACGCCGGCACAACAGGCGGCGTATCTGCCTCGTGTGGCGCGGGGCGAGGCCATTGCCGCGTTCGCCCTCTCGGAGCCTACCTCCGGCTCTGATGCGGCCGCGCTGCAGTGCACGGCACAACTGGATGCTGCGCACTATGTACTGAACGGCGAAAAGACGTGGATCTCCAACGGGGGGATCGCCGACTTTTATGTGCTGTTCGCCCGCACCGGCGAAGCCCCAGGTGCCCGCGGTATTTCGGCGTTCATTGTGGATGCCGATGCTCCGGGGCTGGAGATTGCCGAACGCATGGACGTGATGGCGCCCCATCCGCTGGCTCGGCTGGTTTTCCGCGACTGTCGTGTGCCGGTGGGTCAGCGCATCGGTGCTGCTGGCGAAGGGTTCAAGATCGCCATGCGCACGCTGGATGTGTTCCGCACGTCCGTGGCTGCCGCCGCGCTGGGCTTTGCGCGGCGGGCGCTGGATGAAGCGCTGCAGCGCGCCATCACGCGTGAGATGTTTGGCGGCGTGCTGGCCGATCTGCAGCTCACGCAGGCGAGTCTCGCCCGCATGGCGACCACCATCGACAGTGCGGCGCTGCTGACCTACCGCGCAGCCTGGCAGCGGGATCAGGGAGAACCGGTTACGCGTGAAGCCGCGATGGCCAAGTACGTGGCTACGGAAGGGGCACAGGAGGTCATCGACGCGGCGCTTCAGCTCTGGGGTGGCATGGGCGTCAGGTCGGGAGTCCCAGTTGAGCGGTTGTACCGCGAGATCCGCGCGTTGCGCATCTACGAGGGCGCCTCTGAAGTGCAGCAGCTGATTATCGCCCGTGAGTTGCTCCGCGATGCCAGAACGACGACTACGCCGCTGTCCGCCTCCCACACCTGACACGCGCCCGCCGATGCCTAGCGCCCACGTCGATACCTTCGCCCACGATCACCTCCCGCCAGTCGAGGAGCAGCCGGAGTTTCTCTTCACGCTCCCCTCGCTGCAGTTCCCTGAACAGCTCAACTGCGCGACGGAGTTGCTGGACCGCGCGGTGCAGCGCGGATGGGGCGATCGGGCATGTCTGCTGGCGCCAGGCATTCGCTGGACGTATCGCGAATTGCAGGAGCGGGCCGATCGCATTGCGCACGTTCTGGTGCAGGACATGGGACTGGTGTCCGGCAATCGGGTGCTGCTGCGCGGCGCCAATCATCCCATGCTGGTGGCGTGCTGGTTTGCCGTGATCAAAGCTGGAGGGATAGCGGTCACCACCATGCCCATGCTGCGCGCCAAGGAACTGTCCACGATGATCGCCATTGCGGAGGTGTCGCATGCCTTGTGTGACGCCACGCTGGTGGAGGAGTTGCGCGAGGCCCAGCGTACGGCGCCCGGGCTGCGGGAACTCTGCTGCTATCACGACGCCGGGCCGGGCGGTCTCGAAGCGGCAATGGCCCGTCATGATGTGCCGTTTGTGAATGTGGATACGGCGGCCAACGATACCTGCCTGCTGGCCTTCACCTCCGGCACCACGGGTGTGCCCAAGGCCACCATGCACTTTCACCGGGATGTGCTCGCCATCTGCCGCTGTTGGCCTCCGCATGTGCTGCGCGCCACCGAGCACGATGTCTTCATGGGAAGTCCACCGCTGGGCTTCACCTTCGGGCTGGGCGGGCTGGTGCTCTTCCCCATGACGATCGGTGCTACTGCCGTGCTGCTGGAGAAGGTATCGCCACCGCATCTGTTGGAGGCCATTCGGGAGTTCGGGGCCACCGTGTTGTTCACGGCGCCCACCTCGTATCGCGCCATGGCGCAGCATCAGGAGCTCCTCCACCAGACCACGCTGCGCAAATGCGTCTCCGCTGGCGAGGCGCTGCCGCCAGCGACCCGGGCACTCTGGCGTGATATCACCGGGATTGAGCTTATTGATGGTATTGGTGCCACGGAGCTGCTGCACATTTTCATTTCTGCCGACGAAGCCACGGCGCGGGCTGGCGCCACCGGCAAGGCCGTGCCGGGTTATGTGGCCCAGGTGGTGGATGATGCCGGTCAACCGGTGCCGGTGGGTACGGTGGGCAAGCTCCGGGTGAAAGGACCCACCGGATGCCGCTACCTGCGCGATACACGGCAGCGGTCGTATGTGAAAGACGGTTGGAACTATACCGGCGACGCGTACTTCCTCGACGTGGACGGATACTTTCACTACAGTGCCCGCACCGATGACATCATCATCTCTTCCGGCTACAACATTGCGGGCCCGGAAGTGGAGAATGTGCTGCTGCTGCATCCGGCAGTGGCCGAATGCGGCGTGTACGGCGTCCCCGACGCGGAGCGCGGGCAGATCGTCAAGGCGTATGTGGTACTGCGTCCCGGCTACGAAGGAAATGGCGCCATGGTAAAAGCATTGCAGGATTTCGTGAAACAGTCGGTGGCGCCGTACAAGTATCCGCGCGCTGTGGCGTTTGTGGCGCAGCTGCCGCGAACGACGACCGGCAAGTTGCAGCGCTTCCGTCTGCACGAACTTGAGTCGGGGTATGCGCCATGACCGTCCTCACATTGGCTGAGACCTCTCCAGCGCGTCCCCGTTTCGCCAAACAGATGCGGGTGCCCTTTAGCGCCTGCGATCCGGCTGGCATCGTGTTCTTTGCGCAGTATTACGTGATGTTTCAGAATCTCGTCGATGACTGGGTCACTGAAGGGCTTGGCATCGCGTACGGTGACCTGCTGGGCCCCCGACGGGTGGGGCTCCCCACCGTGCGCTTCGAAACAGACTTCAGGGCCATCAGCACCATGGGCGACCTCATTACACTCGGCCTCGAAGTGGAACAGCTCGGGAACAAATCCCTCACCCTGCAGCTCATGGTGCACGGTCCCAACGGCGTGCGTGTTGAGGCGCGACAAGTCATTGTCTGCACCAATCTCGACACCCATCGCTCCATGGCCTTTCCCACTGATCTGCGCGACGCCATCGAAACGTTCATGGCGACACCGACGGAGTCTGCATGAATACCCCACTTCTCCCCGTAGGCTGGAAGCGGCCCCGCGGGTACGCCAATGGCGTGGCGGCGCGCGGGCAACAGATCCATGTCGCCGGCATGATCGGCTGGGACGAGCACGAGATCTTTCACACGGATGATTTTGCACTGCAAGCGCGACAGGCCTTGGCCAATGTCGTGGAAGTGCTGGCGGCAGCCGGGGCGACACCGCACCACATCGTCCGCATGACGTGGTATGTCACCAATCGCGATGAGTATCGTGAGGCGCTGCCGGGGATAGGTGCGGCCTTTCGTGAGCTCATCGGCCACTACGACATTGCCATGACGGCCGTGCAGGTGGTGGCCCTCATGGAAGAACGGGCGAAGGTGGAGATTGAAGTGACGGCCGTTATTCCGGACTGAGTACACATGACTGCGCTGGTACAGACCGTCCGCGACGGCGATGTCCTCGTGGTGACCATCGACCATCCGCCTGTCAACGCGCTGAGTCATGCCGTTCGGGTCGGACTCATGGACGCCCTGGAGCAACTCGAAGCCGATGCCACGCTGGGTGCTATGGTGCTTTGCAGTACCGGCACGGTGTTCATTGGCGGCGCGGATATCCGGGAGTTTGCCGGTCCACGGCTTGATCCCATGTTGAACACGGTCTGCAACAGCATGGAGTTGTGCCGCAAGCCGATCGTCGCGGCCATGCAGGGGCCGGCCCTGGGCGGTGGCCTGGAGGTAGCGTTGGCGTGCCACTATCGGGTGGCATCACCCGCCGTAGAGATCGCCTTCCCCGAAGTATTGCTTGGACTGTTGCCGGGAGCCGGCGGAACCCAGCGCGCGCCGCGGTTGGCGGGTGCTGCACTGGCCCTCGATCTCATGTTGACTGCCCGCCGCCTGGCGGCCAATGAGGCGGTGCAGGCCGGTCTGCTGGATGTCGTGCATGAGCAACCGGTGGTCGAGGCGATGTCGCGCGCCCACGCATTCGCGCGGGAGGGTGGTGCGCTGCGCCGCGCGCGAGAGGGAAAGGCGCTGCAGGATTCCTCGTTGGCGGGGGCTGAGATCGCTGCGGCACGGGCCACATTGCCCTCGGCATATCGCAATCTCTATTCACCCGCCCGCATCGTGGACTGCGTTGAGGCTGCAGTGACGCTCGACTTTGAGAGCGGGAGCGCGTACGAAAGCGCGGCGTTCATGGAGTGTCTCGCCAGTCCCCAGCGGCAGGCGTTGGTGTACGCATTCTTTGCGGAACGGGATGTGCGAAAGTCGGAAAAGTCAGGTGTCGATGTCGCGGCACTCGGCGCCATTATCCGAAACGCACGGGACGCTTCCATTGAGCAGTTGGTGCATCAGGGGCACGCGCGAGAAACCGTATACGGCACGCTCGCCGCCTGGGGGCTGACGGTCAATGACTCATCGCCCGTCGCAGCTGGCCCTCAGGATATCGTTGCGCACTGCGTTGGTGCCATGGAGGATGCTGCACAGCAGGCCTTGGACGCCGGCAGCGCTTGCGCTGCGGCCGACTGTGATATTGCCAGCATCAAGTACGCTGGTTTTCCGCGCTACCGGGGAGGCGTTTTGTGGCACGCCTCCCATGGCGCGAGCGTCACGCCTTCTTCACAAACTCCGACTTGAGCTTCATGGGGCCAATGCCATCGATTTTGCAATCGATGTCATGGTCGCCGCCCACCAGACGGATGTTCTTCACCTTGGTGCCCACCTTCACCACCGAGGAGGTGCCCTTGATCTTGAGATCCTTGATCACGGTCACCGTATCGCCATCGGCCAGCACATTGCCTACGGCATCCCGGATGCTGGTGCTCTCGGACGCAGGCACGGCCGCCGCCGGACCGGCCGTCCATTCGTGCGCGCACTCCGGGCACACCAGCAGCGTGCCGCTTTCGTACGTGTAGGGCGACGAGCAGGACGGGCAGGGTGGAAATGCAGTGTCGTCGGACATGATCAATGAGCAAGTGGTGATGGCACGTCTAGAATACGAAGGTAGTGCCAACGAACCCCCACCGCTCTGTTTGCGTGTCGGCCAACGTTTCGCGCAGGAACGCGCCAGGCAGCACCAACGCGCCGCCAAAGATGACCCGCAGGTGCGTGGTCGCCCGCCAGGTACCGGTCACGTCGATTTCCTCCGCGACATGGCGCGCTCGGGACGTGCCCGCGGCACGGAACAGGGTGTTCTGTTTGGTATACACGCCATCGTCCAACCGGAGGCGATCAAACCAGTACAGCGCCCCACGCAGATCCAGGGCAGGATGTGGATTCCACTGCGAGATGGCGTGCAACTCCCGGACATTGGGGCGCCCAATCACATCGGCGTAACCACCGTGCTGGTGCGCCGCGGGATACATCACGGAGAAGACTTCCAGCGTATTGCTGGTGCCGGGACGCTCACTGGAGGCTTCTTCCACCCCCAACGCCAGCGTTGGTGCTCCCAGCACCCGCTTGAATTGCCACTGCGCTTCGGCAACCCAGAAGCCAGCCTGAATGTCCCGTGTGCCCACCGTGCCGAACTGCCGGGCGCCCTCAAACTCCAGCGAGTGACTGACGGCGTGCGTTTTGGCCGTGCGCCACTGCCACTGCACCCGACCGCCGCTCGTCAGGCGATAGGCACGATTGGCCAGACCTGACGCCGGGCGAACGGACTGCTCGTACCAATAGCTCTGCCACAGCGAAGGCAGTCCGCGTGCCAACGGCCGCGCCCCCGCACTGCTGCCAATGGACAGGGTACGGAAGCGCTGGGTGCTGTCGGCCACATTGGGTTTACGCAATCGCACAATGATGGGACGTGCGTCCACCGCTTCCAGGGCGAACGCTTTATGCACCAGCTGCAAGCGGGCCCCGGTGGAGCTGCGCCGCGTGTTGGACCAGTCCGGCGCTCCGAACATGCGCTCGCGTGCCAGTCCAATTTCCTGGCGACCTACCCGTAACAGAGAGCTGCGATACCCGGCATCAATGTAGGCCGTCTGAAAATCCGCACGGTCGGCGTCGTTGCTGCGCACCCCACCCGGCAAGTTGCGACCGTAACTCTGTGCATCACGCCCTTCGGCGTACAGACGCGCGAAGGCGCCGGTGCGCCGCCCCGCCACGAGTTCGGTGGTGAGCAGCACGCGCGTTTGCGCATGATCGTCAGCCAGGGGAAGCGTATTGAATCCGCGGAAGAACTCTTCGCGCCAGCGCAGTTGTCCTCCCACGGTCAGTACCAGCGGGCGATCACCGGCAAGGGCGATGTTCTTCAGCGGAGCGAACAGATCGTGCGCTGGTGCTGGTGCCCCCGTTGCGGACTGCGCCAGCAGCCCTGTCGGGACCACAAGAAAAAGGGGCAGCAGCCTACGCAGTCGCACCTTCCAGGTGCCCACGCATCGCCTCATGACCGCACGACGCCAGGCGCCGAACACACGCGACGGGCCATGGTGTGAAAGTTGGCGTCCATTTCCTGCGCCGTGAGTTGTCCCGGATGCTCAAGCCACCACTTCGTCATCTCGATGCAGGCGCCAGCCAGCATGCGCGCCGCCAGTCGCGGGTCCATCACCGGCATTCCCCCAAACCGGTTCATGCGTCGTTCAATCATGTCGGCCAGGAAATCGGTACCCAGACTCCAGATAGGCTCCAGCCGATCGGATGCCTTGAGTGACGCAAACACGGTGCCGGACTCACCAAGGTGGGTGAGCAACTCCGCCATGGGTGCCAGCCGCGGCGGCCGCGACGGCGCGCGATCGAGGTGGGCTTCCATCCCCTGAAACATGCGCTCGTAGCTGCTGTACAGCACATCGTCCTTGTTGCGGAAATGTGCATAGAACGTCGCGCGGGCCACACCGGCCCGATCAATGATCTGTTGTACCGTGATGTCGCTGAATGCGCGCTCCGTCAACAGCTCCGCAATCGCCACGCGCAGCGCGCGGAGGCTCCGCTCGACGCGAGCGTCGTCATCTCCGGGTTGTTGAACAGCAGACCGCGGTTTGTTCGACATCGCAGACGCAGCAATGGAAAGCGCAGTACCCTGCGCGGGAACGAGGTGCACGGAGCTACACAGCCCAGCCCCAAAGCTTCGCACTGCACTACGCCTCCGCAACCAGTTACGGGAGTATTCATGTCACGGGATTCACAGGCAGCCCTTGCGTTAGCGGTCGGATCGGCGGCCATTCTCATCACCATGGCGTTTCATCCCACGGGCGCCGATATGGTGCAAGGTCCGTCGGCACACCTGCAAGCATCACTTGGGCGTTTCGTGCACGCGCTGGCCATTGGAGCCATGCCGCTCCTCACCACCGGTATGCTGGCCGTTGCCTGGCGTCTGCGACATCAGGCCGTGTTATCGCTGACGGGCACGGTGTCATACCTGCTGGCAGTGGTTGCCATCATGATTGCCGCCGCTACGAGCGGATTCATTGCCTCGGCCGTGGCCGAGCGCCTTGTGTCAGCCGCTGGAAGCGATCGCGAGCTCTTCCTGCAGCAGTTGCACTATACCGGCACGATCAATCAAGCCTTCGCCAAGGTGTTCGTGGGACTCACGTCCATGGCGTTCCTCTTCTGGTCGCTCGCGATGCGTGCCCACGGGCGTTTTCCGCGTGGGCTCTGGTTGCTGGGGATAATCGTGTCGGCTGCCCAGGGGCTGGGCATGGCCAGCGGGCATCTGCGCCTGGATGTGCAGGGGTTCGGGGCCGTGGTGGTGGCGCAGTCCGTGTGGATGTTGTGGACCGCCTGGACGTTACGCCATCCCGATGTGCCGCACGTTGATCTGTGACAGCGACGTGGTGCCACTCTGCTTCATGGTGAGTTCAAACTCCTTGCGCAGAATGGCGAGCACCGCTTCCACCCCTTCCTGTCCAAAGGCGCCGAGCCCCCAGATGTAGGGCCGGCCAATACCGGCGGCGGTGGCGCCGAGAGCAATGGCCTTGAACACGTCGGTGCCTCGGCGGAACCCACCGTCGCAGATCACGGGGATCTTGCCGCCGGTACCCATCACCACTTCGGGCAAGGAGACAATGGTGGCGCGTCGGGAGTTTTCGGCGCGTCCGCCATGATTGGAGACGAAGAGTCCGTCGACGCCATGTTCAACGGCAAGAGCGGCATCTTCGGCGGTCACGATGCCCTTGAGCAGCACCTTCATGCCGGTGCTCTGCTTGAGGCGATCCACAAACTCCCACGTGGGAGTCCCCTTCTCGAGCTGCGGCGGGAGTTTCTCGTAGCCCACCAGATTGGGTTTGCGGCGGTTGTCGCGGTCGTCCACCCGTCCGCTTACCCCCGGCAGCGGCGCGCCACCCATATGGCACTTGATGCAATCACGGGTGTCCTTGCGCGCCTCGCGAATCATGGTTTCGCGGTTGCTGCCGCCCAGCAGGTCCACCGTGAAGGCAATGGCGGGCGCACCCGCACGCTCCACGCGCTTCACCATCTGCTTCGTCACCGACCAGTCGCTCTGATGGTACAGCTGGAACCACACCGGGCCACCACGGGCCGCAATGGTGTCCTCAATGGACGTGGTCGCCACGGTAGAGAGTACCATCAGGTGGTCTCTGGCCCGCGCCGCCTTGGCAACGGCGACCTCCCCTTCCTTGTGAAACGCCTTCTGACTCCCCAGGGGATTGATCACAATGGGGGATGGATATCGGGTTCCGTAGAACGAGACACTGGCGTCCACCTTGCTTACGTCGATCAGTCGGCGCGGTTTGAGCGTATAGCGATCAAAGCCGGCCCGATTGGCGGCAATGGTGCCGTCGTCATCGGTGCCCGTCATGAGATAGCCCCAGTGCGCCACCGGAATGTTCTGTTTGGCCACGCCTTCAAAGTCGAACACATCCAGCGCATCCGCCGCTTTGCTGATCAACGGCGGCTGCAGCACGCCGTGCGTGCCCATCGCGCGTGACGCCATTGTATCGGCGGCCCCCAGCACCGCGTCGCTGGCCGCCGTGGAGTAGCCCAGACGGGCCAGCCATTCGCCATCAATGCCAGCCGCCGCCGCGAGTGGGCTGGCGGCCAAGAACGCCAGAAACTGGCGACGGGAAGAGGGGTCAGAAGACATAGGGGTAATCGGCTGCCGTGGAGCCGTTCTGTCCAGTGCAGACTCCCACCGGCGATCGGCAAGGCGTGGTCTGGGCTTCGGAGGCGCTATGCCCGCCGAACGGTTGGCCGCCGGAAAGCGTACATTGGGAGGTTCCGCCTCACACCCTACCGCATCACATGCCGACGCTCCCCTCCCGCACCTCCCGGTTGTCTCTGGCCGGTCTTGCCATTGCGCTCACCGCCTCCGGTGCCGCCGCGCAACCTGCACCGCCGGCTGGCGGCATGCGCCTTGACGCCGCGGTAGCCGATTCCTTTGCCCGCGCTGCGCGTGCCCGCCCGCGTCCCACGGTCAATGTGATCAAGATGGCCGACGGAGCGACCCCGGTGATTGACGGCCGGCTCGATGAGGCACTGTGGCAACAGGGTACCCCGGTCTCCGAATTCGTGCAGCGCGAACTGAACGAAGGGGTGCCCGCGTCTGAGCGCACCGATGTACGCTTCGCCAGCGATGGCAAGTATCTGTACATCGGCGCCCGCATGTATGATCGGCAGCCGTCGCTCATCATCCCCGGAGAAAAGATCCGCGACGTGACGCTCGCGAACAGCGATTACGTCGCGTTCATCTTCGACACCTACCACGATCATCAGAACGGCTTCGTCTTTGCGACCACGCCGGCGGGCATTGAGTACGATGGGCAGGTGATCCGGGAAGGCGAAGGGGGGGGGACCAACGTGCCTGGGCAGAACCGTATGCAGGCCGGCGCCATGGGCGGCTTCAACGTGAACTGGGACGCCAGCTGGGCGGTGGCGACAACGGTGGACTCTCTGGGGTGGAGTGCGGAGTTCCGCATTCCGTACTCCACGTTGCGTTACCAGTCGGCGAATGGCGAGCAGACGTGGGGGCTGAATGTGGCACGTATGATTCGTCGCAAGAACGAAGAGCTGTATTGGTCGTTCATTCCCCGCCAGTTCAACCTCTATCGTCTGTCGCTGGCCGGTAATCTGGCGGAGCTCACGCTCCCCGTGCGGCGTATTCAGACGGTGACCCCCTACGTGCTGACGTCAAATCAGGCGCGCTGGAACAGTGGTCTCAAGTCGTCCACCTCTCCCTCAGAGTTTGGTGGAGAGATCAAGTACGGGGTTACCCCGGCGCTGACGCTCGATCTCACCGTGAACACCGACTTCGCGCAGGTCGAAGTGGATGATCAACGGGTGAACCTCACGCGCTTCCCGATCTTCTTCCCGGAAAAACGGCCGTTCTTCCTCGAAAACGCCGGCGTGTTCTCCGCCGGCACGCCACAGGCGGTGGATCTCTTTTTCACGCGACGCATTGGGATATCCGAGACTGGAACGCCGCAACCGATTCTCGGTGGTGGGCGACTGTCGGGACGTGTGGGAAATACGACCATTGGTTTGTTGCAGATGGTGACCGACGCACCGGAAGCTGGAACCTCCGGCCAATCCTATTCCGTCGCGCGTGCCATACGGGAAGTTGGCGCGCGCTCGCGTCTGGGGCTCATGGCCGTGCAGCGTCTTTCCACGGAAGACGCGGGCAATGTGAATCGCACGTTTGCCATTGATGGTCGCTGGGGACTGGGGCAGAAGTGGACCACCGATGTGTGGGCCGCGAAGACCTCCACGCCGGGGCGTGCCGGAGACGACATGGCATACAGTGCGCGGGCGGCATTCGCCACGAACGTCTTCAACGCAAACGCGCGGGTCGCGCAGATCGGGGAAGATTTCAATCCGGAAGTGGGCTTCATGAGTCGTCCCGCTGGATACCGGGCCTTCGACGCCATGGCGATGTATCTCTGGCGCAAGCCGGAGTGGGCATGGTTTCGGCAATGGAATCCGCACGTCAGCTATCGCGGCTTCTACGATATCGAAGATGGCTTTCGCCAAACGGGATACTGGCATATCGACGTGACGGAAATCGAGTTCGCCAACAGCTCACGCTTCGGTCCCGAATGGAACATCTCGCAGGAAGGACTCACGCAGCCGTTTGAGATCTCGCCAGGAGTGGTATTGCCAGCGGGCCAGTACCAGTGGGGCACGTTGGGCTTCGATTACACCACCGACCCCAGCGAAAACATCACGGCCACTGGTCGCTTCGACTTCGGCAACTTCTGGACGGGCACACGCAACGGGGGGAGCGGCACCCTCACGGTCCGTCGCGGCGCCACTTTCTCCGGCTCACTCACGGTGGACCACAACGATGTCCGCCTGCCGGAAGGGAACTTCAAGCGGACGCTGCAGGCCGTGCGACTCAACTACTTCTTCACGCCGCGCATCTTCGTACAAACGCTGACGCAGTACAACAATCAGCAAAGCATCTGGTCCGCGAACGTACGCTTCGGCTGGCTCAATACGGCCGGCACCGGCCTCTTCGTCGTGCTCAACGATGGCCGTGATGCGACCGGATTCTTCAATTGGGTTCGCCCGCAGCAGCGCAGTATCTTTGTGAAGTTCACGCGGCAGTTCGGTACCACCGGTTGAGGTGGCCGCTGCCGCAGTGGTAGACCCAGTGTCCGGGTTTTCCCTATGGTGCACCGTCTCCGCCAATACCATGTTTGTGGTGCAGAGTGAGGGCGATGCCTCCACGATGGTTCGGCGGGTCGGGGATCGATCCCGATTCCTCGAGGTTTGAGAGGCGAAGCGAGAAGGCACCGCGTGCATTGACCCGCTGCTTCATTCCACCTCCGTGTGGAACGCACCGTTGGCAGGATCTGGAGCTCCTGCCAATCGGGTGCCAACGCGGACTTAGATGGCAGCAGGCGCCATCGCGGCCTCAGGCCGACAAGTTCTCTGCGGATGGCACAGGGAAGCGCCGAGCATGACTGCTCGGCGCTTTCTGTTTTTATCTGGGGTGCTCGGTGTGATATTCCCCGTATGCGAGACCATTCCGCCGATATTCGTGCACTGCGCCGTCAGTCCAACGCCGCCATCGCATCACTCGATGCCAACTACGTCATCTCCTTCATGAGTGACGACATCGTGGTACAGGTCGCTGGCGGCCCTGAATTGCGTGGCAAGGCAGCCAACCGCGAGGCCTGGGAAAAACAGATGGCTGAGACCGGCGTTGGCGGCTACGTCCGCACGCCCGACAAAATCACCATTGCCGACGATGGCACCCACGCCAGCGAAATCGGCCACTGGGTGGGGCGGTGGCGGGTCAAGGGGCGCGCCCACGTGGAAGAGGGGCGCTACACCGCCGAATGGCAGTTGGGCGCGATGGGATGGGAAATTGTGCAGGAAGCGTTTGTATCGTCACCGCGCGCGTAGCGGCTGCGTACTGTACTGCCCGTCCAGCCACACCGACACGGTGGCTCGACCGGGTTGACGGGGATCCTTGTCGTCGTAGACCACGAGAAACGGGCGCTCTTCGCGGGCGCTGAAGCCTCCCACCCCGGTCACGCTCCACCACTGACCAGCGCGCTGCGGAATACCGGTCGCGGTGATGGTGAATCGCTGGTTCGTCCCCATGGCCACGGCAATCGCGTTCCGCACCCGCTGGTCGGTATCCGTCTGCGTGAGCATCGCGGCTGGCCGGCTGATCCCCTCGGTCGGACGGAGCAGCGTGCGCCCTGCCTGTGCACCAGTGGGCGTACCCTCACGCAGCGCCAGCGTGCCATTCACCACCACATGCACCACACCGGTGGAGGGCGCCGTGGGGTTGGCGTACGTGGCGTGATCCATGACGGTACTTGAGTCAAACACTACCAGGTCGGCAGCCATGCCCGGGGCAATAAGTCCCCGGTCGAGCAGCCCCATGAGGGAGGCCGGCAGCCAGGTCATCTTGCGAATGGCCGCTTCCCAGGACAGCACTCGCTGCTCACGCACATAGCGGCCCAGCACACGCGGGAAGGTCCCGAAGTAGCGAGGATGCGAAACGCGCTGCGCCGCGGCCGCTCCGCAATCACAGGCAATGGCGATGTCGGGATCGGCAATCAACTGCGCCAGATCCGCCTCGGCGCCAAACCCCAGAATGGCCGACGGCATGCGCGTCTCGAGAATGCGCACCACCGCCTCGCCCGGTGATGTGATCTGCTGCGCCATCATGTACTGCTGCAACGTGCTGCCATCATCGCCCAGCAGTATGCCCGCCGCCCCGGTGAACCGGGCGGCAATGGCGTCGTCCGATTCGCGCACAATTCGCGCCCGCTGCACCGGATCGGCAAAGCGGGCGCGCATGGGGGCGAGCCCACCATCCTGCGCCCAACCGGGGATGATGAGTGACACCAGCATTGTCTGCCCGGACAGGTAAGGGTACACATCACCGGCCACCCAGCGATTGCGGCGCGATTCGACATGCATGGTGTCGAGAATTCGGGCCGCGTTCCCTTGCGTGCGCCCTTGCAGCTTCATGTGGGTGAACACGGGCACCAGCGACGTGCCAAAGCCAATCGCCATGGTTTCGTGCATCCCGACCAGCGAATTGAAGCCGCTTTCCGGCGTGAGCCGATCGTGGTTGGTCAAGAACGTCCGCCACGGCGCCGCCACGCCGAGGACATCCGTTACCTCAGCCACGGAGGCGAAGTACGCCGGTTTGTAGTCGAGCCCCGCCGAGATGCCAAAGGCGCCGGCGGCGAGCCCCTGCTGTACCATGGACCGCATGCGGGCCCGCTGCGCGCTGTCGGGACGGGTATTGGACGCACCGTTCACCGCCGCCCAGATGCTGTTGAAGGGCACACTGGCCGCGACGTTGACAGCCAGTCCACTCTGCTGCACCTGCGCCGCCTGCGTAGTGAGATCCAACGGCCCGCCGCCATCGGCGTTGAGTAACTCCGTGGTCACGCCCTGTGTGAGCATGTTGGCCGCTGTTGCCAGGCCACGCACATCGGCATGACTGTGCACGTTGATGAAGCCCGGAGCGACCATGCGGCCGCGCACATCCAGTTCCGTTGTGGCACGGACCCTGGAGAGGTCGCCAACACGCACAATCACACCGTTGCGAACGGCAACATCGGCCACCACCCCTGGGCGTCCGGTGCCGTCGATAACGGTGCCGCCGCGCAGAAGCAGGTCGTACGGAGCGGGTTGGGCGCGCAGCGCAGTGGCAACGGCCGTGGTTGTCGCAAGCAGGAGCAAGGGGCGCATGGACATTCTCCGCTTCAAGGAATGCGCAGGTACGTCGCAAAGGTGACCGCTGTGGTCTTGTCGGCCGCATCCTGGCGCATGTAGATCACGGCAATCGTGTTGTGGTCGGGGGACAGCACATTGGTGAGCCGCTGCGTGATCCGGCCGTTGTTCAGGTTGACAATCTCGTTCACGAAGGGCGAGATCGTGCGTACTGCGGCGTGCGTTTGCGACGCGTTCCCCGTAACCGGCATTTCGCGGCCGTCGAACGCGGTCGTGTACCACCAGCGCGTGGTGTCGCCCTTGGCGTTCACCGCCTGAATGGTGACCTTCATGCCCGTCTCACCAAATGGCTCGTACGTCATGATGTTGCTGATGGGGGCGAGCGCATCACTCTTGAGCAGCCACCGCCCAAAGCGCGGGTTGGCCGACTGCGACGCGGCCACGGTGGGCAACACCATCAGC